>NZ_JAGFPF010000001.1:0-317736 GCF_025962695.1 Candidatus Symbiopectobacterium sp. NZEC135 | reverse complement strand
CGTTACTCAACGACAAACACGATGCGCTTTCCCGTTTTTTCGCCACCGCTTTTGGTTTTGCCCGCCGCCAGTACGACTCACTACTGCAAGACGGCATCGCCTATGAGCATGACTGGTGCGGTGTGAATCAAATTGCCTACGATGAAAAAAGTGCGCGCAAAATCACGCAAATCTTGCATGGCAACTGGCCGACAGAGGTGGTTATGCCGCTCAGCGCTGATGACATGGACGCAACCGCCGGATTAGCGATTGGTTTTTCAGGACTGAACTATGCCGAGGGTGGCTGGTTATGTCCGGCAGAGTTGACAACCCATGCGCTGAAACACGCGCAATCGCTCGGGTTGGTGGTGCATTTTGCGACCCGCGTCGCTGCGCTGGAAAAAAAGGCCTCCGGCTGGCAACTGAGGTTGGCAAACGGGCAGCAAAAAGCCCATCCTGTGGTGATCCTGGCAAATGGACACCAGCTCAGCGACTGGTCGCAAACTCAGCACCTCCCCTGCTATGCGGTGCGCGGCCAAGTGAGTCATATCCCGACCACGCCAGTGCTACAAGGCTTGCAACGCGTTCTTTGCTACGATGGTTATCTAACCCCTGTCAGCCCTCGTCATCAGCAACACTGTATCGGTGCCAGCTACCAGCGAGGTGTGGTTACCACTGCGTTTAGCGCAGACGAGCAGCAAGAAAACCACCAACGCCTTGCGGCCTGCTTGCCCGAGGCCGCGTGGGTGAATGACATCGACGTCAGCGGCAACGCTGCGCGTCAAGGCGTGCGCTGTGCCACGCGCGATCACCTGCCGCTGCTCGGTGCCGCTCCGGATCACGCACAGACGCTAGCGCAATACGCGTCACTTGACGTACAGCAGCATACGCCAGAGCGTGTTGCCACAGCTCCAGTTCATGCGGACCTGTTCGTGATCGGTGCGCTGGGATCGCGTGGATTGTGCTCAGCCCCGTTAGCGGCTGAAATTCTGGCTGGGCAACTGTACGGTGAACCGCTGCCGCTCGATGCGCCAACGCTCGCCGCATTGAATCCAAATCGTTTTTGGGTGAGAAAGCTGCTGAAAGGCCGCGCGGTGTAACCGCGTTATCCGCCACTGACGGTGGGTAGACAGTGGCGGAATCGAAAACAAAGAAAGGATCAGTTAATGTTAGCGGCGCGCTGAAATAAATCGTCCCACATACCATTGACCAATAGCTGATCCGGCGGCGAAAGCTCACCGTTTTTAATCGCTTGCTGTACACTGTCGCAAACACGCTGATAGAGCGCCTGAACCGTGGTGTCGCCCTGCTCTTCGGCTTCTGCCACCGCCAGCGTCAAATGACCGCGCAGGTAGCCACCGGCAAAAAGTTCATCATCGCTGGCATGCTCTACCATATCATCAATCAGCGCAAGAATACGCGCCTCACATTCTGCGATCATCTCACATCCTCACTATTAACGTTTATCCGCATCAGCTCAGATCGGCGGGATACGGGAACTGCTCCGCCGTCAATGGCGGCGTATTGTAAAACGATTGTAATGCACGAATAAAGCGCAATGGGCGAGCCGGAATACCCTGCTCGAGATAGACCATCACTTGTGCATGTACAGTACGCTGAAACGCGATGCGATCCGGCTCAATATCCCCTTCCAGATTGTCGCAACTGACATTAAAGGGAAAGCCCGATGCCACACAAAACAGCCAGTCAAACGCCTGTGGCTTGATTTCTACCTGCTCGAACTGCCCTTGCGTTGCCGCGTCGCGGCCATCCGGGCAGTACCAATAGCCAAAGTCCACCCGCTTGCGTCGCGCTTCACCGGCAATGCACCAGTGCGAAATTTCATGGAATGCGCTGGCATAAAACCCATGGGCGAACACGATACGATGATAGGGAAACTGTTCATCAGCGGGGAGATAAATAGGCTCATCATCCCCTTTCACCAGCCGGGTGTTATAGTCCTGCTCAAAGCACTGTGCGAACAAGGTAATGAGATCGCGGTAATCGTGCGTAGTGCTTACGCTAGAGGTGGTCATGACCAGAGATGTCCTATCCATTGGGCAATATCGCTGCCGTGGTTATCATAAATCAACTTCACGCTCATACAGGCAGACACAATCACCAGCATCGGGCGGATCAGCGTTTGCCCCTTATTGAGCACCATGCGAGCCCCGAGACGAGCCCCCAATACCTGCCCGACCAGCATCACCAGACCAACGCCCCAAACCACCTGACCGCCGAGAATAAAGAACAGCAGCCCGCCAAAATTGGACGTGAAATTAAGCACCTTGGCGTGCGCCGTGGCTTTAGGCAGACTGAAACCACTGAGTGTGACAAACGCCAGCGCGTAAAAAGAACCGGCACCGGGACCAAAGAAACCATCGTAGAACCCGACGCACCCGCCCGCCAAAAACGCAAATGGAAGGCCCGACAAGCGTTTCTGACGGTCTTCTTCACCGATTTTCGGCATTAACAGAAAATAGAGCCCGATACCGATCACCAGAACGGGCAGGATCTGGCGCAAAAAATCCGCGTGAATCTGCTGAATCAGCCAGGCACCGAACGTTGAACCGACAAACGTCAAGGCAATAGGCAGCTTCTGTTCACTTAACTTCACAGCGCGCTGGCGGACAAAGTAGAGGCTGGCAGAAAAAGAGCCACCGACCGCTTGCAGTTTATTGGTTGCCAGCGCCTGCGCCGGACTTAACCCCGCCGAGAGCAGAATAGGAATACTGAGTAACCCGCCTCCCCCCGCGATAGAATCGATAAAACCGGCAAGTGCAGCAAAAGCAAACAACACCCCGAGCATTTCGGGGCTGACTAAAAACCATTCCATGACTTAGTTCACCAACAGATGTTTATCGAGTAATGCCTGGCACGAGGCCGGTAGCGGAGGTGGCGTTTTCACTGGCGCTTCAGGGGTCGGCTGGCGTGGCGTAAACCAACTGCTCAACTCGGCACCGCAACCATCACCAGCGGGAGGCGCGTCCTGATCCTGACATTCCAGACTGTCTGCCGGGCAGCGTAACCGCACGTGCATATGCGCCCGATGCGCAAACCAAGGGCGCACTTTACGCAGCCAGTCGCGATCCTGCCCTGCTTCCTGACACAGTTGTTTCTTGATGGCCGGGTTGACGAAGATGCGGGTGACCTCAGAATCCTGCGCCGCCAGCTTGATCAACGCGGTCACCTGCGGTTGCCACTGGCGTGGGTTAATCTGACGACCATTGGCTGCGACCAAATC
This sequence comes from Candidatus Symbiopectobacterium sp. NZEC135, assembly GCF_025962695.1. Classification (NCBI taxonomy): domain Bacteria; kingdom Pseudomonadati; phylum Pseudomonadota; class Gammaproteobacteria; order Enterobacterales; family Enterobacteriaceae; genus Symbiopectobacterium; species Candidatus Symbiopectobacterium sp. NZEC135. Next base: position 314,513 of record NZ_JAGFPF010000001.1, on the reverse strand, counting down.
GATAGGCTGCGGTTTCAGGAGTTGCTGTGCCGTCCACCGTTGCAGCGGCATCTGTAGCCAAATATCCGCATCCAGACCGGACTGGTGGCTGGCATGGCCGCTGCTGAATCGACCGCCTGCCGGCATGCCCATATCGCCCACTAGCACAATACCGCCCGTCTGCTTTTTGACCTTGGCGCTCAGGCGCGTGATAAACGCCAGCAAATCCGGATGACCGAAATAACGGCGTTGATCGACACGCATCACCTGATAATTCACGGATTCCAACGGCAACGGCTGCGCACCGACAATACAGCCGTTAGAGAACGCGCCAATGGCCTGCGCCGTACCCGGCACCGGATGCGCGATCTCTTGCCACGGGGTTTTTGCCCATACGCCCGTGCTCAACAGCACGGCAATGGCCCCCACCCACGCTTTTTTCATGTTTAGTTTACCAACGAGGAACCTGACTCACGACGTCCGCGCACTGAGCGCGCTGACGCAACAGATGATCCATCAATACAATCGCCATCATTGCCTCTGCAATCGGCACCGCACGGATACCCACGCAGGGATCGTGACGTCCACGGGTGATCATTTCCGTTGCTTCACCCTGGCGGTTGATGGTTTTCCCCGGCACCGTGATGCTCGAGGTGGGTTTCAGCGCCAGATGCGCGACAATGGCCTGCCCGCTGCTGATGCCCCCCAATACACCGCCCGCATGGTTACTCTGGAATCCCTGCGGCGTAATTTCGTCACGGTTTTCGCTGCCGCGTTTGGTAACAACCGCAAATCCATCGCCGATTTCCACGCCTTTTACGGCGTTGATGCTCATCAATGCGTGGGCCAGATCGGCATCCAAACGGTCGAACACGGGCTCACCCAAGCCAGCGGGCACCGATTCGGCGACAACGCTAACCTTGGCACCGATAGAGTCACCCTCTTTTTTCAGGGCACGCATTAATTCATCCAGTGCATCGATCTTGTCGGCATCAGGGCAGAAAAACGGGTTTTGCTCAACGATATCCCAGTCTTTCAGTTCGCAGGTGACATCGCCCATCTGCGACAGATAGCCACGCACCTGAACGCCGTGTGTCATGTGCAGGTATTTTTTGGCAATGGCGCCAGCGGCCACGCGCATGGCAGTTTCACGGGCCGACGAGCGACCGCCGCCGCGATAGTCACGCACGCCATATTTTTGTTCGTAGGTATAATCGGCATGACCGGGACGGAACACGTCCTTGATCGCACTGTAATCCTGAGAGCGCTGATCGGTATTTTCGATGATCAGGCCAATACTGGTACCCGTGGTGACCCCTTCAAACACGCCGGATAAAATACGCACCTGATCCGGCTCGCGGCGCTGAGTGGTATAACGCGAGGTGCCAGGGCGACGGCGATCCAAATCGTGTTGCAGATCCGCTTCAGTCAGCGGAATGCCCGGCGGTACACCATCAACGATACATCCCAACGCAATACCGTGAGATTCGCCGAACGTGGTGACGCGGAAAAACTGGCCAATACTGTTGCCTGCCATCACGGCTCCTTTCTGTATAACATCGCTATTCTGTAAAGCACTATGATTTATGTTGCCGGTACGAACCCGACACAACCGATATGTTTATTGCCGATACGCCGCGAAATGGCTGTGGCAATCCACAAGTTGATCTTTGGTCAGCATAAATACGCCGTCACCACCGTGCTCAAATTCCAGCCAGGTAAACGGGATATCTGGATACTGATCCATCAAATGCACCATGCTGTTGCCCACTTCACAAATCAGCACGCCCTGCTCATTAAGGTAATCTGGCGCACAGGCCAAAATGCGGCGCACCAGATCCAACCCGTCATTGCCCGCGGCAAGACCCAGCTCCGGTTCGCGGCGAAACTCCTGTGGCAAATCCGCCATGTCTTCCGCATCCACATAAGGGGGATTGGTGACAATCAGGTCATACGTGAGCGGTGGCAGCGCGCGGAAAAGATCGGAGCGAATCGGCGTGACCTGCTGTTCCAGGCCGTGTTGCTGGATATTCCGTTCGGCGACGGCTAACGCATCGCCAGAGAGATCGACGGCATCCACTTCTGCGTCAGGGAAAGCATGGGCGCACGCAATCGCGATGCAACCGCTGCCGGTACAAAGATCGAGGATATGCTGCGGCTCATCGACGATCAATCCAGCGAACTGCTGTGAAATCAACTCACCGATTGGCGAACGCGGCACCAACACGCGCTCATCAACAAAAAACTCCAACCCGCAAAACCACGCTTTGTTGGTCAGGTAAGCCACTGGCAGACGTTCATTAACGCGACGAATAACACGCTCAACCACACGCTGGCGCTCCGACAACGTCAAACGCGATCCATACATGTCCGTGGGGAAATCAAGAGGTAGATACAGCGTTGGCAGCACCAATTGCAGCGCTTCATCCCACGGGTTATCGGTGCCATGTCCATAATAGAGATCGGCCGCGTTAAAGCGGCTTACTGCCCAGCGCAGCATGTCTTGCAAGGTATGCAGGTCTTTGACCGCCTCGTCGACGAAAATTTTATCCAAGTTAGTCCTCCACAGACCCCACCCCTCAGGAAATGCCGCTTAGTTTGCCATGAAGCCAACGACAAATCAGCAGATATCACCCACCCGCACAGAAATCCTCAGTGTCACCTATCAATCGACTCGCCCTCCCTGTACTTTGGCAATTTCGGGTTTGCTATTAAAAAGCTAGCGCAGGCACTATTACAGGTTACACTGGCCCTATGTCATTTATGACAAATGCCGTATGAATGAATGCCCTAACGCCAGGCCGCCCCATCGGGAAACAGAGATGCCGACGTAATAAGGACCGAGAGAGACACAACGGGGTGACCGAATGAGTAAAAAACACGCGTTGAATGATGGCGACGCACAGCTATTCCGCGCCTCCGTGGCCGGCACCAAAACGCTGCGCCAGGATACCTATGTACACCGTCCCCAGCGCCATCAGGTTGAGGGAAAGCTGCCGCCGCGCAAAGCGTTGCAGGAACAAGTGGATGCCAGCTTTTATTTTTCCGACGAATTTCAGCCTCAACTGGACAGCGACGGCCCCATGCGTTACGTACGCCCCGGCAGCAGCCATTACGAGCTAAAAAAACTGCGGCGCGGCGACTATTCTCCGGACTTGTTTCTCGATCTGCACGGATTAACCCAGTTGCAAGCCAAGCAAGAACTGGGGGCACTGCTCGCGGCCTGTCGCCGTGAGCACGTTTACTGCGCCTGTGTGATGCACGGCCATGGCAAGCATATTCTCAAACAGCAAACGCCACTCTGGTTGGCACAGCATCCCGACGTGCTGGCTTTCCATCAGGCACCCAAAGAGTTCGGCGGTGACGCCGCGCTATTAGTGTTGGTGGAACTGGATGCAGCGTACGGTCAAATAAAAGCGAGCACCGAACCGTCGCGCTAATGCGCCCGGCTTGTGCGCTGTCGCCTGACATTTGCGACGGCGCAAGCTCGGATCAGGACTTGAGCGCCAACTGTGACGGGCTGATTTGCCAATCGAACGTCCCCGCTCCCGACTGCGCATCCAACGTAATGCAGGCCACCGCTGAGGTGGCAAACATCGGCGCACCGGTTTGCGGGCTGAGTTCCGCCACCAGGTACCCCACTAACGGCAGATGCGAGACGATCAACACCGATTCGATCCCCTCACCGGCCAACGCCAGCAGATAATCACTGACAAATGCGGCATCGCCGCCCGGCGTCAGTTCTGGTAGGCTATCGTCTTGATCAGGCAGGGAAATAATACCACGTAAGGTGGACAGGGTTTGCTGGGCGCGGATATAAGGACTCACCAAAACACGCGTAATGGCCACACTCTGGTCATGTAGCCAGAAAGCCATCTGACGCGATTCTTCAACACCGCGCGCACTGAGCGGGCGAAGCGCGTCACTGGCTGCGTCAGGAACTGCATCACCATGACGCATAATCAACACTTGCATATAACACCGTTATAGTAAAAAGCTTCGTTATATTATGCTGTTAGCGCATATTCCCCGAGAAAAAAAACGCAATGCGTACAAAGGCTGAACGGGGTGAATACGTGTCATTTTGTTGCAAATTTAACCGAAGCACGAACCGCTTTTTTACCTTAGATGGGAAGCCGTAGTCAACCGATTTGCACAGGCCAGCAAGGGAACTTGCGCCACGCCTGGCTCCCGACACCGGGAATGCGGGTAAAATACCATTACAAATCACAAGGTTAATTTAGTATTCAGTACTTGCCATTCCATTTAGACGAACCCTCAGGGCAAAAAGCAACCTGTTTGCCACCGTCGCATCGCAAAAAAATAGTTTTATAAACTATGAGTTTTAATAACTCAGCATAAAAACCTAGCTCATTGCTGAATTTGGTTTTTTCATTTCATTTTTCTTTTTATCAAAATACTGACGTTGTTAAACAACTGGGCGGCATCTATCTTTATTTTGAGCGTTTTATGTAAGTTGTTATTACCATTATTTAAAAACGCAGCACAGCCATTATTACTGGTTGCTGACAATGGCAGCAGAAGTGCCTAAAAACCCCTTTTCTCTTTTTGTTTATATCACCTACCAGAGAAAGCAGTGATTTAACCACCCAGGTTATTCGCTCATAACTCAAACGTTTTAACCATTTTCCTGCAACAACGCATCTCATTGATAACGCCTATAACTCCCCCTTCTCTGCCAAGCCTGAAGGGGGAAAGGATTAAGGGTGAAAACGCGCGGCATTCTCTCGCATGGTCAACAAGCGCTGGCACGGGGCAAAACGGGGGCCATACTGATGCTCGAACGTTTCCAGCGTTTTGACCACGACATCAATCCCCAGATGATCCATGTAGTGGAACGGCCCTCCCAGGAACGGAGGAAAGCCTATGCCAAATACCGCACCGATGTCACCGTCACGAGCACATTGGATCACACCTTCATCCAGACAGCGCGCCGCCTCGTTTAACATCATCATCGTGCAGCGTTGCGCCATCAACGCAGGATCAAGGTGGGCTTTCGGCGTTACGCCCAGCAAGGGATAAATAGCGCTGTCCACTTCACGCGGCGCGCGCCAGAAACGACGCTGGGTACCGTAACGGTAAAATCCTTTGCCATTCTTACGCCCTTTGCGCCCATCCTGCAAAATGGCCTCAAAGGTAGCCGGAGCCTGAAAACGCTCGCCCCACGCTGCCACCAGTATCGGCACTATTTTGGTTGCCACATCAATGCCCACTTCGTCGAGCAGGGTTAACGGGCCGACAGGGAAACCGAAGCGTACCAGCGCGGCATCCACGGTTTCCACCGGCTCGCCTTCCAACAGACAATAGGCGGCCTCGTTGATGTAAGGTGCCAGAATGCGGTTAACATAAAAACCGGCTTTATCGGCCACCACAATCGCGGTTTTTCCCTGCTTGCGGGCAAAGGCGACCGTGGTAGCGATAGTTTCTGGGCTAGTGCCTGCGTGAGGAATGACTTCCACCAGCGGCATTTTATCGACCGGGCTGAAATAGTGCAGACCGATGACCTGCTCGGGGCGTCGTGCCCGTTCGGCGATTTGGTGTATGGGCAAGGAAGAGGTGTTGGACGCAAACAGGGTTTCCGGGCGCGCGTGCTGCTCGATGTCTGCCACCATGTTCTGCTTGAGCGCCAGATCCTCAAACACCGCCTCGACAACGATATCGGCATATTCGAAACCGTGATAATCGGTGCTGCCCGACACCAGCGTCATCAGGCGCTGACGTTCCGCCGGTTTCATGCGTTTGCGCTGCACGCGCTTACTCAGCAATTCCCAACTGTAACGCAACGCGTGGTTGACGCCCTCTTCGTTGATATCCTTGATGCGTACCGGAAGCTGTGCGCGCTGGGCGGTGACGCAGGCGATACCGCCGCCCATTAATCCGCCACCAATCACGCCGATACGGTAAATCTCACGCGGTTCAGCAGAGGCTCCCGCCTGTTTTTTCAACGCATTGGTAGCAAAAAACAGGCTACGTAACGCCGCTGAAGCTGGCGTCATTACCAATTTGCCAAACGCGCGCGCTTCCTGTTTGTACCCTTCGGCCAGTCCTTTATCCATGCCCCGCCGGACGACCTGAATGATGCGATCGACCGCAGGATAGTTGCCCTGGGTTTTGGCACGCGTCTTTTGCTTGACCACTTTAAACAGTACGTGACGTACCGGCCAACAGTTCACCAGACGGGTTCGCCAGGGCAGTACCGGCTGTTGCCGCTTACCCTTTTTCAGCAACGCCGCCGCCGTTTCCAGTAAAATACTGTTGGGAACGGCATCATCGATCATCCCCAACTTGAGCGCCTGCCGCGCTTTTACTGAGCGGCCCGTCAAGATCAAGTCCAGCGCGCGATCGACGCCAATCAGCCTGGGCAAACGCTGTGTCCCACCCGATCCTGGCAATAAGCCCAACTGTACTTCCGGTAATCCGAGTACCGTTTTGTCATCCAGCGAGCAGACACGATAATCGCAAGCCAACGCCAGCTCAAACCCGCCGCCGAGACAAGGGCCGTGGATCGCCGCAACCAGAGGAAAAGGCAGGTCGCCAAAAGCGGCAAACGTTTCTTGCCCTTGTCGCGCCAACGCTTCCGCCTCTTCTGCCCGCGAGCAGGCATCAAGCATGGTGATATCCGCGCCCACAATAAACGAGTCGGGCTTGCCGGATATCAAAATGACGCCACGCAGTGATGCATGTTGTTGCGCCTGACGAAGCACCGTTTGCACTTGTTCCGCAAAGGCGCTTTTCAAGGTGTTCATCTTCTCGCCCGGCACATCCATGGCAATCACGGCGATATTATCTGGTCGAATATGCAGCGAAAACGCCGAGGGAATTGTCTCTGCCTCGCCCGGTGCTTGCTCAACAGCGTGCACGTGTTTCATGGTGTGACCTCCAGAACCATGGCAGCCCCCAGCCCCCCCGCCGCACAGGCGGTAACCAGTCCAAACCCGCCGCCGCGCCGTTGTAACTCATGCAGAGTCTGCGTAATCATCCTTGCACCTGTAGCCGCAAACGGATGACCGTAAGCAATCGACCCGCCCAGCACGTTGAATTTGTCCATGTCCACGTCTCCCAATGCCGAGGTGCGCCCCAGTTTATCCCGTGCAAAATCAGCGCTGGCGAACAGTTTGATGTTGGCCAGCGTCTGCGCTGCAAACGCTTCGTGCATATCAATCAGCGTGAGATCGCCAAGGCTAAGACCCGCGCGATCCAACGCCAGCGGCGTGGCATATGCCGGTCCCAACAGCATATCTTGCTGAACACCAATGGCAGTAAACGCATAACTTTTCAGGTAGCCCAGCGGCGTTAGCCCGAGACTGCGCGCCTTTCCTTCGCTCATGAGCAACACGGCAGCCGCACCGTCGGTAAGCGGAGAGCTGTTGGCTGCGGTGACCGAACCGTGCAGACGATCAAACGCGGGCGATAAACGGGCGTACTGCTCCAGCGTAGAATCATGGCGCACGTTGTTATCTTCTTTGAGCGTTTGGCGGTACGGCGGCACGTAAGCAGTCATCACCTCTTGGTGCAGCACGCCTTGTTGCCAGGTTTTTGCCGCCAGCCGGTGCGAACGATGTGCAAAAGCATCCTGGTCGGCGCGGGAAATGCCGTAGGTTTTTGCCATCTGCTCTGCGGTATCCCCCATACGCAGCCCCGTGGAGTACTCAGCCACCGGAGGGGAGACTGGCAACAGGTCGCGCGGACGCAAGCGCGACAGCAATTTGAGCCGTTGCCCCAACGTGCGGGCTTTGCTGAGATCCAGCAGCGTCATCGCCAGATTTTTGGTTACGCCGATCGGTGGCAGTGAGAACGTGTCGGCTCCCCCCGCAATTCCCACGTGCGCAGTGCCCGCCATAATGCTTTCAGCCACATTGACCACAGACTGGAAGCTGGTGGCGCAAGCGCGGGAAACGGTATAGGCATCGGTATGCACACACATTCCGGTACCCAGCACAATTTCGCGCGCAATATTGGGTGCAGCCGGCATTTGTACTACCTGACCAAACACCAGCAGATCGACCCACTTGGGATCGATGCCATAGCGGATCAACAGCTCGCTCACCACCATTTTGCCTAAATCCATGGCGGGAATACCGCGATACGCGGTCGCTTGACGAGCAAAAGGCGTGCGCAATCCACTGACGATCGCGACCCGTTCGCCGCTGCGGGTTATCAGGGGTAACACCTCGCTCATAAACACTCCTGTAAACAGAGAATTAAGTATATGTTCTAACAGGTCAGACCTGAATAGAGTGTTAACCAGAGCATTACATTAAGCAAACCCATTCACTACAAAATGCGAGTGCACGCTATGTGTGGGAGGTGTTGGTATCGGAAAGGGGATGGCAAGACGAAAAGTGGGTACAAAAAAAGGAGATAAACACAACGTGCGGCGCGCAGCACCGCACGTCATCACCAGGAGGCTTAACGCAGTCCCAGTTGGAAAATCAGCGTTTCAGCCTGGCAGCTGAACGTAAAATCGATATCCAGCTGTACGCCATCTGTTACGTCAGCAAAACGACTGTCGATCTGGCACGGCTCAGATTCTACTGCACGGGCTTTTTCTGTCAGCGCCGTTAACGTGGCCTGCGCGGCGGCACGGTCAGCAAACACTTTGCTGTAAGATGCCGTGCAGTCGGTGTTGTCCATTACCGTACCGACATCCACACAACAGCAAGCGGCGGTTTCTTCAGCAGAACATTTATTTATCGCGTTTGTCATGATGCTTTTCCTCTACGGGTAACGATCTGCCCGGGCAGATTTGATCCGGTTCAAAAATATCACTTTTCCCGCTATTTTACTCGGCACTCTCACCAAGCACTAGAACTTACTGCATGTAAGGGCATTTAGTGATCAAGCTCACATCGCTTTGTTATTGTTAGGTAAAATAACTCACCTTAGACTGCGTTTTTCTTAACGAATGTGTTAACTGGATCTGGTTTTTACATCAATATAGAAATATTTCGAACACAAACTTGCAACATTTCCATACTCCCCACTTATACTTTCGCCAACTGGTCTGATTTGTCAGTCCATCTGCGCCCCCTACAATGCGCGTCCCTTGTTACGGTATGTAACAAAGTCAAATAACAAGTACACGATGAGGTTTTGGTCATGAGCCAGAAAAACCTGTTTAAACACTCCGCAGTAGCGATAGCAGTGGCACTGGTTTCCGCACAAGTTTCCGCCGCAGGCTTTCAACTCAATGAATACTCTTCATCCGGGTTGGGGCGTGCGTTTTCTGGCGAAGGTGCCGTGGCCGATAATGCGACATCCGGCAGCCGCAACCCCGCCACCATGACAATGTTCGATCGCACCACGGTTTCTGGTGGCGTGACGTATATTAATCCAGATATTGATCTTTCCGGTAAGAGCGCGTCAGGCACTGATGCCAGTGCGAAAAATATCGCACCACACGCTTGGGTGCCGAACATGCACCTGATTATGCCCCTAAACGAGCAATGGGCTGTCGGTGCATCAGCAACCACTAACTATGGGTTAGCGACAGAGTTTAACAAGAACTATACGGCTGGCTCAATTGGCGGCAAAACGGATTTGGTCACTTCGAACCTTAACCTGAGCGCAGCCTACCGTCTGAATCAACACTTCAGCTTTGGCTTGGGTGTCAATGCGGTTTATGCCGATGCGACTATTGTGCGTCATCTTGGTGCAGCCGGCGCAAGTATAGGCCGTCCAGCATCCACCGAGTTATTACGGCTTGAAGGTAAAGAATGGGGCTACGGTTGGAATGCAGGCATTTTATACGAAGTCGATAAAAATAACCGTTTCGGCTTCACTTACCGTTCAAAAGTAGATATCGACTTTAAAGGTGACTTCAGCGGCCTTTCCACGGGTGGCAATACAATTCCTGGCAAGTTAACGTTGAACCTGCCTGAAATGTGGGAAGTTTCTGCGTATCACCGTGTCGCACCACAATGGGCAGTGCACTACAGCATGGCATTAACCAGTTGGAGCGCCTTTAAAGAGCTAAGAGCAACCAACAATAGCGGCAACACGTTGTTTGAGAAACAAGAGGGTTTCCGCGACGCCTATCGTTTGGCTATCGGCACCACCTATTATCATGACGATAACTGGACCTTCCGTACCGGTATCGCCTTCGATGACAGCCCGGTTCCTGCGGATAAACGCTCCATTTCCATTCCCGATCAGGATCGTTTCTGGTTAAGCGCAGGGACAACCTATGCGTTTAACAAAGATATGTCCGTGGATGTTGGCGTATCCTATATGCACGGTAAGAGCGTGAATATCACTGAACACACACCTGCGATCGGTCCAGTACCTTCTGCCGAGTACAACTTCAGTTCCAAAGGCCGCGCCTGGCTCTACGGCGTTAACCTGAACTACACGTTCTAATCCCCAGTAGCGATCGACACGAAAGGCCGCATTTGCGGCCTTTCTTTTTTTGCGTAAAGCACTACAGCTTGCGCTGTGTTACTCTGGCTTCACTTCAATGTAGTTCAGGTGTAGCGTGTCGCTGGTGTAGCGGCGGATCTGGTTGGTGAGATCGATATCACCGTCCAGTTTCTTACCGTAAGACGGCACGATCGCTTTCAGTTTGCCCTGCCATTCTGGCGTTGCTACCTGTTGCTTAAACACTTTTTCCAGCAAACTTAGCATGATCGGTGCTGCGGTTGACGCCCCCGGAGAAGCGCCCAGCAGCGCAGCGATGGTGCCATCCTGCGAGCTGACAATCTCGGTGCCCAGCTTCAGCACACCGCCTTTGTCCGCATCTTTCTTGATAACCTGCACCCGTTGTCCAGCCACCGCCAAGCGCCAGTCTTCCTGTTTCGCGTCGGGGAAATACTCTTTTAATGCGGCGAAGCGATCGTCATCATCCATCATCACTTGTCCGATCAGGTATTTGACCAGATCGAAATTATCCAGCCCGACATGCGTCATCGGCATCAGGTTTGACAGCGAGACTGAGCCTGGCAAATCCCACAGTGAACCATTTTTCAGGAACTTGCTGGAGAACGTCGCAAAAGGCCCAAACAGCAGTGCGGGTTTACCGTTAAAGATGCGCGTATCCAGATGCGGCACGGACATCGGCGGCGCCCCCACGGAGGCTTTGCCATACACTTTTGCCATATGACGTTTTACAATATCAGGATTGTCGGTGACCAGAAACTCTCCGCCCACCGGGAAGCCGCCATAGAGATCCGCTTCGGGAATACCGGATTTTTGCAATAACGGCAGTGCCGCCCCGCCCGCGCCAATAAAGACAAACTTGGCATTGATGGCATGCTCTTTCTCGCCATCCTTCAAATCCGCATAGACAATGCTCCAGGTATGGTCCGCATTACGCTTGATCTCGCGCACTTCTGCATTCAAACGCAGTGAGAAGTTGTTTTTCGTCTGTAATCCAGAAACCAGCTGGCGCGTGATTTCACCGTAATTAACATCGGTGCCAATCGGCATACGCGTTGCAGCCACTTTCTGCGCTGGATCACGCCCTTCCATCACCAGAGGTGCCCAGGATTGGATGGTGGCGCGATCGTCGCTGAATTCCATGCCACGGAACAGCGTACTGTGCTGTAACGCCTTATAACGCTGGTTCAGGAAGGCGGTGTTCTCATTGCCCCAGACAAAGCTGATGTGCGGCACGCTGTTAATAAACAGATTCGGATCGTGCAGCACGCCATTCTTGACCTGATAAGACCAGAATTGACGCGAAATCTCGAACGCTTCGCTGATCTCAACGGCTTTACTGATATCAATGGAACCATCGGCTTTTTCTGGCGTGTAGTTCAGTTCCATAAAGGCCGAATGTCCGGTGCCTGCGTTATTCCAGCCGTTGGAGCTTTCTTCGGCAACCTTATCCAGACGTTCAACCATCGTGATTGACCAGTCGGGTTGCAGTTCCTGAAGATAAGTCCCGAGGGTGGCGCTCATGACACCCCCACCGATCAGTACCACATCGGTGGTTTTTGCCGTATCCGCGGCACTTTCCGCCCATGCGGGCAACACGGCGGTTCCTGCCATATTCAGGCACAAAACCAAAGCCTGTAGTTTTTTCATACTTCTATGCCTCTGTTTATTCTAATTTTGTTGTTGCAGGTGAATCGTTACTCCAACCATCCCGAACGTGCATCATTCCCACACGCTAGCCAGGCCATCGTGTAAAATGCGTGTTACAGCGCACATCCGCACAACATTATTGTTACAAAGGCAGTGAAAATACATTTTTTGTAATTAAATAAAAAATAACAATACAAGTGTTATTGATTAACAAGCGGTGATAACACCGTGCTGATTCGGGCCATTACAGTGTTTTATTTCGGATAAATGGGCATAAAGCAAAAGGCTCCACCGGGAGCCTTTTGGAATGTGATGCCAGAGAACGGGCTATTTGGCAGGGGCTGCGGGAGCCGGGTCAGGCGCATCGATCTCCTGAAGAGAATCTTCGATGGCGGCGGCATTCGGATTTTGCTGTGGAGCCAGACGGCCACCGCGCGCCAGGAAATCATGCCGTTGGAAATAGGCTTCGCGCACCATCAGGTAAGGATCGGACGAGTTTCTCAGCAGGCCATCCGAATCTAGCAGTTGTGCACGCGTCTCTACGCCTTCTACGACCCATTTACCGGCGGAAGCCCAGAATGTCAGGTAACTCAGCACCGGATAGAGTGTATCAACCATACCGCCACCGTCTTCACGCAGCGTCGCGCTGCCATAACCCGGCAGTACCACGTACGGGCCATAGCCCACACCGTAGCTTCCCAACGTAGTGCCGAATCGGCGCGGCTCTTCTTTTGCCAACTTCGGATTCGCCACCGAGGCAAGATCGAACAACCCGCCCATCCCCAACAGGGTGTTCAGGAAGAAACGGTTAAAGTGGATCATGGCCTTATAGGGATCGCCCGATACAAAATAGTTTGCCATCGCGGCAGGTTCTTCCAGGTTACTGAGGAAATTGCTCAACCCATTACGCGCGGGTTTTGGCACATAGTCACGCCAGGCAACGGCTACCGGCCGGACGACATACGGATCCAGCACATTGTAGTTAAAGTTGAACATGGTACGGTTGAATCCCTCAAGTGGGTCGGAACGCCCTTGGGTTGTTTTATCCGAAGAGCTGGCGCACCCAACCAGCATGACACTGGCCAGCACCACCCCACTCAAACGGTTATTCATAGTGATTCTCCCTGATAAAATTGCGTTTCGCCCACGTTACAACCGTATAGCATACCCCCGACCCGTTTCAACGCTTTGAGTGCGAAGAACACTTTTGGACAAGAAATGGTCGTTGGTAGTGTAACATTTTATTGCGCTTCATCGAGGAAAGCTAACGTAATAGTGCTTATTAATGCGTGTGTTACTGAATCAGCAGGCCAAAAAGCAGGTTTTTACGGTGCAGAGACTCAGCGCCACGGCCCTGCGCGCGGACATTTTTCACACTTTTTTGCCATCGATTGACGTGATATTAAGCAATCGGACATTCCTGTGCTTATGCTCACGGCCAAAATGCGTATAATGGCCCCGCGGAAGTCTCCATAGTTAAATGGATATAACGAGCCCCTCCTAAGGGCTAGTTGCAGGTTCGATTCCTGCTGGGGACACCATCAGTAAGTTCTATCACCTCCTTCTACGTTCACAAAATCCCTTTAAAACCAACGCTCGCGTAAATGTGACGTTCTCCAACGTTCCGTAAAGTAATTTGACAACCGCTATGCTTGATGGGTAAAAAGTGGGTAAATATTTTTTACCCGAATAATTTTACCCATGCTAACCGTAAAGCAGATTGAAGCAGCCAAGCCGAAAGACAAACCTTATCGCCTGCTGGATAGCAACGGTCTTTATCTCTTTGTGCCTGTGAGTGGTAAAAAAGTCTGGCAGTTGCGGTACAAACTGGCGGGTAAAGAGAAGGTTTTTACCGTGGGTAAATATCCGTACATGTCACTGCAGGAAGCAAGGGATAGGGCTCACGACGCGAGAAAGCTGATTGTCGATGGCATTGATCCGGTTAAGTCAAAGCAAAATGACAGCGAGCCAGATTCTTTCTTCGTCATTTTCAGTGAATGGTATGAGCACAAAAGGCAGGTATGGTCAGAGGGCTATGCTTTAGAGCTTGAACGTATGTTCAGAGATGACATCATTCCAATCATTGGGCACCTAAAAATGGAAGAGGTAGAGCCGATGGTGGTGCTATCAGTGATACGCAGGTTTGAAGAGCGTGGAGCAATGGAGCGGGCAAATAAAGCACGTCGGCGCATTGGTGAGGTTTTCAGCTACGCAATTAGTACAGGCCGAGCAAAGTACAATCCATCTCCTGACCTTGCGGGCGCAATGCGAGGATACAGAAAGAAGAACTTCCCGTTCCTGCCGGCAGAGCAGATACCAGCATTTAACGTAGCTCTTGCGACATACTCAGGCAGCACGGTTTCTCGCATCGCCACACAGGTTTTGCAATACACAGCCATGCGAACCAAAGAACTTCGCTCGATGAAATGGCGGTACGTCGATTTTGAAAACATGATGATCACAATCGAAGAGGAAGAGATGAAGAGCAGGAAAATTCATCTTGTGCCAATGTCTACCCAAGTGGCCGCATTGCTGCGCACGCTTAAGCCCATCACTGATATCTCTGAATTTGTATTTGCTGGCAGGAACGATAAAAGAAAGCCGATAAGCGAAAACGCTGTGCTGCTCGTCATCAAACAAATCGGCTATGAGGGTCTGGCTAGCGGGCACGGATTCCGGCACCAGTTCAGCACAATACTGAATGAGCAGGGATGGCCCGCTGATGTGATTGAAAAGCAATTAGCGCATGCAACCAGCGGCACTATACGCGGCATCTATAATCACGCCCAATACCTCGACAAGCGCAAAGAGATGATGCAGGCATGGGCCGACTGGATCGGGTAGCCATCCTTGGCACATCACGTCACAACCTGGCACAGTACGACACGCCAGCGTCACAGAAATCACTGCAAATGATATTTTGAGTTGAACGCGATTTGGGTATAACTGAGGATGATATCGAAAGAAGCGGTTATATCAGCAACAGTTAATGGGCTAACGGAGCCATTATTTCCATAAAAAAAGTTTATTTGTTCAGACTGAGTATCTACGGAAGCATACAGAGATGATATCCCTGCGCGGCAACCAGCGAAGTAACCGACATTTATCACTGTGTTTTTTCGCAATGTCCCCGGCAATCCAGTGACGTTTACACTGCCTGAAGCACCGTTCAAAGATGACACTTTCAGTCTCATCTGAACCGTCATTACCCCTGCGTTTTTATCATAATCACATTCTGCCGTGGTGGTTGTGAATTGCGTTGCGCCAGCCCTGATAATCGGCGACAACGTTCCGGATAAAAACATCTGCTCATGACGTGCAAGTAAAACCGATTCTGATGCTGATGCATAGTATATGTGCTGATTCCCGTCAGCCGTATTTACTATAACGATGCTTGTTGACCCAAATTCTATGTGAACACGAGGAAGTGTGCGCCCCATTCCGAACACGCACTGGTTAAACACGACGGTATTTCCGTTTCCTGAAATACGGATATCCGCACCAGAGTAATTCTGTGCGTTAGAGCAATTGAAAGAGTTGTAAATTAGTCGGTTATTGTCCCCAGCCACATGAATCAACGGTGCCGTGTCGGTGCCTCTTGCTGCATAAAAACACCCGTTAAATGTCATCTTGCAGCCCGAAGCGAAGTTCATGAAAAGGCCATGAACTCCGGATAAGCTGATGGTCGCAAACTCCCCGCCACAGCCACTGACCGAACCTGTCACGTCATTGAAATAGTAGCCCCCGTTTTTCGCAGCGTCCGTAGCACATGAAATCATGTTCATGTACATGGTGTGTTCCATCCGGAATGCACCAAGAACGTCATTATGCCCTGTCGCACTACAATTTATATATGTCGTACTGGTTCCGCGCTCCTGCTGAATGACCCCATGAGCGGTAACAGAGTCAATCGTTGAGCGCCATATATCCTGAAATCTGAGGCTATATTTAGCGTTAAAAATCTCTGTGTTTTTGATCGCATATCGCCGGCCCTGCAAAATAAACAGCCCGCACTCATTCTCTGAGGCTGAGTCACCGTTAATAGTAAATCCATCTAATGTCGCCTCTCTCGGGAAAATGGATTCACTTAACCACGCAGGGTTAACATAAACAACCGTATCAACAGTTGCCGGCAGTGCGTTCGGGTCAATATTCGAGAGTGTGATTGTTGCATTGCCAGACTTTGATAATGAACTCCGTCCAAGTGTTCCAGATAGCGATGCTCTTGAAGGAACAGATAATCCCGGTGCGGGTGTGGCAATACCATCAAAAAATCTTGCTATTTTGTTTTCGCTTAAATTATTAATTATTTGTTCGGTGGTTTTTGAATAACCAATGTCATCATCGATTACATCTTGCACCGTCCCCCCATACTCCAAGGCCACAAGCGATCCACCGCCTCCCACGTCACTGCTAGCTAGCGCGGTACGGAGAGTCAGATCACTGACATTCACCCATGCCCCTTGCGCTACCCCTCCGGCGCTATCCGGAGTAGAGCCAACAGGAACGGCTTTGGGGAAATCCCCATCCCAGCGGTAATAATTGCCGTCCGCGTCATATTTCAGGGTTTGTGTGGTGTCTGTAAGCGTTGCGCCATCCTCAAACGTGCCGAATGGCACCCATCCAAGCGTGCCGATAATCTGGCGGGCTAAATTTTCAATACCGGCGATGGTTAAATGCTCATTACCAAATCTGTCCGTATATTTAAAATTAGGGGCCATCTGGTTAACGAATTCGTCAATCTTCCCGGCATTAAATTTCAGATCGCGCGGTGACTCACTCGGGACAGCGTTATTGGTTGGTGTAGTAGCCATAATTATTCCATAAAAAAGCCCAGCACTAAGGCTGGGCATTGGTTGGGTGATTTAACTGTGTTTGTTTAATCTACGGTGTAGGAGTAAATCGAATCGCTATATTCGGAAAGGGTTAATGATGTTGTGCCATCTGAATTAGGCTTCTTCTCATCGACTCGCCACAAGGTGCTATCAAGTTCCGTTTGCGTTGCGATAATCCATCGTGAAGGTGACTGAATCTCTGAGCCATCCCAAAGGTTAAGCTGAATGACTGGTATTTCTGCGTAAAACCCGAACTCGGTATCATCACGCTGATATGCTCTATATCGCTGTGATGCGTTCCCAATGTGATCGGTAATTACTACATACATTTCCCCTGCAAATTTTATCCTCTCGTTTGTTTCGAACAGATAACCATTTCTTGATACAAGGTATCCGGCTTGCTGGTTAGAATCGTAAGTGTCTGGAACCTGAATCATCATCCCGACATTCGTATACTCACCATCAGCCAGTACCTTGCACTGCATTTTGATACGGGAGTGCAGCAAGCGATTTGCTTCAAGCAATGCCCTGTCTCTCGCCTGATATTCATTCCTGCAACCGGCGAGTTTAATTTTGTTGGGGTTCTCTGGCTCTTGCTCAACAATTCCAACGTCTGTTATCCGGTAGCGGATATAAGTCTTTTTGTTCGTTGTAGGGCTGACATATTCCACTTCAACCCCATCAAATCCTCCAGGCATTGTCATGTCGTAAGTCATCGAGTATTCATCGGCAACCATATTTGACCGATTGAACACCGCTTGCGGGAAGTCTGCCTTTTCATCTCTGGCAAATGACAACACGCCATCCTCAAAATAAGCCACCACCCGCGCCACATCGCATATTGTTTTGATTCGGTCGCCCAATGAAATATCTTCATCGTCAAACGTGTAATCGAAATAACCAAGCCTCGCATCCTCGCTGTTAATTTTTGCGGCGATGGTATAGAGCTGGTAGAGGTCGATCGTTGACTCAGGCTGATTACCCATTACCAACCATGTGTGCGCTACTGCGTCAGCAAACAGCCGTGACGGACGTAATGTGTAATCAACGCTCTGCGTTGTCAGGTTATAGGTGATTGTGTGGCGCATGATCAGGGCGTTGTACTTGCGCTGTCGCACTCCCGTCGCTTGTTCTGTTGCCCGAACGGTAACACGCACAAGCGTGTCATTTGCATGCACTTCATTTTCACGCACCCGGACGGCATGAATTTCAGGCAACTGGAGAGTGTTACTATCGCTACTGTTGTTGGTGCGCGTCACCTGTACCGCATAGCGGCCATATCCCGCCGCTGGCGTTATTTTCACGGTCAGGTATCGGTAATCCTGTCCGCCCGTGTTATTCGATATCGAGCCGGTCTGTGATTCGGCTGGTGCTATCTGGTTGTTCTCGTCATCGACTTGCCACCAGTCGATTTTGAAAGTGGCCGTGCTGTCATTCGCCTGTTGAGCCATAAAGTGAACCCACAACTGCCCGCCGGGGAGCGGAGCAAAGAATGGGCCCGTGACCAATGGCTGATTGTCGTTTATCGTCAGCAGCGTGTTGTTCACTGTGGCATCAGATGGAATCACGGTGGCATCAGCGCCAGACAGATTGGCAAAGAAGAAGGTGTAATATTCTTCCGGGTCAACCAACGCGCCATCGTCTGACAGTTCAGCGTTAATCAGGTCAGCAGTAAGGTTTGCATCACGCGTCACTGTTCCGCTGGCCGTCTGGTATGTGACGTTAATGACGAACGTCACCGATCGCGGCTTTGTCACGCCAAAGAAGTAATCAAACGCATTATCACGCAGGATTTTTACGGATATCTGTCCACCGAGTATCACACCCTCGATCACATCATTAGATGTGGCCGTTTCTGCCGGAAAATCTTCGCTTTCGTTCGGGCCCGGCACCTCTTGCCCATCCACATCATCAAACTCGAAACCCTCATTGATAACGGGTATCACCGCTCCGGGTTGGTAGATTTGATAACTTGCCCCAGCCAGCGCGGTCAACGTCGATTCGGAGTAACGCACACTTGAAACCGAGTAACGCCCTATCCCGAAATTCATCCACTCCGTGACGTATTTGATGTTGTCGATAAACTCAAACATCGACTCCTGAATCAAGTCAGGGTATGAACGCGGCTGGCCGTAAACATCAGGGCGGGCCTGATAGGTTCTCGCGACGTTTGTTTGCCCGGTAAGTTTATTATTAGGTGACTCCTTGGTATTGCTGTCCGCAACGGAAAATGACGGGTTACTCTGCCCCATTCCGAGGAATGAGAAAATCTTTGTCACCAGCTTGAACACTGGCTTGAGCACATCGCCGATAAATCCCTTTGGCTGGTCGAATATCTGAATGCGATGAAGCTCAGATACAGGGAAAGACATTTCTGCGTCATCATCCATGCGCGAACCGTTGATAACGATATCTGCATCTGAGTGGAAATTCTGCGATAAAAACCAATCGCAAAAATCAGTATTCACAGGAACGTTAACGCGTTCTTTAGGCGCGCCGGGTATGCGCTGAACTTCAATTACTGGCATAGGTGAAATACTCCATGCTGGTGAATGCGCGTTCTATGATTGGCAGCCGGTGCATTGCCACTGAACCGTTAGCGCCGCGACTGTGAAATGCGCTGCCATCGATAATCAGGCCAACGTGCTCAGGTCTGCTTCCGACATAGCCAACGAAAATCCCGTCATTGACAGGTAATTCGCTGCGCTGCCAGTAAACAACCTCGCCAGAAAAGCACGTCAGAAAATCGCTATCCGATTCGTACCCGACGACATCGTGCAATTCAGTGCTAAGCACATGGCGGTAATAAAGCGCCACCAGCCCCCAGCAGTCACACGCTTCAAAACTACAGGCGCGGTTAATCCATGGAACGCCGATCATCCGTTTGATAAAGTCTGATTTGTTCAAGGTGGCCTCTGTTTGTGGGCAATAAAAAACCCGCCGAAGCGGGTTAGATGGGTTGGTTAGTTCTTAAGGCGGTTAACTCGTTTTAGAAACAAAGTCGTAATAATATTCTTCCCCGCCTTTATTTAGGGTGCATGTTGACATGTCCTCAGCGAAGCTAACGAGCCTTGGGTCAATGTCGTCAAAACTGAAAGGCAGCACATCTTTGTGAACCAATGCCATTGCTGATAGGTTATCTAGAGCCTTGATAACTGGAAGCTCATTAAACATTCCCAGCGATTCAGACAGAGATCCAACAACCTGATATGTCTCCGCCAGTATTAATTCAAGCTCGGCGATACGAGCTAACAGCAGTTGATTATCCATCATTTGCCTTTAGTGCTTAGTGGTGAGTGTTTCCAAGCGGAATTCGTCTATTTTCTCCAGCAGCAACAGGCCATCCTTTTCCTTACCCTCTATTTGCAACAGCTCACTGTTCATCTTGTCCACCAGCGGCTGCATGTCAGCATTACCCTTCAATACTTTTCTGATAACTTCCTTCTCAAATTCGTACATGATTTTGTTCACCGCCGTGGTGATTCTCAGGATGCGCGTGCATTCTTCCTTTAATGCTGGCAAATCCTCAACTGCGAACCGTTGTGGCGAAGGTGTACCGGTTGCAGAACGCAATGAGCGCCAAACGCCGTAATTCCACGATTCGCTGAACTTCATGTTATGCGTCATCATCCAGACAAGGTTCTTGATGTTTTCCATGTCCTTGTTGCTGATTGGCTCACCCTTCTGATGCTGGTAGTTGCCTTTCTTACGGATAGAGGGAAGGACATCGTTAAACACCCAATCCTGAAACTGACGAGCTTCCGGTTTGTTGCTGCGGAAGATGACGCGGTAAAGGTTGGGTTCGTTGACGTAAACGAGTTGCTGTTTTCCGCCATTTGTAGGGGTTACATTTTTTGTAACCCCTTCCATGTCCATCTGAAATCGTGATGGGCTAGCCACTGACACAGACAGAATTTCACACACATCTTTCAGGCAAAACCACGGCTCACCGCCGATCACCTGAATGCGTACTTCATGCGATTCCTGAAAGTTGAACGCTACTGGAGTGCTGTTATTTGATGCTGAAATTGCTATACTTGACATGTCGATATTCCTTAGTCGGATTTATTCGATACCGAGGCCCTAACTGTTCGTGCAGTTGGGGCTTCAACCTTTCTACGCATTGATAAAGCCATCTCTTTTCAGGCTCTCCATTACGCGGCGGTGCATTTCTGTATTCACCGAGCGCCCACTCTCTTCCGCTACCTTGCGTATCAAATCCAAATCCTTCTGAGGCCACCGCAGGTTAAATTGCGGTAATTTTCTTGCGCCTTGCATACTACCTCCATTAAAAGGAACCACGGTGGTTCAATTGAGAATGTACTATCACCGTTATAGACTGTCAATAAAAAATACGGTGATAAAATGTCCAGAGAAGATCCGCAGTTTAAACTAAGGCTTCCTCCTGACCTGAAAGCCAAAGTAACTCAGAGGGCAAAGATGAACGGACGCTCTCTTAATGCTGAGTTGGTGCAGATTGTTCAGGATGCCGTAGTCAAACCTTCTGCCATATCGGGCTACCGAGACGATTCAGAGCGATTGGCGGATCAGCAGGCCGAGCAGGTAAAGCAAATGGTTTTCGAGACGCTTAAGGGCATCTACAGCAAGGATAAGTGATATGGATAAGTTCGATCGCGAATTGCAAAAACACATCCTATCGGTTTGCATCTCATGCTATCCAAAATGCTCATTAAAAGAAGAATTTGATACCAACATCATGCCTAAAGACGAAGATAAGATATTGGCAAATATATCTTATCTAGCAGAACACAATCTATTAACGATTTTTCCTCAACGGACTGACGAAAGATACTATGTCCTTGATAATTTACGAGCGACAGCCTCCGGCGTAGATTTTATGCTTAATGACGGCGGATTGACGTCCATGCTGAATATCCAGACCATCCGACTTCACAGGGATACTGTTACAGCTCTTGAAGATATCATCGCTCTATCCAATATTTCGGAACCTGAGAAGGCTGGAATTGTTTCAAAACTTCGACAGCTTCCGGCAGACGCCATAACACATTTGACGAATGAGCTGGTTGTGAAAGGGGCGCTGAGCCTTCCGGCCGCACTTCCGCTAATTCAAAAATACCTATTTGGCGGTTGAACTCAACAGAGTTGGTAACCATGGAGAATCTGCCCCAGCCAATAGATTTACTGAGGAACACCCAGAAGTCAGGGCCAGGTGCTGCATGGACAAAGAAGCCATTAGGATGGAACACAGAACTATAGATAACCATTGATAATCCTTAGATAACGCCCAGCAGGAAGCCGACAAGTTCAAGGCGGCTCTGATCGAAACCTTGAAGAAGATGTATGGGAAGTAAAATCAAGATCGCTCGCGGCTGATATCGACCTTGGTCATGCCGCTAGTTGCTTCAGTTGTGTTGATATCAAAGAATGTTAGTTCTGCCCTGCCGTCTATTAGTGCGCGAAGGGCTATATGCAAAAAAATGGCAAATCCTCTTACCCGGTGAAACAAAGACTCATAGGTGATTGTTATGGAAAGACCTCCTTTAAAGTTGTTCTTGCCGTCAGATATGCTTGATGATTTCTGCAATGCTTTAAAAGATAAGGACATTAGCTTCTCCTTAGAAGAAAAACGGACACCAACCCTTGTTGTTAATCAATCCAACATTCAATCTCTAACTGAGATAGTTGTCGATGTACTTAACACTAAGGCTGCCTGGATTGGCATTGGGGCGGTTATAAGCAATTTTATATGGCGAAAATCAGGCCGTTCCATAGTTATTGAAAAAGACGGTAAGCGTTTAGAAATGAAAAACCATACAGCCGAAGAGATTGCCAAAAACCTTGAAGGCGCTCACCGTATTGTATTTGGAGATGACACTAAGCCACCAAGTGGGAGCAAAACACCTCCTGAAAACAAAAAATAAGAGAGAGCTACCCATTAACTAATCCGGGCCATTCAGCCGGATCGTAAAGCCACGCGATGTTCTTGTTTAACGGATTGGTCATCGACAACGATACGTTCACATCACTGCCATCCATCGAGCAATCGGCGATATACAGCGTCCATGACTTCAACTCTGTTGCGATATCGGCAGAGTAGAACAGACGGTAGGTGCAGGTTATCGGCTTTATGCGGCCAGTGCCTTTCCATGCTTTCAACTGCTGCTTGAAATCCTGCGCAAGTCGGCTGAATTTAAGCGTAGAGTCGATAACCGGCGTTCCGCTCTGCTGGCTCTCGGTCAGTTCGAACCGGCACGGCTGGTACTCTTCTCCGCCAAGCGTTTTAGCGAATATCTGGTTGTTGACGAGCCTGATAGGGCCGAATGATGGGTGACTAAACTCTATCGTTTCGTAGATTATCCGGTTGGGCCGCTGCGCCCTAATTTCTCGCAATGTCGGCATTATGGCCTCGGTAATGTCTGTGTGACGATGATGTCCAGCCAGCTACCCCACGGTGCCGGTAGCTCCACAATGATGTCGTCAAACTCATCATCTGAGTTATTCACTTTCCGGCACACGACATTGCCCGTCCATGTGAAAACATTGCCGCTCTGGTTCCACTGTGGATAGTCGATAAAGTGCAACTCCTGCACCTCAACCCCGGTATCGCCGCCACCGGTAGACATTGGCATGCTGAACCAGTTAACGCAGTTATCGAGATACTTTGCGCTCTTTAGCCACTGAGTGAACGCCCGGTGCTGGTCGCGGTTGAGTATCCACGTCAGCGCCATCGTATCTTTCAGGTCGTCGGTAAGCTTCTGGAATATCGGAGCGCCTACCTGCGGGTTGTCAGTCCGAAACCCGGTATCGCGCCTCCAGTTTTTATTGGACTTCTGCGCCAGCGGCAGCCAGTCCGGGTATGCAATGATTGCCATTGGCTCTCCGGGTGATTCTTATCTGATCAAATATCAGGATGTACGCATTCATTGCTGCGTTATAACTTGAAAGTAAAAACTCTCTTTGCAGCACCGTAGGGAACAGAATCCGCTCATTAGGGCGTTCACACAGCAAAGGAGAAGTTATGTCTGATAAAATAGTACCGTCAAAGCAAGCTGAAACAGCAGCTTACGAATTACTCATTGAGTTAGTTCGCGCCCAGCGAGTTCCTGTATACCAATCCAATATCGATGGCTTACTGAAAATTTACGACCAAGCTCGGAAACACTTCGAAAAATCATAGATAAACGTTTAAGTAATCTTGCTTATTTAAACATTTCACTAAAAGCCTCGCGGATGGCCTCAGCAGCCTTTACTGCTTTTTCCGTCCGCTGCTCATCGGCTACTAAGTCGATTTGATTCCTGATAACATCACCGAGCAATTTTGCCATTTCAACCTGAACTGATTCATGCAATTCGTTGACCTTCATATAGACCTCTTTAGATAGTAAAAAGCCACCCGTAGGTGGCTGGTTAAGCTAGCGCCCGTCGCGGGGCGTTGTGATAAGTGGCTATTGCCTGCCCTATCTGGCCTCCGTTAGCGATGTCGTAAACAATCGTCTGAATAGACACGGTATTACCATTCTGCGTAACCTGAGTGTCTACGCCGGAATTCGTGTAATTCTGAATGTTGTTGTTAACGACTATCTGCCCGCCGCCCTGCATGTCCTTGTTGCTGATAACAGAGCCATTGTCACCCGGTATCATGTACTGCTTGCCGTTGCTGGCCTGGTAGATTTCAGGCATGCCACCCTCGCCTACTTGGTACAGTCCGCCAGCGGAGACAGGGCCGCCGTTCTTGCGTTTACCTAGCAGATTAGCGCCAATCACACCAGCAACCGCCCCTAATCCGATTGCGGCAGCTGTACCCATTGAGGCAATAGACGACAGGATTGCCGCTGGAGTCCATGCCGCCGCCGTGGTTCCCGCCGCTGCAACGCTGGCCGTTGTTTGCGCTGCGAGCGCCCCAGTTTGCACCGCCGCCACAGTTCCCACTGCCGCTGTTTGCGCTGCCGCGCCTGCTGCTGCCCCCGCCGTTGTTGCAGCAGTTCCCATAACAGCAGATTTAACCCACTCCACACCCATCTGAACGAAAGTGTTGATAAGGCTATTCAACACGGTGTTACCAATGGAGCGGAGTGCATCACTCGCAGACATGCTCCCAGTTATGAGGCCGGTTAGTGCATTACTGGCATTACCAGCAAAAGCATCAAACGACGCGGCCAGTGCTTCATTTGCTGTGCTCTGGTTGCGCCAGATTTCCCATTGAGCGGCGATCCGCTGCTGCTCATATTGAGTATTAGCAGAATTTCGTAACGCCAGAGCCTGCTGCTCTGTGATGGTTTTCTGCTGTTCAAACTGCTGAATGAGTGCTAACTTCCGGGCATTCTCGTTTGCCAGAGCCTGAACCGGGTCAACTAATGCCGCTGATTGCTGGGTTGGCGTTACTGCCGCATCTGCGCGTATTTTTGCGAGGTTGGCCTGATGGTTTACCTCCAATTGCTCGGATTGCTGGTTGAACTGCTCCTGCGTAATCTTTTTGGCTTTAAGTGCGGCACTCAGTGATTGCAGGTCGTTTTGATACGACTGATTTTCACTTTGCTCAGGCACCAAAGATAAGCCCCTGATTGCTGCCGCTGCGTCGATTGCCGCAGCCTTATACTCCCTAGCTTTCTTTCTCTGTTCATCGGTGGCCGCAGCACCAAGAGACTGCTCGGCACGTAGCAACTGTTGCTCTCTTGTCATTCCTTGGGTGGAGCTTGCCGCGAGATCTGATTCTTGCTTCAGGTTCGCAAGCTTCTGTGCAATGGATTCGGCCTGCGTTTCCGCCTTTTTACTTTCAGCATTGTTTTTCTTCAATGCTTCGGTGTTGCTTTCCGTTGCTGCGTATTTATCCTGCAAAACAGCGATGGCTTTGGGGTCGGTGATACCAGCATCTTCGGCATCATATTGCGCTTGCAGCCTAGCCCTTGCGACACCTTCCTCCTTACTGAGTGCGAGCCGTCTTTCCGCTTGTTTAATCAGCTTCTCGCCAGCCTCCCCGCCCCAATTTATTTTCAGACTCTCGGCGTTGAAGCTTTTCAGTGCTTCAGTTGACGCCCCCAATTTCTGAGCGAGAAATGCCTGAGATCCGCCTAGCAATGAGGTTTTCTTTTCAAGTTCAGCTACCGCTAGTGCGTTATCACGGGCCGCCTTCATCTGGTCAAGAATGCCCTGATTAACGCGAATATTTATCTGGTGAAGCGCGTCTTTGGATTTCTTGAGGGTTGACTCTTTTTCGTAAAGGTCACGGTTGGCTTTCGATAACTGATTGGATAGGTCAGCGGCTATTTTTAAATGTCCATTTGACTCAATGTCAGCGTTCCCCATTTGCTTGGCTAACGTGATCCGGTCATTGTAATCCTTGTTTAGGTTTGAAATTTCACCTTTCAGTTTGGCTATTGCCGCCTCTTGATTGGTGATTGACTCAACTGTGTCAGCACGAACACCTTGAGCTTGTACCAGATTCATTTCCTTTAACTTGCTGATCACATCTGGCAATGTGTTGGCAAATTCAATGCTGGCCTGACGTGCTTGCGCTTGCTTCTGTGCATACAAATACCAACCGGCAGCTACTATCGCCACTACGCCGACCGTGCCGCCCAAAGGCATTAATGCCGTGTTTATCACCCTCAATGCGTTACCAACGGAAATTGACGTTGCCGCCAGTCTTGCCTGAGATGCCGCCAGTGCGTTGTTTGCAACCACAGCCGCACCAGTGGCGTTAGTGGCAGCAATACGAGCCGCTGATACTTTTGCTTCTGCTGCCGTTATTGCTGTTGCTCTGGCGTTAACAACTACTGATTCAGCCCTCGCGACTTGTTGTGTTAACGCTACTTCCGCCTGACGAAGTTGGGCCATGCGCGTTGCTGTGGCGATCCTGCCTTGCTCAGTGATCTGTGCTTTGGCACGCTGAACCTCAAGTGCCTTTTCAGCCTGAATTTGCTGCAAGTTGACTTTGATGCTAGTTAACTCAGCTTCTGCCTTTGCGATAGTCGCATTGGTAGATATCGTAGTAGCCTTCATTACATTAAGTTCAGCCTGCGCGGCGCTCAATGCTGACATCGCCGCTGATTTATCAGCTGCCGCCTTTCTGGCCGCTGCATTAGCTGCTGATTCATCTGCAACAGCGGCGGCTCTTGTAGCCACCATGCCGGAAATGGTTTCCTTGGTTCTTGCCGCCTGCGCCACGGTAACAGACACTAACGCGCCGACTAAGCGGCTAGACATAACAGCAGCCAAAGCGGTGGCTGAGATGGTGACAGCATCGATAAACTTCGGCATGTTCTGCGTGTCGCCGCTAAAATTAAGCAGCGCATCAGCGGTAGAGATAATCCCGTTAGTGAATGACTGTAACGCCCCCGTCCCTTTTTCAGCCTCCACCAGAATGGCAGTTATCGCCGTTTTCATACGCACGCTGGCGTCGGTGAGGTTGTTCGCCATGCCAGCAGCAGCTTTTGAGTTAGCATCTAGCGACTGACGAAGTCCTTCGGAAAGTTGCTGGGCCGTGATCTTCCCTGCTGAACCCATCGCTCGAATTTGCGCGGAAGTTTTTCCACTGGCTGCCGCGATATCGTCAATCACTGACGGGATAGCAGCAATAATAGATTCCCACGAATCAGCCTCAACTTTCCCTTTATTCATCGATTTGGAGAAGGCGCTGATCGCGTTGTTCGCCCGGTCTGCACTGGTCGCGTTCTTCACGAATGCATAGGACATCGAGTCCTGAATATCGATAGCCTGATCCGTGGTGTAATTCATACTGCGCAGGCTGGCGGCAGTAGTGATGTAAAGTTCCTGAGCTTCAGCCAATGAGCGGTAAGTCCCGTTGGCGGTTTTCAGTAGGCGTTGCTGAACGTGCTCGAACTCAGCCTGGCTTGATGTCGCCATTTGCACACGGTCTGACATCTCTTGGTACTTTTGAACCATGTCAGCCAGTCCACGCAAGGCAGCGGCAGCCATAACGAGCTTGATGGCAGATGCCAGCTTATTCATGCCGGATTCAAGGTTGGTTGCCGACTTGGCGCTTTTGTTAAAACCAGATTCCATCTGGTCGAGGTTGCGATTTACCTCTCTTTGTGACGAGAGCAGGCGCCCGGTTTCCATATCTACCTGATAGACGATTTGTCCAACAACTTCCTCAGCCATGATTGCTCTCCGGGCAATAAAAAACCCCGCCAAGGCGAGGTTTTATAAATAATTATATCTTTAATTAACAGGCTTTACCCTGCCAAACATATCGTTTGCTGTGGTGTCATACATCACTCCACCAGAAAATATAAATACGTGCCTCTGATTCCCGGTGTATCCGCCATAGCTGTTTTTTGCATTGACTAACACAGGCGCAACATGACCATACATAACCTTACCGCCTGATGGTGCCCATGCCCCATCCTGCGAATATCCTTTAAAGGTAGGTAAAAAGGTGTATTGCGCAGAGTATGGATCTTTCAATGTTGCGCTGAAATGGCTCTTTATCTGATCTTGGTAATTACTTGGTAGTTCACCATAACTAGCCGCCGCTATTTGTGTTTGCGTTGGAGGCTGTTGGGTGGCACATCCAGACAGAAAAACGGAAGCACTTAACACGCTAATAATTGCTAATTTATTCATCATCCCTATCCCCATTGGTAACATTTGCACACATCGTAGATCGAAGTCTGAGCAATGGGAAGCAAGGATGGAGTGATGCTATCATCTTCGACTTGAGCGGGAGGTTGCACGCAAAATCTATTTAATAGCTCACTGGCATTAAAGTGAACATCATCACAATAATCACGAGCGCAGTATAACTCTTCTCTTGGGATGGGGTTTTCATTCAAATATTTCATTCGAAAATCCTGACTTCACGTAAACACTCAACTATGCCGCTTTCTTGGCTTTCTCTGCGGCTATACGGGCCTCGCGGCGCTTAAAGTAATCATCCCGCACGGTGTCGTACTCTTCCCTCGTAAAGCCTTTCTGGTCGGGATATTTTGCGTTAATCATCAGTTGAAACTCGGTCATCGTTAACCGCTCCGCCTCATCCCGGCTGATAGCAAAGTGAATGCGGGCCGCGTTAATGTATTCGACGGCGCGGAACTCTTTCACGTAACTATTGGTTTCATGACGCTGTGGCTTTCGCACCTTGGCCTTGCCCATCACGCCGTGCTCTATCAGGGTGTGGGCTATCAGGATGATCTCGCCAACAGACATCCCTCCAGCGCGATATACTATGCCGCGTTTACCCGGTCGCCACTCACCCACCAGCGCTGTGATATCGTCATCACAGCACGCCGCCATAACATGCATTGCCACTGACAGGATTTTTCGTCCATACACTGGCTTTCTCAGCGTCTTGACGAGCCATTCCGGTATCTTCCCGTAAGCATCCTGCGCCATAGATACCACCTGAGCGACTTCGTAGCCGTTTAGTGTGGCGTAGGCTTCTACAATCTCGGCAGGGCTTCCAATGCGCGTCATGGCAGCGAATGAAGGGCGGAAAAAGTAATCGTTTTTCGTGTCGGAGATGAGAATTTCCCCGATCTCAGTAATTGGCGTCATGCGCCCCCCCCCAATAAAAAAGGCCGCCTAAGCGACCTTGCCTGCTATTCTATTTCAATGTAATCGAGTGGCTCTGGTAATGAATCCAGGCTTTCGCCATCAATGTAAGATGGTGTCGCTGCTGTTATTGATGGTTCACCATGCCCCGGCGATGACATGGAGTTATTCATAATAACCAAAATGCTCTTTCCTGCGATGTGACCTTTAAAGTTAGTAGTAATATCAACTACATCTCCAGAGTCATTTACCCACTCACCTAAAGGCCAGTACACGCTGCGCCATTTTACTTTCATGCCTGATTTTGGGGTTACATTCATGGAGTAAACCTCTTTACTAGTTATTCCTGCCGCTAGAATTTACCATACCCATTATCAAGAGCGACAATCGCCGCTCTTTGTAATGATTACGCAGACACACCAACATCAACAACCTTGACGAAATCGCCGTCCTCAGTGCGCACAATCACGTTAGCCGTACCGACCGCAACAGGTGTCACGGTAACGATATTGCCCGTCTTGGCAACCGTAGCCACGCCAGTGTTATCAGAAACCACCGTGTAGTTTTTATTGGTTGCACCAGCGGGGGCGAAGGTGATCGTAAAGGTTTCCGGCGTACCCATTTCGATAGCCAGGGAGGTAGGCGCTACAGTGATGCCAGTGACAGGGACATCGTTAATCAGCGTCACCGCCACAGTGTTGCCGTCATACACCTTAAACTCAGTAGAGAAGGTTACAATGTCGTTAGTCCCTCCATCCGTACTGAGCGCGGTAGCAACCATGTAGCCGACAAACTCAATCGGGCCGAGTTGCACACGTACCCACAGAGTAGGCTGCCGCTTGGCGTTCATTTCGTCGGTGAAATACTTCACGAACTTGCCGAAACCAAATTGGTCAAGTGCGTCGTTTTTACGCACCTCACCTTCAAACGAGATTGTGGCGTCGGCATTGGTGATCGCGTTATCCACCCATGCACCTTTGTCGTCAGCGTCAGAGGTCACGGTGTTCGGCGAGAAATCGATGGTTTTCGATGTTCCAGCCGCTAATGCTTGCCAGTCCACTTCCGTTGGCACGGTGTCAGCACACCCCAGCGCAACTTCGAGAACGACGTTTTTACCGACCAGCAGGCCGGAATCGTTACATCCTTCCATTGTATAGCCTCTTATGGAATTGAAATAAAAAACGGCCCGAAGGCCGCCAGGGGGAATTACGAGATAATTTCGAATCGGAGCCGGATAACAGTCCGGCCTTCTTCGGTTGGGATTGGTGTGGGAAAGCCGCCTGCATTGGCGATGAAGTTCAGCACATCGTCATCGGCGTTGTTGGTAACGTAATCCATGATGGCCTGCGCGGTAGCAATTGCTGGCTCAGGGTCATTCTTGGCGCTGATAATGTTCACCAGCACGTAATCGTAGGCACCAAGGCACCGATAACGCGGCGTACCTCCATCAGGTTGCACGACGATATATTTCATCGCGTCAGTATCCGCCTTTTGCTCGATCCACTGCACAAGTTGGATTTTGTAGCCAGCAGTCAACCCAGCGACATCCAACCAGTCAGCAACCTTTTCGAATATGGTCATAAGGCCATTTCCTTTTTCACTACCGCATCAATCTGCGAGCGAGTTTCCTCGAAACCTTCTTTCAAGAATTCCTTTTTCGCAGTAGCGCGGCGGAATGTCTGCTTGACGTTAGGGTCATGGACGTATGTTGCATAGTTAGCGGTGTAGCCAACTCGACCAGTCAAACGAGTCCCATTGACCACCAACTCGCGAAACTGGCTGTTGATGAGCGTTGAGGTGTCGATAGGCGTGTATAGCGCAGCCTGAGAGCCACCGATAATCATCGCAGACTGGAGCGCTCGCACCGCTTTGCGGCCTTGAATATCGCCTATCAGCGCGTTCAACTTATTCTGTGATTCACGGATGCCGCTTACTTTGACTTTTGCCATATCACACGCCCGTCAGAATCTCGTAATCGTCTGCTGTGCGGTAAAAGGTGTCAGCGTACCGGATGATGTGTTTTACCTCGTCAGCATCATTTGGCGGCGTCGCTGCGGTAGATTCGCCCAGCGCTATCATGTCACCGACTTTTGCAGCGGCGTATTCAGTCCAGAACGTGTTTTTGACGACGAATTCCAGACCGACATTGCTATTGCCTCGCTTGCCGTCGCCGCCATAGTCGCAATCAATAACAATGGGTTCGCCGAACGTTGACTTGCCGTAGCGGTCAGTATCGGTGAGAGGCCAGATAGTCGCCTTGGCGGTGTAGCTCCAAGCAGCCAGTGATGACATTCACGCCCCCTGCGCTTCGGTCACGCGCTCAATTTCAAACCATTCGATATTGAGCGCATTGACTTGCTGCCCATTGCCAACAGGTACAAACAACCCAACGGTATCGCCTGATTCGAGTTTCAGGTAACAGTGAACGATATAAGGAGCAACTATTGTTTTAGTGAAGCGGCGAGTCTCACCATCAACCCGATAAAAGACATCCACATTTAGCGCGGTTATTCTTTCCATCACTCTCTCCACTTAACGATGACAGGCTTCTCCGCCGCAATCTTCCGGCAGAACAAAAACCATTCGCCGTCTTTGCGGATATATGCCGTTGTCTGCTTTCCGCTATCTGTCATCACCCACACGCGCGTTAATGGCTTTGGCAAGCTGTCAGTTACTGGCGTCCAGTTCATCATTTACCGCCTACCACAGTGAACCCGGTTAGCTTTTTATCGTCGCCATAAACCGCCGCAACGCGACCGGAATTAGGTGATGCAATCGCATTAACAAAACCAACAACACCCATTGAGACAATGCCGTCACTTTGCTGTGAGCACACAAACGGAACGTCGCTTTCGGCAAATTTTTTATTGCAGATAACACGATGACCAACCAGATTTGCCGCCGCCAAGGGATCGAGCGCGTATAACTGATTAAACAGGTCTGCAATTTGCTTGGCATCAATCATTATTTATCTCCACACATGCAGCCACCGCGTGAAACCCACAATCCTCCATGCGCAGTCTGCGTTGGGTCAGGCGGAATCAAGCCAGTAGCACAGCCGTTTTTATCCAGCCCACGCAGCAGGTTTAATACCCCTTTCCATCGGTCAGAAAATGACTGATATCGGAATGACTGCGAAGCTCCTGACGGTGCAGTCTGGCTGGATATATACTTGTCACCCTGCCCCAAACCCATCAGCCCAATCAGATAGAGTTGGATAAGCAGCGCGGTTGCCGGTGTGTAGTTGGCATCCAAGCATTCCTGAATGCTGTTGGCCTGCTCGACTAAAGCATCAAGCACGAATGAAGGGAGCGACACCCCGACTGTAGCCAGATACTCTTTTGCCTGTTCTGCGGTCAGCATGCCGATCCCCTAAAAGTGAAGCCCCACCGAAATGGGGCATTAAAAAAGCCGCTCAAAATTGGCGGCTTATTCGGTTGGGAAGAGCTTTTCTAGCTCACCATCTGGCAGTAGCTCAGCAAGCTTTTCAACGCCTAGGTTGCCCTTAAACTCAATACCTAACTCTGTCAGCTTGGCTTTGATGATGGCCTTTTTATCCACCTCACCGGTTCCAGCATTTGGTGTTGCTGGCGTCAGATCTCCAGCCACTTCACCAACCAGCAGGCGCACATTAGATTCAAGCGCCGGGTGGAGCGTTGCCAACTCCACCACATCACCACGTTTAACGCCGTGCCACGGTCGAATTACCTCGTACTTATCCATGCTCGCCCCTTACGCCAGATTCGCGCCGTACAGCACGCCTGATTTACCCTCACCATCACGCTTAATCTGCAAGCCCATTGCCGCCATGATCTGGAAATTCCAGTTTGACTGAGGCATAGGACGCGGAAGCGGCACAACACCAGTAGCCATACCAACCAGCGGGGTGATGACATCCTGACGGCGTTGATAGGCGATGAACTCATTGCCGCTCAATGCAAACGTCTGACGAACGGCACGCGCAGGGATGAATCCAGTGATAACGCTCAGAACCGTACCGTCTGACAGCAAAGTACTGCCGCCAATCGTGACTGTTGCAGGCTTCATCAAGTTGGCCCAAATCTGCGGTGATACCCACATGACATCGTAGGCTTCCACGAAATTGTCACGAGCAGCCTGACCGAATGCGCCTGATGTGAAGAATGCTGCGATATCTGTCTGATCGGCAGTTGTCAGGTTGATATTTGCTCCACCTGCACCAGAGCCTAGATTAAGCTTAATAGTGTTACGGTGGGTACGCAGCCCCTGCGCCGGATAACTCTGTACTTGAATGGTGCTGGCACCATCAAGAACATAGGAGACGATGCGCTTATTAAACTTGCGAAGTTTAGCCGCCTGAGAATCCAGAACCAGATCCACCCCTACAGTGTTCAAGCCTGCTGCAAGACGCCAGTTAACGCCGTAACCAGCAGTAAACACCGGGATAGGGTCGCCATCGCTAGCATATTCAGTATGGTCGAAGGAATACGGCGGCTGACCATCAAGGCTAATAGAAACGTCATCAGCGATATCACCAACCATGTTGTACAGTTTCGCCGTTTTCCCGATAGGTAAAACAGTCTGAATGCCCATCAAGTCGGTGACGATTTCCATGCCTGTTTCTTGGTCGCGCAACTGGATAATCTGGCGGTCAATCTCTGCCCAAAAGTCACGGCCCAACCCATCACCCAACAGCGCATTCGCCGCCAACATTTCCGGCGTCATCATGTTGCGGTTAGCGGCGATCATCGCATTGTTTTGCGCATCAAACATGTTGCGGTTAGCCCACAACTCATTCCAGTGACCGCGCAGGCGGCTATTCGTAGCCAACGTGTTAGCATCAAAAAACATCTTTTTCTCCTTAAACCACAGTTACGATGTCAGCGCGAGCACGAATGCGGATGAAGTCAACCGCTGTAGTCGTAACAGCATCTTGGTTGTAGCCAATGATTTTGTACGTGCCAGCAGTTGCCGGAACAGCAGCAGCCTGACCTGCAATAACGGTGATTGGCTGGTCTTTGGCGTAGGTGCCAGCAGGGACGCGCACAGCAAATTCGCGGCCTTCTTCCAAGTAGTTACCGATAGCAGAGTGTCCGGACGGGATTTGGTCAGTGATTCCCAGCCCTTCGTGATAAGCGCTATCCAGCACGTACATGCGACCAACAGGAGTAGTGCCTTGTGCAAACAGGTTGCTGCCGTTAATCACAACAAAGGTGCCGGGGTTCAACGCGGCGGCGGTTTTGCGAGTCTCCGTTTTAAATAGAGAATCGCCATCAATATTGACGCGACGATAACGAGCCATTATTTAGCACCTCCATCGAAATAGGTTTTGTAATCTGGCGCGCCAGTTTCTTTTTGGTTCTGCGCTGAGTTGCCAGCCAGCGGCGCAGCGTTGCCAATGGATTTATACATCGCGTCCAGCGATTCGCCGGACAGCGCATTAGCCACGATTTCACCGTGAACCTTGGCGACTTCTGCGCGCTTGGTTGCCTCTTCTGCGCGAGAGTTAGCGGTCAGCGTGTCAGTGAGTGTTTTCTGATTGGCTTGAATGGCTGCGATGCTGTCCGCCAGTGGCTTAATTGCCGTGTCGTTATTGGCAGCGATCGCCTCACCAACGATTTTGCGCAGTACTTCTGTATCTTCGGTAGTTAAAGGCATCTCGCCCTCCGTTTTATTGCTATTGGTTGCAGGTGGATCCTGCGTAGTGAAAAATGACTTAACTTTGTTTGTTACGACAGCCACCCACGACTCAGCGCGGGCCACTGACGTTCCTGTATCGTCAAATGTGATTTTTCCGCTCTCGGATTTGTAGCCGTAAACCTCGTACTGACCGCCATTACGGGAGATAACCGCCTGCGAGTCGGTGAAATCGACAACCCATACGTATTCGTCGGTATTTGGCGCAAAGCGGTCTTTCGCGGCCTTTTCTAACCGGCGCTCGCGTTCTCGGTAAGACTCCCCAATCAACGCGCCAGAATTGGCTTTCAACGGGGTAGCGAGGTCGGCATTAATCATCATTCCCACGCCTTTCTCTGGCGTGGCGGCACCGACTTCATCAAGCAGGATGGCGTCATGATCGATGGAATGTAGTTTTGCCACCCATTCTGCACCCTGAGATTTCTGTTCGTCGTTGGCCTCTAGTTGCTCAAGGAAAACGGCGACACTTGTATGAATAGGTGGCACATCCTCGCCCTTCTCCAGTGCTTCTAGGCGCTCAATCAACCTTTTCCCACCGTCAGACTCATTGGCCTTATCGACGTCGATCCACTTCTCAACGTAGATGCGGTTTCCTGACTTCTTGGCGTTTCGGTTCCATGCGCCGATATAGCCAACGTTTAACCCCTCAGGGCTAAACGCCGATACGAACGAACCGTTAACCTGTGGATGACCAAGCGGGGCTAGCGTGCCTTCTAGTCCCTGATAGTGGGTGTCAATTTCGCTAGCCGGATAAAGTCCGCCATTCATGATGACGTTGCCGGGTAGCGTGTAGCTCGGCACAATCCAGTGATCGCGCCCGTTATACTTCTCACGCCGAATAGCCGAGGCATTCACGCGAGTTGTGACATTTATTTGCATTGGCATGATTTATTCCTCAGCCCACGGATAACCGCGCTTAGCCATTTGCTTGCGTTCCTCTTTGAGCTTTTCGATGATTGACGGCTGGAGAACTTGACCCTTGTCATCAACAAGCGCCTCTACCTGAGTGCAATGACAATTAATTCCATTTGCATCAACGGAATACCATTCCTCAACCTGTTCTACTGTGTAGACATGAGAGTGTCTTACCGCGTGGGTGCGGCGCGTTGTTGGTAGCAGAGCTGAGATGTGTATCATCCTGATATTCAACCCAAGAGATTCAGCCTCTTTGGCCTCATCTCTTCTCGCCCTTCGGAGTGCGCCTGGGATTTCTGTTTGAGCAATTCTGTTAGCTCTTGATGTCAACATTCCTGTTGCTTTTCTGAGGTTTCTGGCAACATCGCGAGGGTTTAAGCCGCGCCCAATTCCATCAGCCAAAGCCCTAGCCATTTGCTGTTTTGCTGCTGAGGTGAATCCGCTCATTTCCTCAAAGACACGCGTATAGGCCATAGCCATTCGCCGCTGAAATTGAGGTGTGAGCATTATTGACTGCAGGGATTCACGCCATGCTGCATATGTTGATGATTGCTGACCGAGATTAAAGAACACCTGAGATGTACCGCGTATTACGGCTGGCTCTACATAGTCCTCGCTAAACCAAAGGTTATTCTTTCCACCATCTAGCAATATTGAATCCACAAGCACGCTGGCATCATCGAAAATGATGTCTAACATAAGTGGGTCAAGCCGGTATTCGTATCTGCGGTTAACTACTGGTGAAGCTGGGAATCTGTCTAATGCGTCGGTGTAGGTCTTCTGAACTTTCCTTAAGCGTCTGGCGAAATCAGCCATCGCCTTTCTTTCTAACGCATTAAGTCCGGTCGGGTCACTTTTGTTCTTCGGGATTATCGCCGGTTTCGGTTTCGTCGCCATCATCTACCTCGCCCAGCGGTTCAGCGCCATCAGGTTCATAACCAGCAGCAACGCGGATTTCTTCAACCGTAAATACCGCCTCTCCGGTGCTGATAGACGTGCTGTTGATTTGACTCATCTTCACTGCGCTTTCCAATTTCTCGGAAGCCGTCTGTTCGTTGAGGTCATCCCACATCACAGTTTTCATTGAGATGTCTTTGACGACGCCCAACTTGATAAGCTTGTCGCACAAGTCCTCAATCTCAAGCGACAGGTCGCCGCGCCGCGATTGGCATCGCGCATTGAAATAGCGCTGATCTTCCGTGCTGGCTCGCTCCCCCGTCTGCATGCCGACGAGTATTTTCGTGGGAATGTCCAGAGCGGAGCCAGCGGTTTGTAGGTTGACGTTGTAGGTTGGTTCCGGATCAGCAACCGCTGTCACCAATGGCGTTACATTCGCGCCTTGCGTGGTCAGTAGCACATCATTGCCGCGATTGACTTCTGCGGCAGCTTCATTGAAGCGCTCTTGCAGTGCATCAACTGATACGCCATAAAGAGAGGCTAAATTGTTGAAGTCAATCGCTGCATCAAAGTTGACATTCAACTGTCTAGCGGCGTTTTTCAGGAACGACTCACCAGAGCCACCCTCTACTTTCTCCAGACTGACGAAAGCGTTATAGGCTGGTTCAAGGAAACCGATAGCGTCCGTAGAGTAGTCACCGAGGATGAAAACGCGGTCAGGGTGAACGCTTACCCGCCGATTAGATCCATTGGCCAGGCGCTCTTCGTACTGCCACATCTTTGGGCTGCCGTAGTCCTCTGAGTTAATCTCAGTATTCCACTCGACTACCTTCAACGCCCCAGCCCACGCAACGGTAATCTTTTTTAGAGCCTTTCCGGTTACCGCTGGCTGATCCCAGCCTCTGCTATCACCGATATGCAGTAGGATTCCAGCATAGCGCCCCACCAGACGACGAGTATCGGCCTCGGAAAACGTGCGCCAGAATCGGTTGTTGAAAATGGATTTGTTGCTGCGTTCCCACGGCGTTTCTTTCCGTGAATCATCCTGTTCGTCACCTTCGATAATCTCAGGGTTTGTTTTCCAACAGTTTTGAACGAGCTTATTCACTGCACCATGAGCGATTCCGCCGCGACGGTACAGGTTATACAGGTCGGAGAATTCGATATTTTCTTTAAAGCCGTACTCACACCATGCGCTAGCTCGTTTCGCATCAAGGCCCATGCCGATATTCAGCAGCCCCATACGGGCGCGTGCGATAGCCGCCTCATTCATTGCGGCATTGACGGCAAGCTGTAGTTTGTCTGTCATGCTGTTTCCGTTATCTGAGTAGGCGTTTAGGTATCATCATGCCCATCGGTTGAGCGCCGCCAAGTTCAGTCAATGCATATACGCAAGCGTCAAGGCGGTCAGGTGATTTCTTTGCAGTAGCTGGAACGTATTCCATCAACTGATTTTCCAGTGTGTAGAGATTGCCGTGGTGAGCCACGCGTCCTTGCTCGTACAAAGCAGATATAGGCTCGGCGCGGGCAAACTTGCCCTTACTGGCGTGTACGCGAATGATCCTACCTTTAAACCCGGCGTTACGTAGCGTTTCCTCAGCCATGTCGCCGCCTTGGTTTGTTTCGATGACTATCGCGTCGGCTTCGTGCTGTTCGTAGGCGTTGATCGCTCTTGTCGCCCAACCATTCGGCGAGTACTTTCCGCTGTAGTCGGCATCAACTGAATATTGTTTCTTATCACCAGCGCCGTATGAGCTAGCAACCGCAATACCTGTCTCGTCGCTCTCGTCGCTGTTGGTTGCCTGCGGGTCAATCGCTACCACCGTGCGCACTTTATCGAAACGGATTTGCAGATCGTGAGCGGCGGATATCATCGCCTCATTCCACAACGCACCCTCAGCGTTAAATCGCCGTGGCTTCTGCATGTATTGCGCTTCGAACGTGCGGCGGTGAGATGTCAGCGCCACCCGGTGTGATTCGTTGTGTTTGAATTCCCACAACCAGCCATCAGGCAAGCCGTGCTCAATCGGTATTGCGTGTGTGTTCTCAGGATAGAGCGCGGAATATGCCTGGCTGTTATCGATGATCACCGGGAGATTCAGGTGATGCCACATTTCACCAGATCCACCACGTAACAGGTAGCCGCTCAGGTCTTGATAGTGGATGCGCTGCATAATCACTATCATCGGCGTTGTTTCAACCGCCAGACGTGATTTTATTGTTTCGTTGAACCGGTTGTTTACCCCGTCGCGCACCGTCTCGCTGTATGCGTCATCAGGCTTAACCGGGTCATCAATAATTAGAGCGCCCTGCCAGCCGGGTTCCATGTGTCCAGCGCGGAAGCCCGTAACCTGCCCAGCAGCGGATGAGGCATAAACACCGCCTCCATGCTCTGTCCACCACATCGCTTTACTGTCCGCGTCGTCACGCAGCGTCATAGGCCACATAGCTTGATACGCTTTCGACTTAACCATGCTGCGAGTGGTCGATGAGTTAAGTAACGCAAGGTTGTGCGAATAAGACAGGTGCATAAAGCGTGCGCGGTTGTTCAATGCCAACCCTCTGCCCATCATGTTGATGGTCGCCAGTTCGGTTTTTGTGTAGCCGGGTGGAACGTTGATAACGAGGCGTTTTATCTCGCCGTCGATCACGCGATCGA
Source organism: Candidatus Symbiopectobacterium sp. NZEC135 (assembly GCF_025962695.1). Classification (NCBI taxonomy): domain Bacteria; kingdom Pseudomonadati; phylum Pseudomonadota; class Gammaproteobacteria; order Enterobacterales; family Enterobacteriaceae; genus Symbiopectobacterium; species Candidatus Symbiopectobacterium sp. NZEC135. The sequence goes on along the minus strand of NZ_JAGFPF010000001.1, from coordinate 275,012 downwards.
GTGTTTGCTGAATAACTTTATGGTGCGGCGCGACAATCATCTTGCCGCCTGTACGCTGCTTGAAGAAGTATCGGGCGAAATACATCCCCTCTTCTTCACACTCTATCTTTCTCGCATATGCGCGTTGCTCAACAGTCGTCATCCTCCAACATCTCCCGCCGAGCCTGCTTGTATTCGTTTTTCGTTAGCGTGGCCGCTTCAATCGGGCCGCCATCCTTACCCGTGTGCTCAACTTTCTGCCGGTTTGTGTACGCGTCCCCAACCTCTTTAGCGGCCTGTTCCATAAGTTGGGCGGTGAGCGCCATATTTTTCATTTTCTCAGCAGCGGTAGCCATCCGCCCAAGAACGCGCAGCCGGTATGCCTTATTGGCGATCGGGATATCTGATATTTCGTTGCGAAATCGCTCTCGAGTAGTATCAAACAGGTCAATCCATTTCTGGCTGAGCTTTGCCGCCATCGCATTGCCGGGACTATATTGGGATACTTGTTGACGCGACACATCAATACCGAATTCTTGCTTTACAAGCTCTATAACTTTTGTGGGTGGCTCAAAGCATGCCAGAGACTGAACGATGAAGGCTTTAACCTCTGTCGATAATGCTGCCATTGGTTGCCTCCATGACAATCTGAATAAAGCGTTAAGCCAGTTTCAGCATGCACGTTCCGCACGCTCTGGCGACATCGAGATGAGCAACCTCCGCAGGTTTGTTTGCCGCATCAACCAATTCTTGTACTTCTTTGCCCGCGCCGTAGCGACGAACCACGCCGACGAACTCCTCAACATCGTGACCACGCAGCTTCAGTACCGGCTGGCCCTCCTTGTTGAATTTCGGTGCGCCATATTGATCGATCGCTTGGGCAATGTGGTAAAGCTCATGCTCAACCAGCGCGCAGAATTCGATGTCATTGCATTGAGAGCAGTAATCGGCAGCCAGTGTAATGATGAATGTCGGCACCCGTCCGAACCATTCATGCATCTGTTGCTCCATTCTGGCTTTCTGCCACCCTCCAGCACGCATCATTACCTGCTCACATTGACCAAGAACAACACGACCACCCTTTTCGAATGCAGAGGAAGCCCACAGGAAACACAGGTCAGCATCTTTGAGATGGAAGTGATCGGGATTATGCAAATCACCGGCTTCGCTCAGGATGTGCTCATCAACCCATTCGTGGATTTCGTTTGCGGGGGTCAGCCTGGTGTATGTGCTAAATTCATTCAGAAGACTAGGCGGAGGCGTTGGTCTAATCATAAACAGAACATTCCTCTTTTACACCTGATACTCAGCCGTGATATTTCACACCTGATTTTATTTTCATCTGCAATATCGAGCCTTCTCAGTGAAAAGGCTCTGTATTGCACCCGAATTCGCCTACCACAGTTTCGGTTAGACTGCCATGAGCGACAAACCCGCACTGCAATGCGGAGAAACGCGGTATATCCCGTTATTGATTCCAGTTATGCGCTCGCCGAAAGGAGTGAACAGGTCATAGCTAACACAGCGGGACTGCGACGGGAGTGGCGCATAAAAAAATGCCAGCCCCGGGAATCGGGATACTGGCATGGGATGAAATCTATATAAAACTCTGTGAAGCGCCATTATTTTGACGCTTGTCAGAATATTATATTCGCAGCATTGCCACTTCTTCACAGAGTTGCGCCGCCACTTCCGTCTTTCCGGCTGCCAAGATAGGCCCTGTAATACAGGCGATCACCTCCGTTACGAGAGAGCTATCTAACCTTGTCGGGGTTGTTCTGTCGGGATGTTTCTATTTCCCTGATTCCTGCCAATTGACTATTAGCCTGGTCAATCGCAGTCAGCAGCGGATCAATCCAGTAAACAGCCTGCGCGTATGTCAGTCGGCAGGCGGTGGCAATGGCGCTAGCACTGGTTGTGTCAGACTTGCCGGAATCGGTGTGCATTGCGCTGGCACGTAGACCGTTCGTGTAGTCGAGCAACCTGCCAGCAACATCATCAGGCACGCACTGGCGACTAGCCGGATCGCGTTTGATGATTGTCCGGTAAACAATCTGCCTTTCATCTGATTGCCCTTTGATGTTGGTTGCATACTGGCTGGCTTGCTGGGATATCTGGTTGAAGCGGTTAAACTCGAAAGCTTGACGGCTGATTACCGCCTTTTGTCCGGCGACCTCTTGGCCCAGCCTTTTTGCTTTCCCTTGCTCATCACTGTATGCGTCGTGGTAGTAGTAGACGCCGAATGACAGCGCCGCGATGAGAGCAAGCAGAACGGCGATTACTGTAGCCCTGATAGACATAGCTCACGCTCCTTTCCGCGCCGGATTTCCAACCCGCGTAGAGCTTGGAACTTTCCGTTAACCACGGAGTTTTTGAAGTCTGGCAAATGGTTGCACATGTTTATCCAACTGCCCTTCTGTGCCCATTTACTAATTGACGTCTCGATGCGCTTATTTTGAGCCGCGCTATAGTAAGTTCGTAGCGTCGGGCAACCCATATTGAATGCCGCACTTGTCATTGCGCTGAATGCATTTGCGGGCATGTCATCGCCACGGAAATATCGACTTATGCAACGCTCCGCGTCGAGAATGTTTCGCTCCCAGTCTCGGTAAATCTGCTCATCAGTCTTACCAGCGTACACATCGTGAGTGTTACCCAGACCATCAGTTAATTTACCAGCGGGGCAGGAATATGGGTCACGGCGGCATTGCTCTGCATTACCGATGATCTCCAACCCCGCCTCGTTAGTTTTGACATTGCCCCACGAAATAACGGTTGAGATGGCGACAGCAACAGAGCACACCACACCTGCTGCAATTTTGCGCTTGCTCATACTCACTCACCCCGCGCTTCTTTGCGGCGATCTTCCTTTATTTTGAAATGAAGATTCACCAAAAAGGTAAGCAGGCCAAATACCAAGCTGCCGAGAACGCCAATCGCCGCCCATTGCGTAGGTGATACTTGGTCCAGTAACTGGAACATCCAATAGCTCCCGCTGGCACCCGACGCGCCATATGAGACGCCTGTGGTTATCTTGTCCAATTGCATAGACCCTACCCCGCTATTGCGTGGCGCTGTGTGTTATTGAAAGGGGAAATAAAAAAGGCCACGCAATAGCTCAGCCTGAAATAGAAAAGCCACCGCGCTAGCAGTGGCTTGAATGTGTGCCGGTGCAACTTAAGAGTCACGAACGGCAGCTTAGGTATAAGTATGGGTAAATGGGTAAACGGTGTCAAGCCATTTCATGCAACATGCTTAATTTTCTCGACACGTTTGCGACTTTTAAACGCATTTTGCAGCGGAGTGTAGAGAATATACAGCGTGGCTTCTAACACCTGAGCAATCTCTTTCCGTAGAGTTTCCTCTGATGGTTTACGCCACCCCTCTCCCAGCCTCCCCTTGTCGATTTTGCGTGGCCTTGCAGTCTTGTGATAGTACGATGCAATTGCTCGCTTAGATGATCCGTGAGCGTAGTAGCTGAGAAGAATACCGAGCGCCCTTGTGTCAATTTTCATGACGGAATCTACGACCTGAGAAATCAACATCCCGTCATCATCGTTACACATGGGCCTGCTCATCACCCTAGATGGCTCTGCCCTTTCCATGAATTGCGCTATCACGCTGCTTTGCCGCTTCTCTAATCTCCCTGAATAAACCCATGCGCCCCATAGCTCCAACCATCCATTAATCCAGTCGTGTTGCTCCTTGGTTAGATTCAATTCGGCTAATTGCATGTTTTCCTCCGTTTCGGATCCGCATCCCAACTCTGATAGCTGGTTGGCTGTACTTGAGGGGTGATTGGGGTGAAAAGGTTGAGGATGTAGGTGATTAGTTTCATGACACAAGCCTCCATAGCGTTATGGGCCACAGCAGCCCCCACACCAGAGATGACAGGATTAGATATTCCTTAACTCCTTCGGCCTTGATGGCTGTATGCATCCATTCCGCAGTCAGTCCAGCCATGAAAAAGTAAATAGCTATTGCGATAGTTAGCATGCATCCCCCTGAGTGTTTACCGTGCCGAACCTGTCCTGACGTGTGCTGTATAACTTGCGGAGTATCCTTTCCCTCGCTGCGCCGATTTCCTGCCTGACATGCATCTCCCCGTTGCGCTTCTGGTGCACACAATGGTGATGGCGTGTGAGTATTCGCATAAAGCGAGCCTCTTCTATAGCCGCGTTGAGATTGGTGAACATCAGGCTGCTTCCTCCATCTGACGTTTGCGCAATTTCTCGTAATGCCTAGCCCGGCGCGTGAATATGGCTTTCACTCGCTGCAAATAGGCGATGTCGAATTTGCGTGGTGTGTTGTCATGCTCCAGTCGCTCGACGCGATGAAGTCCGATTTTTTCGATGAGGTTTATTCGATAGGGGATCAGGTTCCCCGATAGGTCTCGGTTGCAATGAACGCAACCCGCATGATTGTTGAAAATATTGAATCTTAGATGTGCTGCCGAGCCTCTTGACCGATAGTGACTTGCATCTACTGCCCCACCCCGAACGCCGTAATTAAGCGGTTTGCCACACGCTATACAGGGACGACCATAATCACGCCAAAATATGAACCGGTTCACAGCGGCCTGAGCCTCTTTGTTCCAGTCAGATTTCGTCTTGAGAGCTTCTCTACGGCGTTTTAGGTCATCACGCTGTAACTTTGCCTGTCTCAATGCTTCGCGTTCAGCCTTGAGCTTCTTTTGCTGCTCTGCGTAGGCCATTGCGCAGGTAATGGAGTAACAGGCTTTTTGAAGGGAGTTTCGTGGGATGTATTCAGTGGAACATATCGGGCAGGTCTTATTCTTTATTGTCTTTGCCAATAGCCACCTCCCTTGCGAACTGCCCAAAATAGAGGTACTCGGCTAATTTATATGCCGCTGATGCTTGTGATGCCTTTCGATAACTTCCAAGCGTTACCTGTTTTCCATTCAGACTTATACATGCACGCCATTTTTTTCCATCACCCCTGAGGGATACTCCTTTAAATCCGCTGGTATTATTTTTGTGATCCCCCATATTCATCATATTTTCTCTATGTGAGCACTCCCTCAAGTTTATGATTCGGTTATCTGATGTGTTGCCGTTCTTATGATCAATGCTCTTGGTTGGCCACGATCCATAAACAAACATCCAAGCCAGTCTGTGAGCTCTGATAACCTTTCCCCTAAACCCAATATTTATGTAGCCATTTGAATTTTTCGTACCAGCGATATCACCTTCATTCATGTGATTTTTTCTGTGTTTTTTCCAAGTGAATACGCCGGTTTCATCGTTGTAATGAAGGACGGACATAAGATCAGCTCTCCATTTATTCATCAGGTTATTATTGTTTTCAGCCATTGCTCTCGCTCCTCACTCTCTCAATTACTTCACCCTCAAGCAGCCTTTCAGCGCATTCTGCATGTGCGTATACCTCACCGCTTTTCATCTCAGCGCCGCATGCACAGCAAAGGGGGTAGCCCTCGTAGCTCACGCCCCATGAACGATGCAGGCAGCCTTTTTGATAGTCGGTTATGTCATCTGGAGTTAGCATTAGCCCTCCTTCATCATGAGGAAGACAATCATGGCGGCGCGGAGTGGGTTTTCGTTGTATTGTTGGAATACGCTCCTGTTAGCCACCCATAAATCGACACAGGTGGTTAAATTAATTCTGTTACCAACAATAATCGGCCATGCGGCGGAGGGGCTGTTGCAGTAGTCTGGTATGTCTATCTGATCCCAGCCGTCACCAACTGGCCCGCAATCGTAAAAGCATGTGTTATCTCCACTCAGACACATGTGCTTAATGTCTGGACTAAATACCTCCAGAACTTCGCAGTTAATCTCAAAATCACTTAGCTCGTTATAGTCTTTCACTTTGCTCTCCTGCTTCTGGTTCTATCCCAAACGGAACGGCGCAGCCCGTAGACATAATCGAATGTCTGGACTTCGCTAGCGGGTGGGATTGGTTTCTTTCGGTTTCTGCTTCGGCGGGTAGGTCTGAATATCATGCTGTCCATAACAGCTTGGGTCGGGCTTCTTATCATCCCCGCACCCCGCGCAATAGCTGGTCGAACCGACCAATAATCCCTGAAAGGTTACATTGCGGCGCTCTTGTCTCTCTTGGTTGCGGGGGAATTTCTTCTTTGAGTTGGTCAGTCGGGAAGTAAACGTATTTACCGGGCTTGCCAGTGCGGGAAACCTCTCCGCGATTTAGCATGTCACCAACGCAAAAAGATATGCCGCCGCTGGAACAACTCACCCCGGCTTTTTCGCAGTGTTCACGCAGTTGTGTGAATGTCCCGTTGCCGTGAGATTTGAGGTACTCACAGATTGCTCGTCTTGTTGTCATTTTTATCCCCTGCTCGTTGAGATAATTCATATTCACGTCGAGAGTCATCGCTCCACCTGACATTTCTTTCAGAGCCGAACCAGAACATAATTTCTATCAGCTCCGTCATGTTGGCCTTTCTCATCTTGCTAGTGCGAACGCCGAACAGCACGACGCCGCCGTCAATGCCCGGCGCACTGCGTTGCTCCTGCCGTTTCGTTTTAAGCCATAGCGCGGTGAAAATGTCTTTCCAGTCGCTTTCGTCGTACCGATGACCATGCCAAAGAACCTGCCGCGAGACGTCCTGCAACATAGGCCACATACGGTCATTTTGGGCCTTGCTTCGCTTGGGTTCTTTTACGTGGATTTCGTGCGGTGACTTGTCGTCGATTGGTAGTGCGAGGATGGTGTCTATTGCGTTATTTCTGATTGCTTCGTTGCGAAGCAGGAAGTATTGCTTCACACGCCCTCCTGTTTTCTTCTTTCCTCTTTTCTTCAAAATCGGCATTAAGCCTATCTAATAGTTTCTTACCGAATAGTGGTGTTTTGTTGCACAGCTCATCTCCGGTGTAATCCAGCCATCTTGCGGCATCATCAAGATTTTCAGCCAACCTATAAACCCATCTCGATGAAGTGGTCATTAGCGATATAGCAACTCTGTGCGGGTTCATGAGGCACAGAGCCAATATCAGCATTCCTCTCTTTAGTTCACTCATATCACTCATTCCTCACAGTTATACCGGCAGCCAACATGACCTCGGCGCAGCCATCAATCGCTATCTGCGCTGTTTCCTCGCTGTAAATACTAAACCCCTCTGTTGATGGAAGTGTGACCACTAGCGCCGTGCGGCTGGCAGTCCATATCTTAAAGCCCCACCCTTTCGCGCAACTGCTTCTCAGTTCGCGCTGCTCTGGTGCTTCCCACCATTTTTCGAATGCTGCGTTACTCTTCTCTGTGCTCATCGTTTAATCCCCTTTGAATGCTGGATCAGGTGTCCATGTGAATGGGTGGGATATGATTTCATCCATGCAGGTACCGCGCTCGTTGAACTGCTCTAACGACTCCAGTACATCCTCATCGCTCTGCGTGTCGCCGAGTGAGCCAACAATGCACAGCAGTTCTACCGGCGCGCCAATGGCATGCATAGCTATCGTTAATTGCTTCGCCAATTTCATTTTCATTTCGTCTGTCATTTCCTAACTCCCATAAAAAAGCCCGCAGCGATTATCAGCGGGCTTATTAGCTCTGTGATGTAGATGGTTAGCATGGGTTACCTTCCGTCAGCACGTCCATAACCCTTGACCATGCATTTCTCGTTGATGTAAACGGCGGTTGTATTTAATTCTTTTGCGATCCGTTCTTCGCAGTTCTTCCGGTCTAATTCCCCGGCGCAGTTAAGCAACATGAAGAACAGGGCCATGCCGATAAACCAGAAAAATATTTGAAATCCCCACTTAATCCATCCCATTAGCTAATCCCTCCGGTAGTACCCTTGGTTTTACCTCGATTTCCATCCCGCTACCGTGGCAATACGGGCATTCGTCCACGTCATATCCGCCGCCATTTGGCAGTAATCCGCCGACCAATCCATGCCCATCGCAGCCAGTGCATTTTTGCTCAACGCTTTTTACTTTCACTGTTCTACTCCCTCGTCTATATCTTTCACGAGAATGTAACCTAGATACTTACCGTTAAATCTCTCTTCACTAGCCCATGTGTGACGGCCTGTTTTAACGTTTTTAATTTTTACGTTTCTGCCGCCAAAATTGTGATACTCGACCACTTCGATTTGACGATCAAAACGCTTGTCTTGCTCTTTCCAGATCTGCCCTACTTTGATTTTTCCCACTGTTCTACTCCCCCTGATTTGACTGGCCTATGCCGCGCCTTTGTTTTCGATGAGGAACATTCCGTTACGGATCTGCTTGGCCTTGGCTACATCACCCAGCAAAAACGGCTTAGGGGTTTCCTGAAACCCAGCGCGGATATTCTGCGCATCATCCATGCCGATCATGATGGTTTCGCATTTCTGCACGCCAGTGATCAGCATCGCGCGATATCGCTTCTCGAACTCCCGCGCCCGGAACGGTAATTCCTCTTCGGTAACGCCAGCGAATTCAATCCAGCCGCCCATTTCAGATATCACAGCGTGAATGGCGGGATCATCGAACACAACGCTGTTGCGGCGTCCGTAGCTGCAAATCGCCTTGTATGCCTTACTCCATGCCTGTAATGCCCTACCGTCCTTGTTTCCCTCAATGTGCCGTAGCAGGTCGGCAGGTTTCGGGAAAAATTGACCGTTGTCGGTGTCGCGGGTATGCCCCTGAAATGCTCGCTGCACATCCTCGGACGGGTACGGCTTGAGAGCGTTCCAGTAAATCCCGATCATCACTTCGGAAATGTCTTTCCCGTATATCTCGCCAATCGCTGCCATCGACTGAGCGAACTTAGGTTTTTCAGTATCGTTCATCAGAATGGTGCTCCGTTATCTCCCCCTCCGGCCCAGCGCTGGAGAGTGTCGAGGTTTCGTGCAGTGGTTGCCGAGTATTTGCCAGCAGAGATCGCTTTAGCGTGTTCGTTGTCGTCAAGGTCACGCAGTTTCTCGACCTGCGCAGCATCACGCAGGATTGTTTCGATACCGTCATAGCGCCTGTTGGATGGGTTCTTCCCCATCAGCCACGGGTCGTACTTGGCACCGGAAATGGCTTTGCAGAGTTCAGCAACGCTAAATCCCTCTTCGAGACGGGCGTTGATTCGCTTGCGGCGCTTAGGGTCGAGTTTCGATGTCAGGTGGTTGTGCTCTGCTTGCCAATGGCTGAACACGGTTTTGATGGCTTGCGATACTGGTTGCGCGGCTGGCTCTTCTTCGGTTGGTTCGGTTGGTTCGGTTGGTTTTTCACACACGTCCCCAGCGGGGACTATAGGGGTAATATCTTTTTGTCTTTCTTTCTTTAAAGTATGTCTTTTGTGTGTCTCTAAACTGGAGACTTCCATTGTCTCTAACTTCGAGACATTTTTTGTCTCTGGCTTAGAGACAAAATTGCTAACGTGGAGACACTTGCTGAATTGCCACGCAGAAACCTCTTTGTTAACGCCGATTTTGCTTCCATCAAGTAACAGGCAATTCATTGAAAGCAGTTCTCTTTTTGCCTTGTTAACGTTCTGCCGTGACAGCCCGGTAACTTGAGATATTTGCTCGTCGGCAATCCGATCTGTTTTCTTGTTGAAGCCATACGTTTTACGAACGTAAGCCAGCATGACTTTCAACTGACGCGCTGTTAAATCGGCGCTTGCGATAGCTTCCAGCAGCTCGTTAGCGATTCTGGTATACCCATCATCGATATCAGCCACTCTTTTCTCCTGCCCCGGCTCAGGCCCGGGGAATTTGATTACCTTGGCGGTGTTCATGGTTATCTCCTATTCACAAAGGCCGTAACGTGATGAGCAAACTTCTGTATCAAGGCTAGCTTTAACAAGGTCGTAAACCTTGCCCCCCCGCCCTGTTTTGGCCCACTCAACAACCTCATCGACATTCGGTGAACCCATGCCGCCGCGAGGCCCATAAAACCCCGACCACTCGATGTGCTGAATGTCAGGCTCTAAACCATAGATTTGTTTTTCATTGCCAAGACGCTTAACGCCCATAGCCCGCATCCAAGCCTGATCAAACGTCCCTACGCTCATCCAGTGAACCCAGCGGGAAGCAAGGCGCACTTTTTGCTCCCATTCCTTGTGTCGCTCTTGATATTCAGGCCACCTCGCCGCCGTCTCTGCTATTTCCTGCTTGTTGCATAGGACGCAGTTCATGCACCCGACGCGATCAGCGCCTTGCAGGTACAAAGGATTTGGCTTGATGCCGAAATATTTATGCAGGGCGAAAACATCTGCCGCCGTCCATTGATGGATGGGGAGAAAGTTGTAAAGAAAATCGGGATCTCGATTGTCTTTGTCAAACCGCTTGTATGCGGCTCTCTTCGTTGATTCCTGCGCTCTCACGCCGGACCACTGAACAACGACTTCGCCGTCATCAATCAGCGGCTTTATCACAGCGTCATAGACGATTTGAATTTTTAGCTCGTCAGTACAAAACCGGTTGCGCAGTTGCGGGAACTGACCATGCAAAAGAGCAGCATCGAGAAAGCTATTCCCTGATGGATGCAGTACTGACAGAGCAGCATCGAGCGCGGTTTCAAACTCAATACCCCAGCGTTCAGCCGTCTTTAACCATGCCTGACCAAACTTTGTATCTGAACGGTCCAGCGATGGCATGACAACGCCACGATATGCTCCGAGACGAATTGTCTGCTTTGTTTTCCATCCGGCGATAACCCTCTCTCTGCGTTTAGAAAATTCAGCCTCGGTATAAATTCGCTTTACCACCTCGACAGGGTTACTGCCAATTTGTAGATGGATGTTTCTAGCAAAATCAATCGTAAGGTCATGCTCGTTATCGGTATCCGCCATTACTGAACGGACGCGATCGCCAAAAATGTGGTGGGCAATAGTTGCTGTCGTGGTGCTGTCTTTGCCAGCGGAGAAATTAACCAAAATTATGTGGTCATCAGGGACGCGGAACTCGCGCAGATAGCGCGTGTAGGCCGCTTTAATCTCCCTGACCATTAGCGATATGTCTGTCGGCACAATAATTGCCGCTGATTCATTACTCATGTATAATTGTCCTGTTAGAAATCTATTGAAATCTGAGAGTCATCGGTTGCCGCCGATGGCTTTTTCTTTTGCGTCAGAATCAACGCAACTTGCTTAGCCAGATGCGCTAGCTCGTCGTCGTTAACTCCCCATTCCAACACCGCCAGAAGTAAGCTCATGCGCGGTATAAGAGACTCTTTCCACCGGGTTATCTGTGAAGGATTTACGCCCACTAAATCAGCAATAGCGCTTACCCCTTTCACAGCAATTTTGTTAAGCAAAGCACTCTCGATTTTCAGAGCGTCTTTGCGTGTCTTTGCGTTATCCATTCGGTACTATTTTCCTGTTGTTAATACGTGACAAAGCCGTAGCTGGGCCACGTTGGTTCGTGTTTGTTTTATTGAATTAGCTTTGCAGCTTCGTAGGGCTCCGTGCCCGTTTTGAAAAGAGCGAGGGTTACTTATGCAGCTTGATAATCACGACGATTACTTGGGAAGGGCTTTAACTCCTCGGCGGAGATAGTCCCATCTTCATTCACGATAACCGTGATATCACGCTGAGAAGATATGGCTTTAAAAATTGCACTTTGATAGACGCCAAGATCGTTAGCCGTCTTGGTCTGCCCAAACTTAAGAGCGTAATCCTTAAGCTTAATTCGTTGCTTCATCGGAGCCTCCTTTGTACTTAGACCTAATTATCACCGCTAGAGGTAAATTAGTCAACACATGCGGTGTTAGTTAAATATTCCACGCGGTGATAAATTTACGCCATGACACAGAAAAAGAAGCCACTAAGCCCAGAGCAGATTGAGGACTCCATGCGCCTTAAGGCTCTTTACGAGGCAAAAAAGAGCGAGCTTGGGCTATCCCAAGACTCAATAGCCTATGCATTAAACGTTGGCCAGTCGGCCATTAATGCACTATTGAATGGTGTAAATGCGCTAAACCATGCCAACGCCGCTGCAATAGCGAAGGTATTAAAGGTTGGAGTGGAAGATTTCAGCCCATCAATTGCGCGCGAAATTTCTGATATGTATGAATCGGTTAACTTAAAATCTCGGCCGATTACTCACTATGAATACCCTCTCTACGCCGATGTTCAGGCGGGTGACTTTTCAGATGCTGGGACGTATACCAATGGTGATGAAAAGGGTTGGGTTGCTACCACCAAAAAAGCAAGCGATAAAGCTTTTTGGCTTGAGGTATCAGGGCACTCGATGACCGCACCACAAGGCAGTAAACCAAGCTTTCCAGAGGGGATGCTGATACTTGTGGATCCAAAGGAAGATGTTGAGAACGGTGATTTCTGCGTAGCTGGTATCTTTGGCGATTCCGAGGTGACATTCAAAAAGTTCGTTCGTGAGGATGGTAAGCCGTGGCTTGAACCACTAAACCCCAACCCGCGCTACCAGAGCATTGAGTTCACTGAGAATTGTCGCATCATTGGCAAAGTGGTTAAAGCTCAGTGGCCGGAAGAGACATTCAAGTAGCCACGGCAGTAGGTGGGTGTGGGGGAAAGTCATACATTAATCTTTCAAGGAGGGTACCATGGAAAAAGACAAGAAAATCAAAAGCATTAATGATTTAATGGCTATTGAAGGTACCACCCCAATGCAGCAGGAACTATTCCATATTGAGCGTCAAATTGAAATTGATGGCGTTGAAATGGGTGTTCTCGAAAATGGGGTGCCATTTCTAACAGGCCGTGGACTTGAAAGGATGTGTGGCGTAGGTCACGGCCCATTTTACCGGCTAACTAACAATTGGAAAGAGGAAAAATTAAGGCCGAGAGGGCAAGAAATACAAAAGATTTTAGAAACATACAACTATCATGAAGATGAGCTTTTCATTCGCGCTGAAAGCAATGGAAGAGAGGTTAGCGCATTTTCAGAACCAGTTGTAATGTCCCTTGTGGAATACTATGCATTCGTTGCTGATGAAACAAGAGATCAGGCCGCACACGCATTCAGAACCCTGGCAAGAACGAAATTTAGAGAGTTTGTTTATCAAGCAACTGGTTACAATCCAGAACAAAAAATGCTTGATAGTTGGCGACACTTTCATGACCGAATTGATCTTACTACAGATAAAGTTCCTGACGGCTACTTTTGCGTATTCCGTGAAATAGCATCCATGATTATTCCAATGATTCGCTCTGGGGTAATGGTCAATGATAAGGTCATTCCTGACATTTCAGTTGGTAGGTTCTGGAGTGAGTTTTGGATAGAAAATGGGCTTTCTGATGAATTTGGCAAACGGATAAGTTTTGACCATGAATATCCAGACTACTACCCCCAATCAAAAAGCAACCCACAACCATCACACGCCTACCCAGATGGCGCACTAGGCATATTTAGGGCATGGTTGAAGCGGCATTACATCACAGCTAAATTACCGAAATATCTTCTAGGTCAAACTAAAAAAGGCATGGACATCAAAGATGCAAACCTTGTTTTGGAAGCATTTGATGTTGAGAAACTACCTGCCCCCAGAGCAAGAATAAAAAAATAACCCCACCACCCGGCTCCGCGCCGGGTTTTTTTGTGCCCTACTCTCTCCCATTGATCACCCCCCCCACCCTCACCATAACTCACTGATATTCATATCGTACTATGCGGATTAACTGCCGATTATCGCGTTATTGATCAGCACCAACACCCGCACTTTTCCGTAGTTCCTGCACCTTTTCGTTACTCCTGCACCCACGCGCCCGCTGCGTAAAAAATAAATTCACAGATTAATCATGTAATTAACCACTGACGGTGATTTTTTATCTCCTGCGGTGTTGACTATAAAACCACTTGCGGTGATACTCATTTCACAGCAGGACGCTGACGAACAGAAACGGACATCACGCTCTTTATACAACGGTCAGGTAGACCTACGAGGCCGCAAGGCCGATTACCAAAGCCAAGTGTTTTGGGATGGTAGCCGGGTATCAGGCTTGTTGGTGAGGTAATGGCTCACCAAGGCGACGACGCTCTGACCAGATTCAGTTCTGGCCACCATCACCAAAGCACTTAACTGAATGAGGGTAAGAGGATGAAAAAATACTACGGTTCAAAAGTTACTGGTAAAGACCGTGATTCTCGCCGTATTGCTGGTTGTGGCCGCGATGGGCAATTTCAGCGCTCTTTCGGCTTCAAACACTCATCATGCCACTATCAGCGGATTATGGGTTGGCCAATGCAGTGACTTCACCCTGCGCCTATACGTGGGCGCATGAATGAAACCACTGGAGGTATCTATGACACGCAGAACGCCATTCACCGGAACATCAGCAAGTCGTCGCCGTGAAGCACGCAAGCATTTACAGCCGCTGGAAGTTAGCAGCAAAGAATGGGACGCAGCGCCAGAGGCTACAAAGATTGAGCTGGCCTGCAAACGCAAGGTAATGAGCAAGCCAGAAAAAGCAACGATGGTACGCGACACCCCTGTATACGACAGTGCAGACAATGTGTGCCTGCCTAATGTGTGGGTGTATCAGGCGGGATTTCGTAAATCTGAAAATGTGACAGCGAGGTAATTATGGCTCTTGACCACGGCATGCTTAATGTACCGCTCAGCAAGCGCGGTAACTTTCATAAAGAACTTGATGACCATTTAGCGAATGAGAAAAAAACTCAGGGCTCAGAAGATAAGTGATAATAAGGCAGAGTTTGAAGCAGCGCATAAAATTGCAAAAGAATTATTCGATAAAATGGACGCCGATTTAATTAAGCAGCATGCAAAGAAACTTGGAATTAAATTATCAGAGCTAAAAGAAATCTTGCGAGACTTCCGTGATATTAAACCACGAAAAGCGCCGAAAGTTTTCGAAATGTTCATCGTTAAAGACGCAACGCATATTATTAAGTGAGGCGAATATGAAATACAAAGTCGGCGGTGTCTATAAACATGTATTGAGCGACACGCGGTTTGTGGTTTTCAGTGTAAATAAAACTTTATCTGGGACGGCTGTTTGGATTCGGAGGCTGGATAATAAATTGCCTGATGATTTTGTTGGCACATGGAATTTGACAAATAATGAATGCGAAGATGTTTCTGATGTCGCAAAGGGACTTTCATCAATCGTCAAAACAGGCCATATACGGCTGTGTGACGCTAAAGAAATAATGATGAATAGATTTGGCTTGAAAATTAAAGGGAGAAGCGCGATAGATTTCATTAAATCACTTAACGACATCGCCACAGCACAAGCCGCCTAGAGCGGATTTTTTATTACATCATCGCATCAGAAGATGCGTAAGGGGTGAGTATGTGGGTTCATGAAATATTAGAGCAACATGCAATATTTGACGGTAAGCCATGATTTCATGGACGGCTCACTAATTATTAACACTCTCAATCATAAATCATACGGCGGAACGCCTGCGACGATGCGCGAGGCGAATTCTGACCCTGACATGAAAGACCCTAAGCGCTATCTCGTCAGGGTAACGATTGAGTACGAAGAAGTTAATTAACCACGCCAACACCAGAGAATACCACGCCGCAATAGCGGCTTTTTTTACGCCTAAATTCTAAGGAAGCCGCTATGAGCGACGAGAAAATCATTACCTATAAAGGTTTTAACGCAAGCATGCGGTGCCGTGGATATCAATTCGAAATCGGCAAGACATTCGAGCACAAAGGCGACGTTGAAGCCTGTTCATCTGGCTTTCATGCTTGTGAGTATCCGCTTGACTGTTTCGGTTACTACGAGCCGGGAACGTCCGTTTACGCTACCTGCGAGCAAGAGGGTGATTTATCCCGGCATGAAGATGACAGCAAAGTTGCTAGCCGGAAAATCGCCATCAAAGCGGCAATCAATATCGCCGGGTTAGTGAAAGCAGCAATCGAATACACCACAGAGCGGTGCGACAAAAAGAAAGGCGATCATGTTAAGGGCAACCGGTCTGCATCGTCAGCTACGGGCAACCAGTCTGCATCGTCAGCTACGGGTTACCAGTCTGCATCGTCAGCTACGGGTTACCAGTCTGCATCGTCAGCCACGGGTGACCGGTCTGCATCGTCAGCCACGGGTTACCAGTCTGCATCGTCAGCTACGGGTGACCGGTCTGCATCGTCAGCCACGGGTGACCGGTCTGCATCGTCAGCCACGGGTTACCGGTCTGCATCGTCAGCCACGGGTTACCAGTCTGCATCGTCAGCCACGGGTTACCAGTCTGCATCGTCAGCTACGGGTTACCAGTCTGCATCGTCAGCCACGGGCAACCAGTCTGCATCGTCAGCTACGGGTTACCAGTCTGCATCGTCAGCTACGGGTGACCGGTCTGCATCGTCAGCCACGGGTTACCGGTCAAGCAGCGAGATCACTCCAGCAGATGACGGAAGAGAATTACACGCTGTCGCCTCCGCGCTTGGGGAAGAAAGTAAGGCCAAAGCACCAGCAGGATGCGCGATTGTGTGCGTATACCGAAATGATGATGGTGAGTTGATTCACATCCGAGCAAGCAAGGTTGGTGATAACGGTATCAAGCCAAATGTATTTTACACGCTGAATGAAGACGGTGAATTTGTAGAGGCTTAATCGTGTATCTAACCAAAGATGATTTCTATCACATGGCGGTGTTTATACGCCTAGTTGGGAGTAAGTGAAGATGAGCAAAGAAACAGATATACCAGAATTTTTGGGGACCAATGGCCCTTGGGTTGCTTCGAAAAGCGATCGTAGCATCGGGCCTGTTTGCAAAGATGATGACCAGTCATACGGAATGATATTGCCGGTAGCATGGGTTGAGTTTGATTTGGACCATAAATGCCAGCGAGCAAACGCAGACCTAATCTCGGCAGCCCCAGAAATGCTTAAAGCACTGCAATTCATTCAGCCATGGATTCCAACGCAAGATGAAGAGGCGGTTAAATTAGTTGATTCTGCAATTAAAAAAGCTTTAGGAGGCGAAAGTGAGTAAAGAGACATGTGCTTACGAAGAAATAATTAATGCACTGGCCTTTTATTTGGGGGATGGCGTTCATCATGCCAGTGAAGCGTCGATTCGCGAGGTCATTGGTCAGGAGCATGATCCGATACAGGTGATTGCCGATGCTCTCGATGACTATCGCGCAAATATTAAAACCGAGTAACAGCCCAAGCCGTTATTACGATAGCGGCTTTCATACCCATGCTGCTACCAGGCGGCATAGTTATGAATAAACAGGAGGGAGTGATGAGTGAAATTAAAGAAGAGAAAACAGTTTGGCTGACATTGACCAATGACGATTTAACTGAGGGTCGCGGCTATCAGCGAGTGCTTCATGTTTGCGAGACAGAAGAAACAGCAATCCGTCTTGGCAAGAAGAAATACGTTCAGGGAAGCAACTGTCCGGTAGAGAAATCAATTGCTGTAAAAATTGGTCATGAATGGTTTGTGCCGGGGAATATTGAAAGTGAGTCAACGGATGACAAAAAGTTGCGACTTATAAATGAATCCCGTAACGCAGTGATTGAAAAAATGCGTCAGGCTGGTTTTACCGAAGAAGAAATATCAAAACTGAACAAGTGAGGATAGAAATGGAGAAAGAATTACGCGATAGCTTTGAAGAAGCGGCGAAGCCATTAATCAAGTGGCTGGCTGAAAACGTTCACCCGCATCACACAGTAATTGTTAGCAGCAATCACGCGGAATTGCTTCAAGCAGAAATTGGATTTCCTACAGATGAATTTCTGAAAGACTAATCCAGCGCACCCGCATTACCTACTAATTAATCAATCAGGAGTTACCCAATGGCATATACCAATGTCGGGGCTATCCCTATGGGTAGCTCAGAGATAGTCATAGAATTCGATCCGATTAAATCAATCGAACATCACTTTTCAAATATCGTCACCTGCCAGAGCTTCAAAAAGAAAAGTTGGCTGCAACGGTTATTTGAGCAACTTATCGCAGCGGTTAATCAAAAGGGCCACCCATGAAAACTCTTTTGCCACCATCGATAACCATTGATGACTTAGACGAAGAGTTGAAGTCATTGAGCGATGCAGAAACGGAATACGTTAACAGTATCGCTGACGAGTTTATTTATACAGCCATGCACTCAGGCGGTAACTCAAAAATACTATCAGCATGGTCATCGGTATTTAGCGATTCTCTGAATAGCAAATCTCAGGATGAGGCTGCTTATGACAACATCCACAAGAAATACATTACTGACATGTGTTATGTGGCTGCAATTAAGCAGATGAAGATGGAACGCAGAGACAGATACTTTCAAGGGGAGGATGCAGCATGAGCGAACAGGCCAAGACGCACTACAGAAAGGCGTTCGATTCGCCTTATCTCAGCAGCGCTGACATTGTGGAGCCAACAGTTTTAACGATAGCAAAAGTAACGCTAGAAACGGACAAAACCAAGAAGACAAAGGACGTCTTCAACACAGCATATTTTGCGGAGAAGGAACTGCGACCGGGCGAAAAATTGAAGCCGATGATTCTCAATGCTACGAACAGCAAGACTATGAAAGCGCTGACCGGTTCGCCCTATATTGAAGATTGGTCTGGTACGCGAGTGACGGTTTATGTCGATACAAAGGTACGTTTCGGCAATAGCTCAGTGGAAGGACTGCGCATAAGCCCTACCCGCGTCACCAAGCCAGTTTTGACACCGGCATCTATTCAGGCATGGAACAACGCCAAAGCAGCCTATAAACGCGATGGAGACTTGCGCAAGGTGCTTGAGCGCATGGATATGTCCGAGGAACACCGGAAGCAGCTTATTAGCGAATGCAGGGAGGCGGCGGAATGATTTGGCATGACATCCAGCAGAACACCGAGGAATGGGAAGCGCTGCGCGTAGGAAAGGCAACAGCATCTAATTTCGGGTTAATCATGGCTAACGCAGGGAAAGCGTTTGGCGACCCAGCAAAGCGCTATGCGCTCCAAATTGCACTGGAGCAAATCAAAGGCTGCAAGTCGGAATTCAGCTTTTCAAATGAGCACATGGAGCGTGGTCACGAACAGGAGCCGATAGCACGGATGCTGTATGAGGACATTAACTTCATCGGTGTCGATAACGGCGGTTTCTTTGACCACGATACATACGGTGACAGCCCGGATGGATTGGTGGGTAGTGACGGCGTGATAGAGATTAAATCTGTTATCGCCCCCACCCACTACGCAACATTGCAGCGCGGTAATTTCGACCCTGCATATCGCTGGCAACTGGTTGGTCACCTTGATTGCTCGGAAAGAGACTGGGTTGATTTCGTAAGCTATTGTGCAGACTTTCCAGATGGCAACCAATTAATTGTCTACCGCCTAAATCGTGATGATTGCATGGATGAAATAAACGCTCTAAGGGAAAGAAGAGAGCAATTCCTATCGCTGATAAGTGAAGTAAAGCGAACGATATTAAATCGCATGTAATAATCAGGAATAACCCCATGAATGACCTCTACTTAACAGCGGCTAAGACAGCCGGTGAACTCGAACGCGCATGTAAATACGCTCAGGCTAAAGTAGCTTGGATTGCAGCAGAGGAATATGCGCGCGGTAAATTCAAGAAGTATTGCAATATCCGCGCTGAGTTTTGCGAGAAATTCGGCTCCCGGCTTGAATCGTGGAGTAATGAAAATGGCTGATATTATCGACGAAGCAAACGACCTCACGGATTTAAATATTCAGCACGCATTAGCCAATCGAAAGCCTCCGATGATATTCACGGGTAAATGTCGCAATTGCCGTGGTGACATAAAGGCTGGCCTGTTCTGTGACGAATACTGCCGTGACGATTACGAAAAATTAAAACGCGCCCAACAATTGCGGGAGGGGAAGGTGTGAAAAAGTACATCGTTATTCATCAGCGACTTTGGTGCAACGAAAGCGGTCATGGAATTCAATATTCATCTGACATTGAAGAGTTCAGCACGCGAAATGAAGCAATCAGTAGCGGATTTAAAATAACTGAATCTGACGATTTCAATATTGGCGTAATTGAAAATGGTCTGCTGGTTTCCTTTGACTGGATGGAAAAATCTTTGGGGGAAACGCAAGAGACAATGGACAAAATCGCGGAAGAAATCGGACTGGAGCGTGCAGCATGACCAACAAACCGATTAGTGAAGAGAAGTATCTGATGGCAGATGCCGTTGTTGCTATGGCTGAACGCATCTCATCCCTTGAGCAGCAGTTAGCAGCAGAGCGGGCGCGCGTGGTGAGGTTGCCGCCGATTTACCCGTGTCTTTGTGCGAATAGCGATATTGTCGACGGCAATCACGCAGGGCAGCGTAGTTATCGTGAGGATGTCATTGAAGCTCTCAAAGCCGCGAAAATACCGGTTGAGGGGGAATAGATGGGGTTTACCGTGAAACAGTTGATTAAAGAACTTCAGCGAATGCCTCAAAACGCTCCTGTGGTCTGGCAAGACCATGAGCAGGCCGATGATGAAGATAACGAAATCAATTCGGCGGTTGGTACTTGTACAGAGGCTGAGCATATTCACGTAAACGGCAAGAAAGCCGTCATATTGAGATGGTGAACACCATGACTGATTTAAGCAAAGAAAGGCTGGAAAAAATAGCGTCGTGGCGTGAAACGTATGGCGCTGACAGCAACGTAATGATTCCGGCAGCAGAAGCGGAGGAACTAGCACGGCGAGAGTTACAGCGACGTGAGGCGGCGGAGAAGCCTGTAGCGTGGCGCCCTGATCATGACCCAGTAACGGGCCGAGAATTCTTCCTGTGGATTGAGCATCCGACGCTTGGCTATGTGCCGACATATGGCGGCCCATACGACAGTTACACGCTACCAGAGCGTGATTCTGATGGGGAATTTGTTGTACATCGCTATGACCACGATGAGGGCGCGTGGGTTGATGACGAGGTGCTCAGCTATCAGGTGGTTGATGATTGGTTGCCGTCCAATCAAGTGGAACTTGACCAGTACGTGAAGGATAACGCCCCACCCCTGCCTGTAGTGCCGGATGAGATTGACGAGAGAATGAAAGCAGCAGGGATGCTGTCAGCCGTACAAATTATCGAAGGCCAGCCACTGGATGCATTTATAAAGCATTCCGGTGTAGTTGATATGGGAACTTTATTGCAATGGTCTGAAATGCGCCGTGCAGAGTTTCTGAGAATGCAGTCTCAATACGACTTGGGTGATAAAGATAAGACAGATGATATGTATGAGTGGGTTATCGCTCACTCTGCCGCCTTCTCTGAGCTTCACATCAATATCCGCGCCGCAATGCTCCAGTTGTCCGGTAATTCCGAACAAGTGAACCATTCTGTTGATGCCACCAATATGGGCAACCATCCGGTAATTCCGGAAGGTTGGGCGCTGGTTCCTGAAAATTTAACAACAGAAATGCGAAATGCGTGGGACTCTGCACCAATGAGTGATGATGACTCCCAAAATATGCGAGATGCATACCGGGCCATGTTGTACTCCGCTCCCCAGCCACCAGCAGCAACACCAACCCGCTACATGAACCGATTCACGGGCATGTGCTTCACGCTTGAACAACAGCCCGGTGCTGATACTGATACCGATGTTTATGTGCCGCTGTATGAGCGCAAACCAGCAAAAACCACCAACTAACCAGCCTCGCAATAGCGGGGCTTATTTTTGGAGATGAAGATGGAAATTACGGTGAAGGTTACGGCAGAAGAGCTTCAAGAAATAGGAATGAGTGTTGATGATAAGGATTTCCTCAAGGGATTCATCATCGAAGATCTAGACCGTATGCGCGACTATCCCGGATATAACGTCACGGTAATTGTGGCAGATGGTGAAGAATCATGAAACGCCCAACTCCAGCAGCAACACTAGCCATAGCCGCTCTTGTAGCGGCTTTTTTGTGGGCGCTATATGCGCTATGGAGCATTACATGATCCGCATACCGTTACCCAACTGGTTATTAGCCACTGTCACGGTGGCTTTTTTATACCTGTTTAGTTGGCACATGGAGCAGAGGAACGCCCTATTCGCTTTTATCGGCGTGGCCTGTTTCGTTTGGTGCCTGGCTGAACTAGTGAAGCGTCTGGTCGAGCATTTCAGAGACAGGAGGAAACCATGACGCTATTTGAATTCGTTGTGGCGATCGCGTTCGGGCTGGCTGTGTTTCGGGTTATTTAAGTGAGGTGATGATGGAAATGCGAGATGACTCTTTTGTTGATCTGAAATTCATGATGGAAGATTCGCGCTTTGGTAAGACGTTCTTCTACTCAGAGATAAAGGCCGGACGACTACCTAAACCAACAAAAGTTGGCAGGTGGTCACGATGGGAGTACCGCGATTACAAAAACTGGAAATCTATGTACAATAAACCAACCGATCAGGAGTCGAACCAATAATTCGAACAGAATTCTACGCCAATGCGGGTAAAATATCGGGTAAAAAATTTCTCACATCCAAATATTCCCTTCAAAATCAGTCTCCAGTGGTTCCAATTCGGTTTCTGCTGGGGACGCCAGTCAACGTTCATTGCCTCGCGCTCCCAGCAAAACGCGTATTGTCCTCCTACAAGTTTACTTCATCCCATGAGTACTAATAATAGTCCCTTTCTTCCGACGTCAGGTGAAAAGCGCGATAAAGAGAGTCCAACCGTTCTGACAAAATAAAGGTAAGAATGTCTTTAGCCTCAGGGTGATCCAACTCCACCATTGCATAAGCAAGCGCGCGGCATTGATCGATGAGGTCTTCCAGTTCCAGAGGGGCGTTATCAAACATGGCATGCCCTCTCGGCCAGCAGCAAATCACCGGTTGAAAACAGATCGACACATCGTTGTGTCAGAAAGGCAGAGCAACATTCAGGCTGAGTTTGGGTAGGGGTCGCAACCATTACGGTAGTCTCCGATAGTAGTAAAGATGCCACCACCAGAGCTGCTAATCTCTAAATTGGTGGTAGCCCAGACAGGGTTAGCAGTACCGGCACTATCGGAAACCGGCCAGCCCGAAGGCTGCCCCGCCTGAGCCACCATTGTGTTACGAATAGTATTCGTAAAGTATGGATGTGCCGAGGCTACGATACAAAAAAGACGCATGGCGCGTCTGGTATCGCCGATAGTACACACAGGCTGCTAATCCCGGTTGCCGATTTTGCGACAACAGGCTGACTATACTGGTGAGCTATTACACTAACAAGTATTTTTATCCGAAGTTCTGCGGCTTGTTGGGGGAATATATAAACTGTCGTATCGTTGAAGGGTGAAATAACGTTCAGGATTGTGGATTGATACAAAAAACCACACCCCGTTCAATTAGCAATGACGCGCCAGGTGTGGTTTTATTTATACAGAGGTTTTTATTCTGAAATGATCAGAAATAATGCGCCAATGATGTTGGCGTTTTTATTAGCTGCCCAGTGTGCACAACGCTGTTGCTCGCCACTTGCATGATGGATTTGCAAAAAATGCATTTAGCACCATGCGGGTTCCACGGTGAAACGTCAAAGTGCGACGTTCTGTATTGGGAACCGTGACAACACGGACATTTTAAAAGTAATGTAGAAATAACGAACCAATCCTTTACTTACAGCGCAACCACGTTCGCGGCTGCTGGGCCTTTAGGGCCATTTTCAATCGAGAATTCAACTTTCTGACCTTCATCCAGAGTGCGGAATTCGTTGCTCTGGATTGCAGAAAAATGAACAAAAACATCTTTGCTACCGTCAGTCGGGGAAATGAAGCCAAAACCCTTATCTGCGTTAAACCATTTTACTAAACCAGTCATTTTGTTAGACATATTTATTACCTTCTTAATGAGCCTTTCGGCGAACAGGGCTTGAGAACAGGGTAGAATCAGAGCGTAAAGATGAAACTCAAAAAGAAGGGGTATCGAGGATAACTCTTAGATAGCACTTAGATGTGAGAACTGCTTTAGTAAACTGCGTTGATCATGTCTGCTTATCAAACCGACGCAGCTATTAACGCACAAAGTGGTAGGCATTGCAAGGGGTATCAAGAAATCCTGTTTTGCGCTGCGGGAGTGACACCTGCAACACGGGGGCGACGGTTGCATAGAAAATGTTTGTTTAACCGGGCAGATCTCAGCGGATTAGCATGAAAATCCGCCACAAATAAAATATTGAGACAATAATATAGCAACAGATTAAATAATTACGCCGTTCAATAAATTGCAAAAAAAGAAGCTATCACGCTGACATTGAATTATCCCTATGAAATTGTTAGATTCACGCCACATATTTTGCCAATAAGGTTATCTGGCATCACGCGGTCGCTGGATATTTACGTGTCCCCTTTCTGTTTTACTCGTTCAGGTCATGATGGAAAAGGGCCGGTTGAACTGTTTAATACCGTGGCGTTGTGCAATAGACATTTATAAGGAAATTTTATGTTTGAGATCTATAAACCTATAATAAAAAAACTGGTTATCGGCCTTGGCAAAATCGCCATTTTTTTCCTGGTCATTCATTATTCTCTCCCTTACCTTGAAAATATGCTAGGTACACGTCTTGACAGCATACATACCTATTTCCCGTGGGTAATAGGTGCTTCATTAGCGTGGGTGATCCTTCGGTTATTGCTGAATATTATAACCAACTATGGTTTCAAGGATGGCATTCCACAATTTTCCAACGGGATAGCCGCCAACATTCGCTATCCTCTGAGAGATGATGCCGATGCGTTGATCGTGAAGTTATCCGGTTTGATGGATATCTGTGATACCAGGAACAACCGCGCCGATCATGCCAGATCCTATCTCAACAGCCGTGAGGCCTACGACGTCAATCAAGCGCCAAATAAAAAAGGCATTATTGATAATTCTGCGTTTGACTATCTGATGCTGAGCTATGACATCGAAAAACGCAGCGAGCTGATCGAATTTATTGGCAAATTACTCCAATCATTGCCGGAAGAAAACAGACCGGAAGCCAAATCTGCCTACGGTGAAGCACTGGCTATTCTGGATAAATTTTCAGCGGTAACAGAAACACAGTTGGAAAAGCATCACGAAACGACGCTTCCCTACGTCGCCTTCAATTTACAACGTGCTGCCATGCTGGTTCGGTGGGGCTTCACCTGTAATATGATCAATGAAGATGAATGGGACCTGTTTAAAGCAGAAATCAATGATGCCTATCAGACCTATTTCGGCGATAGTGGTTTCGGCAAATTTACCTACGATTACCTGATTGCGGTTTATCTGTTCCACGCCAAAGATAATCTCGATATGGTTCGTGAACGCTTGTATGGATTAACTGAATTGCAGAAAAATAACTACCTTGGATTGTCATGGGAAGCGATCAATGCCCTTTCCAGCGCCAAATAATTAGTGGTTGATCGCCAACACCCTGACCCTGTTCCAGAATCTGGAACAGGGTCTATCCCCTATTCCCCTCAACGACCTACCGCGCCATTATCGCCTTATTAAGGCTCGCTACCGCCCTTGCCCACACGAACATATCGTATACAGCCTTTTCCCACTCTGTGAGATATAAAAATATGCCACTGTCCATTTCAAACCATACAATCCCCCAACACTCTCCAGTCGCCTCCCCTTTAGCACAAACCCCTTGTGCGACGCTCATGAAGGAAGCCATGAAGTCACTCCTGTCTTTTCAGTTCGGTGATTTCCGCGCCAAACTCGCAGAAATATTCAATGTGTTGACCGACACCTATGGTGAAAAACTCACGTGCTCACAGCTTAATCTTCAGTTGGATGCACTGTTTAGCAAAGAAGAGGGGTGGACCCCCTTGAGAAGGACATCGGCGTATCACGCCATAGAACAAACCGTCTATCGCAGTAGACAGATCGAAGGCACTACCTACCTGATATCTGCTCCAGCCCACGATCTACTCGATGAGCAGAGCAATACAGCAACGCTATCGGGTGGACACTCTGCCGCTGCCATGTTGGAAGAAATAAAAATAGAATTTCCAACGGGAAATATAAAAGCCTTAATGCCTATCGCACAAAGTAATCCACTCGGGTGCTTTGGGCTACGCGGCCACTTTGTGCTATGTGAGGTCGATATTAACGAGGGAAAAATCCAGACAACAACCCTGCATGACCCTAAAGCAGGGTTAATTGATGGTTTTTATCAGGGTGCTAAGCACCTTAAAAGGCAGTTTCTCAACCATAAAAATCTTGAGTTGGACAAAGGAGCTATCCCCACTGCACAGCATCACGGGCATCAGCACCTCTTGAATGGCAATGACTGTGGCCGTTATACCCTTTATTACGCGGACACTATTATAGAGACCGGCTCTTTAACGCAAACGTCAACAAAAGATGCCCTGGCTTTTTTTTCACAGCACGGCGTTACATAAACTTATGCGTCATTTGCCTGGCCACGATTTACGCAATGCAAATCAGACATGCAGTGCAATGTTTGCACCCTAAAAACCCTATCACGACTATGGATTTGTCGTTTTCCCTTGAAGCCAATAGTGGTATAACACCTTTGTTAGTGCTGTTATACCATTAAATAATAATATCTTTTTTTATTGTAACGTCAGGGGAATAATTATGGCGGTATCGGATTCCGCGCAGCAGCAAAGCAAACCCGCGTCGGCCCCCATCTCAGGTATCGCCCTGTTGGTAGCCAGCGCTTTCTTTATGGAGTTCCTTGATGGCACGGTGATCGCCACCGCATTGCCCGATATGGCGCGCGCGTTTGGCGTTTCTGCCGTTGACCTTAATATTGGTATTACGGCTTATCTGTTAACGCTGGCGGCGCTCATTCCTGCCAGCGGCTGGGTTGCAGAGCGTTTTGGTGCCAGAACCGTTTTCAGTGTGGCATTGGCGATATTTACCTTTTCATCGTTATTGTGTGGCCTGGCAGAGTCCACCACGCAGTTTGTGTTGTTACGCGTGGTGCAAGGCATTGGCGGTGCCATGATGGTGCCAGTGGGTCGACTGGTGGTATTGAGGACCACGCCAAAAGACCAGTTGATTAAAGCGATAGCCACACTCACCTGGCCCGCACTGGTGGCACCGATCATTGGGCCGCCATTGGGAGGGTTCATCACCTCTTACGCCAGTTGGCATTGGATTTTTTTCCTCAACGTGCCCTTAGGCATTATCGCCATTATTATCGCGCTGCGTTTAATGCCAAATCAGAAACCGAAAGAGAAACTGCCGTTTGATAATCGGGGCTTTCTCTCCACCGGGATCACCATGCTGTGCCTGGTTTCCGGATTGGAAATGCTTAGCCAGCAGCAGAGCCACCCGGCATATGCCTTTGCCGTCATCGTTGCCGGCATGCTCACTCTGTTTTGGGCGATAAAGCACCTGCGCACGGCGACTACACCGCTGATTCGCCTTGAGGCGTTGAGCATCCCTACGTTCCGCATAACGATGCGCGGAGGATTTGTTTTACGCGCTACCATCAGTTCCGTTCCCTTCCTGCTGCCACTGATGTTTCAGGTGGGATTTGGTATGGATGCCTTTCACTCAGGTGCGTTGGTATTGGCGGTTTTTGCCGGTAACCTGGCGATGAAACCTGCAACAACACCGCTTATCCGTTATTTTGGCTTTAAAAAATTGCTGATCGGTAACGGTATTCTTTGTGTACTCTCGTTGTTAGGCTGTGCACTATTAAGCCCCGATACGCCGCAGATAGTCACATTGGTGATACTGTTTTTAGGCGGTCTGTTTCGCTCCATGCAATTCACCGGGATCAGTTCACTGGCCTTCGCCGATGTTCCCGCGCAAGAGATGAGTTCGGCCAACACGCTTTTCAGTACCTCATTACAATTGGCTAATGGCCTCGGTATCACGCTCGGCGCGCTGTGTATTCGCTCAGGAGCCTGGCTGAGCGAGACGTTTATGCTGCCTGCCATCCCAGGCGTCAGTTTTCGCATCGGGTTTGCCATGATTGCGCTGATTACCGCGCTGGCACTCTGGGATATCATCAAGTTAAGTGCAGATGCAGGCAACAATGTTTCTCGCAAACCCAAATGATCGGCCTACACGCGAGAATCAGGTTTTTCACATCGCGCTGGCTTTAGGTTCATTGACGGTTCTGACCAATTAGCGTTGGACAACTATCAAAAAACGCGCCATATCCGCAGTTATCGTACGGAATAACGGAAATCATCTATTATTCATTTTAAGTATTAAAAAAGCTCTTTTTTTGGCCGATAGTAACTTCAAGGGTTTGTGTTCTGTGCACATACAGATAAGCTCGATGCATCAGCGGGTAATGGCTAAAGCATCGATAACCAGTGGTTGCTGGCCCGGACGTCACGCTATTAAAAACCCAAGGCGTTGAGATTGCGCATCAACATGTTAAGTGGCTGTTTTGTCAGAAATACTTTACTGACGGTTTTATTTTTTTCGCTTTATTTCAAAGTGACGTGTTGGCATTAAATACTGCCAGTAATGAATATATAAAGGAGTTATATTGTGGTTATTCCAGATATTCAGACTCAAAATCTACAAGGCGCCACTTTTCAACCTAACGTCTCTACCGTTGATGTGATCAAATCACCCAATGCGGTAGCGGCAGTCAATACTGAGAGTAAAACAGGTTCTTCATCTACTGGCTCAGACCCTTCCGACACGTTCTCTCCGGCCAACAGCACTAAGGTGACCCTCTCTTCTGACAAGGCGCGCGCTGCCCGAGGCGATGCTGCTGAGAAAAAGCAGGCCGAGCGACAACAAGATGATGACGAGGCCGCTACGGGTAATGAATATTCATTGACCATGACAGGCATTCCTCTGTTCGGTGGGAAATTGGTCTCCGTGATTAAATATCCTGATGGACAATCAGAGATGTTTGATTCGTTGACGGGAAAACGCATTTCTCCACAAGATCTGGCGCTGCTCGGTGTGTTGCATGGCGTGGATCCTGAACAGGTGCTGAACTTTGAGAGTAATGAATCCTACAGCGGGCTCACCGCAGCTGAAGTCTACCAGCGTATTCAAGAGCTGCTCGGTAAGGAAAACAGAAGCGACGTGTAATGTTGATGGCGGCTCAGTGCCCGCGCTGATATTTGCTTTATCTGCACGGGCTGCTGTATGACGCGATGCGGTTTACTCCTCTGCGTGGCAGCAAGGGCACATATGCACCTCAGCGGCGCTCATTGCGGTAACGCCCGCACAATCCCACTCGACACGCACGACTTGCCCTTCAGGGAGCGAATGGTGCAGATACTTGCTGACTGCATCCTCTGTCATTCCCGTTATCTCTTCCGTTGCTAGCAGCGTATCCCCAACATAGACCCGAGCCACCGCATGAGCCGGTTTTTTTTCATTACCTTGTAACTGATACAGGTGATTCACCGTTAATTGGATACTCGCCATCACGCACCGTCCTGGGTGCTGTCAGTAGCATCATCCAGACTGGGGTAATCGGTGTAACCGGTTCGATCGCTGGTATAGATAGTTTCTGCGTTCAAGGCATTGAGCGGTGCCCCGAGACGCAAGCGTTGCACCAGATCGGGGTTAGCGATATACCAACGCCCAAACGACACCGCATCTGCGCAACCGTCATCCAGCAGCGCCTGTGCCGATGCCATCGTCAAACCATCATTGGCAATATAGGCACCGGTAAAATGCTTACGTACCAACGGGCCATAAAGTGTGCTACCCGCAATATCTTCACGGCCAAAGATAAAGGCCAAACGCCGCGCATCAAGCTGTTGGGCCACATAGGTAAACAGCGCAGCCGGATCAGAATCCTTCATGGAGTGCGTATTGGACATCAGGTTCAGGTGCACACCCACCCGACCAGCAGGCCAAACGGTGAGCACCGCATCCACCGCGTCTAACAGAAAACGGGTCCGATTCTCAATGCTGCCGCCGTAGCGGTCCGTTCGCTGGTTGGAACCATCGTGCAGGAACTGATCGAGCAGGTAGCCATTGGCCGCGTGTATTTCTACACCATCAAAACCAGCTCGCTTGGCATTGGCAGCCGCTTGACGGAAATCTTCAACGATAGCAGGGATCTCATTGGTTTCCAGCGCGCGTGGCACTTCATACTGCTTGTAGGGACGAATCGTAGCGACGTGGCCTTCCGGTGCGATCGCACTCGGTGCAACCGGCAGTTTCCCATCAAGGTAGACAGGATCGGAGATGCGCCCGACGTGCCACAGTTGCAAGACAATTTTTCCACCGGCGGCGTGTACTCCGGCGGTGACGCGCGCCCAACCGGCAATTTGTTCATCAGACCAGATACCCGGCGTATTGGGATAGCCAACACCCTGTGCTGAGATAGAGGTCGCTTCGCTGATAATCAGTCCTGCGTTGGCGCGCTGTACGTAGTATTCCAGCATCAGCGGCCCAGGTGTTCTTTCGTTAAAGGCTTTCATGCGCGTCAACGGCGCCATCACAATGCGGTTAGGCAGCGTCAGTTCGCCGATAGTGACGGGCTCGAATAGATTCGGCATAGCATTTTCCTTTCTCAGAAACCGGCTTCATAGCAGGTTTAAGCAACCCTAATGTGTCTGGTGTTTTATCACGGCACTCACGTTCGCTTCGCAACAAATAGTGCGAGACAAATCACATTATAGGGTTAAAACGCCTCTTTGGAGCCAGTATTATCCACAACGATAATGAGAAGCGATGGAGGGTAAGATGAGTGAACGACAACGCGCAATTTCAAATGCTTTTTCTGGGTTGATCCCCTTTCTCGCGTTTTCCTGTCAATGGTGCGATTATTGGTAGCATTAATCGCCACCGCATGCCTTTTTTTCCTTTAAAGACGCTCTCGAACAGGCTGCTTTTTAATGCTATTTATTGCATTTTCCTCCTTCCCCCTATTGATATTCAACCCCCACCAGGCGTAGATTTAGCGCCGATTCCATCATAATGGGCATGCCCTGTTATGACAGACGGAAAGCCCTCGCTCTGCGTCGGTTCGCAGGGGTAAATGCTTTCCAAAAAGACGCACAATCGGAATCGTTGCAGGCGTATGTTTGCTGGAGATGACAATCAGTGAAGTATTTTTTTATGGGTATCTCATTCATGCTGATGGTGTGGGCGGGTACTTTTATGCTGATGATTTAGTGACAGGTCATCGCAAGTTCGATACCAAACAGCATAAATAAATAAAATCGAATAAATGAAATGAATAAGGGCTGAGTGAATAATCACTCAGCCCATTTTGTTGGTGTCGTTTGTGAAAAAAGTCAGAAAGAGAAACCGGGGACAAAAAGCAGAATGCCACCGCTTATCGCCAGCCAGGGGCCAAACGCCAGCGGCTGATCGAAATCGCCCCCACGCCGCCATCGCCACAGGCAGGTCATCACTAAACCGCCCAATGCCGCTAACAGCACCAGTTGCGGTAGCGCTTGCCATCCGAGCCAGGCACCGAGTGCTGCCAGCAGTTTGAAATCACCCGCCCCCAACGCATCTTTGCCCGTCAGGGTTTTAAACAACCAGTAGACCACCCACAGGGCAAAGTATCCAGCCATGGCACCAATGACAGCACTCTCCAGTGGCACAAAAGCATCGCCAAGATTGATTAACAATCCAAGCCATAACAGCGGCTGCGTCAACGCATCCGGCAGCAGCATAGTCTCAGCATCAATCGCCGCCAGCGCAATAAGAAAGGCAAGCAGTGTCAATGCCCCCAGCAGCGAGGCGCCTGGTGGCCACAGGCTGCCAGCCGCCACAAACAGGATCCCGGTTGCCGCTTCCACCAGCGGATAGCGCCACGCGATAGGCTGATTACAGCAGCGGCTGCGCCCGCGCAGCACCAGCCATCCCAGCACCGGCACGTTATAACGCAACGCGATCGGTTGGTGGCAGTGTGGGCAGTGGGAACGCGGCCACCACAGATCATAGCGGGTCTGTGCAAGCTGTACGTCGCCATCAACGTTCAAGGCGGCTTCATCACGCCACTGCATTTCCAACATGACAGGCAGGCGATAAATCACCACGTTCAGAAAGCTACCAATGACCAACCCCAACACCAAAAGCGCACTGCACCAGAGCAGAGGATACGCTTCCGAAAACGCTACCAGTTGTTCCACGCCGTGCCTCGCATATCATCATCCTCGTAATGGTTGGCATCGCCTTGACGCGCTATCGTTTCACAGGCTGCAAGGAGCAACAACCGGTAAAACATTCACAAATGCAAGCTTGTGCACCCGCACGCAGTTAAAGCACCAAACGCCCCTGAAAACGCAACAAACGGCCACCTTGCGTATCAGCGTTACCCTGCGTGGACAAAATACGCCCAATCGCTTGCGGCATGGCGTCACCGCTCGCTACTCTCCCATCAAACTGGTATTCCCCACTGGCCGCCAAACTCCCCTTACCCGTAATTTGCACATAGGGCGATTGCTGGCGCAGCGCCATTTCCAACCGGCCTTCACGGCAGTTAAGCTGTACCTGCGGCTGAGCCAGCGCAATCGTGCCAAGCGGTGTGCCTAACGTCGCATCCTGCCAGTTCAACGTTGCCGACAGTGATTGGCATCCGCGCGGATCGACAACGGCGTGTTGTAGTCGCAATTGCACGTTCCCTTGCGCGCTGATGGGGACAATGAGCGGCAGCTTATTCACCACGTAGGCAGCGGGAACAGACACCTGCCACTGAAACAGTTGTGCCTGCTGCCAGCCTCGGATCACGCCTTTTCCGCGCGGCCCGTTGGT
Source organism: Candidatus Symbiopectobacterium sp. NZEC135 (assembly GCF_025962695.1). Classification (NCBI taxonomy): domain Bacteria; kingdom Pseudomonadati; phylum Pseudomonadota; class Gammaproteobacteria; order Enterobacterales; family Enterobacteriaceae; genus Symbiopectobacterium; species Candidatus Symbiopectobacterium sp. NZEC135. Next base: position 242,575 of record NZ_JAGFPF010000001.1, on the reverse strand, counting down.
ACTATCGAAAGCCACCGCCAGCGCGGGCATCAGGTCAGAGAAGGTGACATCCCAGCTCACCGCACCCACCTCACTACCGCGCCAGCGAACCGCATCAATCTGCCCATGCCAGACAGTGCCGTTGATACCACTAACCACCACATCCGACGGTAGCCACCGCGTCAGCAAGCGAGCGGGTGCATCTAACGCCAAGAAAAACAGATAGCCCAGCATCAGCACGAGCGCTCCCAGCACTCGCATTTTGAAGGTTCGCCCCTTATTTGCGTCGCGATTGAGAGCACTAGCTTTCATTGGCACGCTCCATCACCAGTTTGCTGATATCCACCCTGCCGGGCGCACCGTCCACCGCATTCATGTCGAGTTGCAGCACGCTAACGCCCAACTGTTCCATCTCCCCCAGCCACTGCATCAGCAAGGTAAAATCACTGCGCTCCAGCGTCACAGCAACCTGATTCCCTTGCGGTTGTAACCGTGTCGCTTTCAAGCCATAGCGGCTGCTGCTTTGCGAAATCAGCACAGGCAAACTGACATGACGCGATTCTGCCGCCAGAGGTGTCGAGGGCGCAGCGGCCTGTGCGATACGCGGTGCTTGCTGACGTAACCAAGTGACCGTTTGTTGCTCCCTGACCAGCGTGCGCTGCCACAGCTCACTGCGCTGCTGCCAGGGTTGCCACAGCAAGAAATAGCAGGCGGCCAGCGCCAACGCACTGCCCGCCAGCATCAGCAGCCGACGCTCACGCGGTGTAATGCTGAGCCAATAGTGGTGCCACTGCATCATGACGGCGTTTCTCATGGCTGCCCCTTTAACGTCATCTGTGCTTCAACGCGTGAGCCATTCTGGCGAATTTCACCGTGTTGGATTTGGTAATAGGTTTCAGCTTGTTGCTGGAACTGCTCCAGCTCAGGATAGGCCGGTGCGCTGTAAGCCAGACGAATTTCCCGCCGGTTACCGTCATAGGCCAGCGTGGTCAGGCGTATGTCCTGATTTTCGCCCAGCAGCGCCTGTAAGCGATTCATGGATTGCAGCAGACGCGGCGTATCGCGCTCACCACCAGCCTGCTGTAAATGCTGTTGCATCTGCACCCGAGGATTTACGACCTGGGTTTCTGCCGGGAATATCTGGCGATAAACGCGTACGCTTTCTTGCTGCCAGTAAGTCGCTTGTTGATACAACTGGTAATGCTGCCACGCAGCATCGGCCAGCAACAACAGCAGATAGCAACCAGCCAGCGCCGTTACCCCACGCCAAGCATTCCACCCGTTACGCCATGCTCTCACCGGTGCGAACTCCCCCTGATCCAACCCTGACAGGGACAACGTCGATACCTGTGCCGCCAATTGCAGCAGCGGCGTGGCGGGTTGAGGTGCCCAGATACCGGTGGATGGTACCGGGGTGCTATAGCTGTCACCGTGCAGAACCGGCATCTCTGGGTCGACGTCATCCCCTGCGTCATCGGGCTCATCAGTGGGATGGGCCTGGGGCAATGCGGCCAGCAACGCCGCATGCCAGCTCTGCTCTGCCGCCATGCCATCGCCGGTTGTGTGACGAAACAGCCACAGATCGCGGTGACAGAGCGCACTGAGCCCCGTGACGGGCAAAGGCAGCGCCATCACATCCGGCAGGATGATATCCGGTTTGATAGAAAGCGCGGTGCACAGCGCCATCCAGTGCACCATCTTGCTCTTTGCAACGACAGCAACCGTCGCACGATCGCCGTCCCAGGCCAGTACGGCACAGTGTACAGTTTCCACATCAACGGCCAGGCGTTCTTCCAGCATAAACGGCAGTGCCTGCTGTAGCTGGCGGCGAGCCTGTCGGGCAATCGTCAGCGAGTGAAACGTCACGGCGGTCGTCGGCACCAGCACGGTGGCAGAGTGAATGCCCGGATACCCCGCCAGCAGTTCGTGCAATTGCGCTACACTGCCCTGCCCTTGCATGACAACGCGCCCCTCACGACCGTGCGCGATCAGCCATTCAACATCCGACTCATCGCCTGCCAGCCGCAGGATCAGGCGCGGCTTGTCAGACGTTCGCACACTGTCACTCATCTGGCGTGAAGCGGTCAGCGCACGGCCGGGCACTATACGTTGAAAATTAAACGTCTTCATACTGTTCCTGTTCATGGATTCACCGTGCGGTAGCCGCCTGGGTACCGTCGTACCACGGACACTGTTTTTCCATCCCGATGCAGCAGACTGGTTTGATAGACATCACCACTGTCACCCATGCGAACCCGCATGTGGGCAAAAAACCAATCGCTTCTCGCCACCAACACCCGCTGCGCACTGCTTTTATTGATATTGGGAAAACCGTCTTGCGATAAAAATGCAGCGCCGCTTTGCCACCCCGTCACAGGGCGCTGCTGTAACAGCGTTTTTGCCTGCTCACCGCTTAGCGTGTTAAGAAACAACGCGGAGAGCAGCGGTGCCTGATAATCCCGTAAGGTATTAATATTTATCTGTAACTTTTGTGTTGGCAGTGCGCAAACAAACGGCAACAAACGCTGATAGAGCGCCGCATCCACCCCTTGCACCATGCGCAATTCGCTGATATCCACCATCGACTGGTTGGCCGCACGGTAGGGTTCGGGCAGCGCCATATAGGTTTCATCTTCAGCCCCGTTCGCCATCGGCTGGCTGTCTTCGTCAATCCAATCGCGCACTGCTGCCACAATGTTTACCGCCTGTGCCGGATCGACCCCAAGATTGATCAGCAGCCAGCGAAATACCTGTGCAGGATACGGCGTGCTGACCGTCGTGCTGTCCTCACTGAGGGTTTGATTAAGGGCATTCAGGTTGAAACACGCCAGCCCATCCTGCACATAGCCGAGGATCTCCCCGCCCTCAACCGGGAACTGGCGTCCACGCTGCGCCCAGTTTTGCGACAATGTGGTACGTTCCGGCGTGGTCAACGCATCACGCAGGATCACTTTGCCCACAAAGGCTTCCGCGCCAAGGGCATACCATTTAGCCTGCTGGTGCCCCAACTGGCGGTCGGTGCGCATAAACACCTTGCCTTGTCGTTCAGCGATGCTGGCGGCGACCGTCACCATCAGCGCCAGGATCAGCAATACCACCAACAAGGCGACACCGCGCTGGCGCGACCTCATGTTTTCTCTCCCGGCGCGATAAGGAACATGCGTGACACTTCACCGTAATCGCGCAGCGTTAAAATCACCTCAATCCCCTGCGGTAACTGCGCGGCGTTGCTCCAGGATTTCTGCCAGCCGTTACTGCCGTAAAAACGTAAGCGAAACCCCTCCACCTGGGTCAATATCGCTTTCTGTTCCGGCTTTTCACCGGGAATAGGATCGACATAGCGATAAAACAGCCGTTCCAGTTGGTTATCACGTAATCGATACGCCACGCTCTGTAATTCGCTGCGCGGTAAAATACCCAGCGGATTAAGCCAGCCATTGCGTGTGAAACGCAGATAGTCGTCTTCGCTTTGCATCTGCTTACTGCCAGTAAAGAAGAACGCAGCACTGCCTCGACCATGACGCGCAATAATATGTGAAAGATCGTCCTCCACCTGACCAAACGCCCGCTGCAACTCCGATAGCCGCTGCGCCTTGCGCGCTGAAATTTCATCATTACGCATCACGCCGTTCAGTATCTGAAAGGCGCTAACGCTCAACGCGGCAAAAATGCCGATAGCCAGCAGCATCTCGACCAGCGTAAAACCGCGCTGTGCGTGCGATGGCCTTGCGGTTACACCGTCAACGCGGGCAGTTCTGCCCTTCATTGTTTCACCACATAACTGCGCAGCACGGCGTCAGCCGCGCTGCTGTTTTTGTCACGTCGCACTTCAACATCCAGCGCGCGAAATTGCGCATCACCGGTTTCTACGCCTTGCCAACGCCAGAACCAGCGCTCCCCGCCCTGAGAACTGACACCGCTGACCCAGCGCGTTTCCGGCCAGCGTTTCTCCAGCTTCAACTGTACCTGCTGATTTTCTGCCACCCAACCTGCGAAGGTTTTCAGTTCCAGGCGGTTCAGGGTGCTGACCTGGTAGATAGCGGTCTTCATCACGGCCAGCCCCGCCAACGCAAACACCGTCAACGCCACCATCACCTCAAGCAGCGTCATACCCTGCTGCGGTTTCATAACCGCGCCCCCTGCATCGTCGTGCGTTTTTCTTGCACATCCTGCGAGGTCATGATGTTGCCGACGGCATCCACCTGTACCCAGGCGTTCTGCGTTTTCGGTTCGGCGTTGAACACCAGACGAAACGGCGTGACTTCTCCGCCGGGCAAGATCAGAATGTCAGGCTCATCGTCACGCCCGTTAGAAACCTCGTCGTGGGCATTGCGTTTTAGCGCTTTTTTACTTTTGATATCTTGCAGTTCCAGGCGCAAGCGTGCGGGTAACGTCGCAGAGGGGGTAATGCTTTGTGGTCGCCAGGGCTGCCAGTGATAGCCCAGAAACTGATCGCTGTGCGAGCGTGACGTTTCACCACCGTCATTCGGCAACAGCTCGATAAACTGCCACCGGTTCTGATAAATACGCACACCCAGCACATGTTCGTTCAGTTGGCTCTCTTCCACGGCAAAATCAAGCTGCGCGCGGAAATAGGCCATCTGCCAGGCACTGTCACTCTGCCTGTCGGAAGGAAAGGCCATCATCACCAGGCTGGCAGCAATCCCTGCCAGCAGAGCAACCAACATCATCTCCAGTAGTGTGAACCCGCGTTGCTTTTCCATCCTGCCCTACCTTGCGCTACCCACGCTATTTGCCACCGATATTCCAATTACCGATATCGTCTTCGGTGCCCGGCATGCCATCCGGCCCAAGAGAGAAAATATCCAGTTTGCCGTGCTTGCCCGGATTTTGTAGTTGATAATCCGCGCCCCACGGGTCTTGCGGCAAACGCCGAATATAGCCGTCCGGCTGGTAATTTTTCGGCTCAGGCTGGATCACCGGTTTTTTCACCAACGCGACCAGCCCCTGCTCCGTCGACGGGTAGCGCTGGTTATCCAGACGATACATATCCAATGCGCTTTCGAGTGCCACTATGTCACTCACCGCTTTCTGGCGATCCGCTTTGTCTTTGTTGCCCATCAGGCTGGGTACCACCATGCTCGCCAGTACCCCGAGGATCACAATCACCACCATGATTTCCAGCAGCGTGAACCCCTGCTGAGCAGGGCGACGCCGCCTTGACTGGCGGTGGGTAGGGTTATGTTGTTGCATATTGTCTTCCTTATTCCTTACCCCCTAGATCGGGGATTACGTTACATGCTCATCATGGTATTCAGTTGCAACAGCGGCTGAAGAATGGCCAGCACAATAAACAGCACTACGGCCGCCATCGTCACCACCAATAACGGTTCAAACAGCCCGAGCGCCATGGACATCTGCGCGTTGAATTCCCTGTCCTGATTATCTGCCGCCCGTTCCAGCATGCTGTCCAGCTCACCGCTGCGTTCACCGCTGGCGATCATGTGGCGCATCATCGGCGGAAACAGTGCCGTTTGTTCCAGCGCTTTGTGCAGGCTGACGCCCTCGCGCACTGCCTCCGTGGCTTGCGACAAGCGATAGCGCGCATAATCATTGCTCATCACATCGCCGCTGATGCGCATCGCCTGCAACAGCGGAACCGCGCTGGCGTTAAGAATGCTGAGCGTACGCGCATAGCGCGCGGTATTGAGACCGCGCAGAATGCGCCCAATCACCGGCATGCCGAGCTGGCGGCGGTGATAGGCCAGACGACGCGTTTCCTGCTTGAGCAGTACCCGGGCGACCAAGGCACCGACCACCAGCGCAATGGCAATCCACGGCCCGGCGCTGCGCACCATATCGCTCAAACCCATCAGCACGCGGGTTGACAACGGCAACACCTGTTTCATGTGAATAAACTGTTCGACCACCTTCGGCACCACGACGGACAGCAAAATACTGACCACGGCAATGGCCACCACCGTCAATACGCACGGGTAGATCAACGCCTGCTGAATGCGGCTGCGCATCTGCTGGCGCTGTTCGGTGTAATCCGCCAGCCGGTTCAACACCGTATCCAGATGGCCCGAGGTCTCCCCTGCGGCAACCATGGCGCAGTAGAGACGGGTAAAGCAGCCGGGAAACGCTTTCATCGCCTCCGCCAGTGAATGCCCTTCCATCACTTTGCTGCGCACGCCGCTCATCAGGTTACTCAAGGCCGGTTTTTCACTCTGACGCGCCACCGCATCCAGCGCCTCTTCCAACGGCAACGCTGCTGCCACCAGCGTGGCCAGTTGGCGCGTTAACAACGCCAAATCCGCCGCACTGATGCGCGTGGCGCGGCGCAGCGAAAAACGCGGTGTCGCGGATGCGCCGCCGCTGCCTTGCCCCTCGTTTAATGCCAATGGCGTCAGGCCCCGCTCGCGCAGTAGCTGTCGCGCATGGCGAGCCGAGTCGGCCTCCTGACTGCCGCGACAGCGTTTTCCGTGCTCGTCCAATGCCTGATAGTGAAACAGCGCCATCTCACTCCTCCTGCGTTACTCGAATGACCTCTTCCCAGGTGGTTAAACCGGCCAACACCTTGTTGATACCGTCCTGGCGAATGGTAAGACGTTCCGGCCCCAGCAGGCGGGCAATCGCCAGTTCACCGTCGCCACGGTGGATGGCAGCACGAACGTCGTCATTCACCAGTAAAAGTTCATGGATCCCGGTACGACCCCGGTAGCCAGTAAAGTTGCACTGCGCGCACCCAACGGCCCGATACACCGTGCTGTGTGGCGTAATGCTCATTTGCTGCGCCTGCACGGCATTAACCGGGTGTGCTTCACGGCAGTCAGGGCACAGGGTGCGCACCAGCCGCTGCGCCAACACGGCCAGCAGCGAGGTGGAGAGCAGAAACGGCTCGATACCCATATCCTGTAAGCGCGACAGCGCCCCCAGCGCGCTGTTGGTGTGCAGGGTTGAGAGCACCAGGTGGCCGGTGAGTGAGGCCTGCACCGCTATCTGCGCGGTTTCGCCGTCACGAATTTCGCCGACCAGCACCACGTCAGGGTCCTGACGCAAAATTGCGCGCAGGCCGCGAGCAAAGGTCATGTCAACCTTGGTGTTGACCTGCGTCTGTCCGATGCCTTCCAGCTCATACTCGATGGGGTCTTCCACCGTCATGATGTTGCGCTCGGTGGCATTTAAGCGGCTCAGCGCCGCATACAGCGTGGTACTCTTACCGGAACCGGTCGGCCCGGTCACCAGAATGATGCCGTGCGGACGGTTGATCAGTGTATCAATCTGTTGTCGCAACGCTTGCGACATGCCCAACGCCGCGAGATCGAGCTGGACGCTGTTCTTGTCGAGCAAACGCAGCACCACGCGTTCGCCGTGGCTGGAAGGCAAGGTGGAGACGCGCACATCAACGGCACGCCCGCCAATGCGCAGCGCCATACGGCCGTCCTGTGGAATACGTTTTTCGGCAATATCCAGCCGCGCCATGACTTTGATACGCGATACCAGCAGTGACGCCAGTTTGCGTTGCGGGCGCAAAATCTCGCGCAGCACGCCATCCACGCGAAAACGGATTAACAGGTGCCGTTCGTAGGTTTCAATATGAATATCTGAGGCTTTGTTTTTGATGGCCTCGGTCAGCATGGCGTTGATCAGACGGATAATCGGCGCGTCATCGTCAGCGTCCAGCAAATCGTCGCTGTCTGGCAACTCTTCCACCAACGTGTAGAAATCCATTTCATTGCCAATATCCTCCATCAAACGCCGCGCTTCATCGGAATCACGCTGATAGCAAACGATCAATTGCCGATCGAACTCTTGTGCACTGACACAGGCTACGGAAAAAGCGCTGCCCGCCACGCGACGTGCCTCCATCAACGCGGTTGCCGTTGTCGTCGCATCACACATCAGGCTGTGCTGCTGCATTGCGCCATCCTGCAACAGCAAGATGCGGTGGGTGCGCGCGTAGGCAAAAGGCAAGAGGGGCCGCCCTTCCTGCATGCTGGCGTTAAGCTCGCTCATCGGCCCCCCGTGGGGTAGAGCGCGCTAAGGGCGGTTTTCACCTGAACGAAGGTTTGTGTGTTACCGCTGCCAGGCAAGCGCAGCTGTTTGTCATGCAGCAGGTTATCGCGGTTATCCCCTTCGCGTTGCTGCCCGCGTTCTTCGCTGAATGAGCGGTATTTATCGCTGGACGCCGTTTGGTACTGCTGGCGATCGCGGATGATGGTGGGCCGGATAAACAGCATCAGGTTACGTTTCTTGATCTGTTTGCTGTTGGAGCGGAACAGCGCACCAATCACCGGAATATCGCCCAATAACGGCACGCGTGATGCGCTCTCGGTAGTGCTCTTATCCAGCAAGCCGCCGACGACGACGGTCTCACCATTTCCAACCAGCACCGCGTTGCTCACCGTGCGGGTGTTAAAGGTCACGCCCAATTCAGAACTGCTGCTGGAGGCGGAATCGGCTACGCTGGAGACCTCTTGCTCAATCTCCATCAGCACCGAATCCCCCTCGTTGATCTGCGGTTTGACCTTGAGTTTGATCCCGACCGTTTTACGCTCAACGGTGTTGAAGATACGATCGCTGGCCGTGGTCTGCGATCCCGCCAGCACCGGCACTTCCTGGCCGACGTTGAAGTTGGCTTCCATGTTGTCCAGCGTGACAATGCTTGGCGTTGCCAGAATATCGTTTTTGCTGTCGCTGGAAATGGCAGTCAGCAGCATCGACCAGTTGCCCTGGTAGAACCCGGCGGCTAAACCGTTAGCACTGCCAAGCGCAGCACCCAGCGCGGTGGGTATGGTGCCATCTTTGCGGTATTGATCCACGCCGGTCACCACGGTGGAAAGCGGTAGCCCGGTGTTGGTGAACTGCGTCATCCCGGCGTGTTTATTGCCCCACTGAATACCGAGATTAAGGCCATCGGCGTCCTGCACTTCGGCGATGATCGCCTCTACCAGCACCTGCGGACGACGGATATCGAGACGGTTTATCACCTGCTCCAGATCGCGCATCACATCCGGCGCGGCATTGACGATCAAGGCATTGGTCTGTTCATGCGCTTTAATGGAGATATCGCGGCGTAGCGCGGTACCCGGCTGCGTCGTTTGCTGATCTTTTTGCAAGCTGTCGCTAACGCCGGTAAGTACTTCCACCAAATCAGCGGCCTTGGCGAACTTGAGATAAATAACCTTGGTGTTACCCTGCGCCGCCTGCTGCCTGTCGAGCTGTTTGATCATGGCGATCACCCGTTCGCGCGATTTAGGCTCACCGCGCACCAACACCGCATTGGTCCGTTCATCCGCCACCACGTTGGCGGTCATCGCCCCCGGCAGCGCGGTTTTTTCGTCAGACTTATTCAGTTCGTTAACCAGTTTCACCACTTCGGCAGACGAGGCGTAGGAGAGCGGCACCGTCACCACGTTGCGATCGCCGGTGCGGTCGACACGTTCAACGATCTCCATCAGGCGTTTCACCACCGCGGCGCGACCCGTCATCAGCAGCACGTTAGACGGTTCGTAATGCACCACACTGCCAGAGCCTGCATTGTCATTGAGCTGGCGCAACAGCGGTGCTAAATCACGGGCGGCAACGTTATTCACCGGCACGACACGCGTCACCACTTCATCACCGATACCCGGTTGCTTGTCCGTCGCGACCGGTATCGATGAAGTTTTGGCATCTTTGGCGGCAATCACTTTTAGCACACCGTTATCCATCGGCACCACGGCAAAACCGTACACGTCCAGCACACTGAGGAAGAATTGGTAATACTGCTCTTCGTTCATCATGTCGTAGCTGCGCACCGTGATAGAACCGCGCACCGCAGGATCGATAATCACGGTTTTATTCAGATTCTTGCTGACGGTATTGATGAACTCCTGAATATCCGTCCCTTTAAAGCTGGCGGAAAATTCCGCGCCCCAGCACCAGGCAGAAACCATCATGAGAAGGCCCGCCCCCGCCAACCGCAAGCCAGTCATCCGCCGCCCTTTGCTAAAAACACGTTGCGCCACCTGTTCGTCTCCCGTTACGGCTCATCTCGGCCCGCGTGCTGTTCACTCTCATCATCCGCAGCCCCATCAAGGGTCAGCGTAATATCCTGGCGCTGTCCGTCGCGCTCTATCGTCAACGTCAATTCGCTTAACTGCGGCAATTGCGCCATGGCTTGTTGCCCTTGCTCCGCATCACGCAAATCCATGCCATTGAGCGCCACCGCCAGGTCGTTGTCATGCAACCCCAGGCGATAGAACAGTTCGGTTTTTTTCCCCGGATTCAGGCGATATCCCGCCAGCGCGTTATCTTTCATCTGAGGGACAATCGCGAGGTATTCCATCACCTTCATCGGTTCTGATTTCAGCGTGTTACGTACTACACTCAGTGCCGCCGCAGGCGGCTTGGACGTGCTGCTGTTATGGTTGGTTGCACCCACTTCATCACGATACAGGTAGAGCGCTTCATAACGCCCCTGATGTTCAAGTACGATACGATCGGCAGAGATGGTCACAATCCGGGCCTCATAGCCAGGAACGGCGTCACCGACGCCACGGCTGAATTGCCGACCATCTTTGGCGATAATCACAATGGCGCGATCGGTCTGTCGGCTTGCCAGAATGCCGGTCACGGTCAGTTGCAGGGAAGAAACAGGAATATCCCCTTCCAGTACGCCTTCTGGAACGGGCTTGAGCGACGTCGCACTGGGAGAGCGACCAAACAGCGTATACACAGTGGTTTGTGACGGTGTTGACGTGGCGTGTGCAGGCGAGAGAGAGACAGCGTTCACCATCGGTTGCGCTGGCAACAACACGCGCCAGGTCCAGACGGCGAGCTGTTGGCAAATCAGTAACAACAGTAACCCCATCATCCCGAGCCTGAGCCAAGAGGAAGGCAGGCGCGCGCCGATTGACAGCAAATGTTGTACGCGTTGTTGCATCACCTGATACATTCTCCTTTCCCCACGCCATTGCTGACGTGGGGATAGCGTTACACTACGATTTTACTGCATGGTTTTACTGCACGGTTTTACTGCGTTGCGCCATCAAGCGTGATGGTTTGCGCACCCGTCGTGGTGATGGTTTGATCATTCACGCTGTCTTTGACCTTGACGTTGGAAACCCCTTCACCGAAGCTCCAGGCCTGCGCACCGTTCAATACGTTGTCAAACGTGACGTTCTTGAACTGGCTGTCATGCAGGAAGCCAATGGCCGTCGCTTTGACGTTGCGGAACTTCACATCTTCAAAATCGAAGTTCTTATGGTACGCGTCGCGACCTAGATCAAACCCATACGCGGTATCCATTGCTGCCTGAGTCATACCATCCACCGCGATGCTGCTCTTCTTGTTGGAGCCATCGATCGTGATGTTGTACACAGTGATATCGCGGAACTGAGCCGGTTCTTTGGCAGGCAGGGTATCGTTGGTATCCGCGCTGTAAGCGATGGTGAAAATAAACGGCTCGTTGCCGCCGATATCTTTCATCGCGTTATCACGGAACAACACGTCACGCGCGCCACCGCCGTAATACGGACGGCTCTTCATGCGCAGACCGACGTCTGTCAGGTACATCACGTTGTTTTCAGCCACAATCTTCTCGATCCAGGCACCGGTATGGCTTCCTGCAACCACCGCACCGTGACCTTCACGGAAGTAGTTGTTGAAGATCCAGGCACCGCTTTGGGCTTTCTGACTAAACTCTTCAACCCCCGCACCATAACCTGCGGCAAAGTTGACGCTGTCATCCCCGGTATCGAAGAAGTTGTTGAACACCATGACGTTTTGGCTGTTACCGAACTCAATACCATCGGCGTTGTTGCCGTCATAGGTTTTGTGTTGCAGACCGTGCATCACCACGTTTTCTGATTCCAGCGCCATCACACCGTGATAGGCCGGGTTCAGCACCGTCAAGCCACCCACATAGAGGTTGCTTACGCCACGCAGCGTCATCATGGATGAGCGGCGGTTTTTATAGGCATCGTCCAGTGCCACACCTTCATCGATGGCAGCTTGCGTCTGGTTTTTCGCCAGAATACCGTCACTGCTGACTTTGGTCGAACTACTGGCACGAATTTGCGGCAGTTCATTACCCAGTTCATCGGTGAAGGTTGCAGCAGGTTTGCTGGTACTCAGCCCTGCCACCCAGCCATTGCCGTCAATGCTGCCTTTACCCACGATACGGATATTTTTGAACGTTCCCGCTTCCGTATGACCGTGATCGTTAGCTTCCAGCACGTTAAGCAGAGACGGAGGACGTTTGGTCAGCATCTCGCCTTGAATAAGGTACGGGTAAAGGTAATAGCCTTTTGCTACCGGATAATCCGCCGGATTTTCGGAGCCGAGCAGTTTGGCACCTTCCGCAATTTCAAAGGTCATGTCGCTGTGCAGGAATAGCGCACCGCTTTTAAACACACCGCCACTCAGCAGCACCTTACACCCTTCTGGATACACCTGGATGGTACAGGAATCGATCGCTTGTTGAATGATCGTGGTATTTACCGTTGTACCATTATCTACCGCACCTTCTGCTTTAACATCAATCACATGCGGTGTTTTGCTGGTGCGTTGCGTGAGGGTTTCACTGTCTACCGACTCTTTGCCATCGGCATAGACGGTACGCACGGTAAACTTGTATTCGGTATCCGGTTTCAAACCGTCCGTGCTGTCGGCGGTGAAGTTGTGGAATTTGACGCGCACGTGCCAGTTATCTGCATCAAATTTGGTGTAGAAATTATCGATGTACGGTTTGGCAGGTGAGTGTTTATCCTGGTTGTCCAGCGTGCTGCCCAGCAGCTTACCGTTCATGTAGACGTTGTAATCTTTGATCTCACCGCTTGCGGTCGTAGGTTTTTCCCACGCGAGCGTAATCGAGGTGTCATCAAAGGCCAGTGTCGGCACCTGCAATTTCTGCGGTGCGGCAGATCGATCCACGGTATGGCTGGAGTTATTATCACAGCCCGCTAACAGTCCCCCTAATACTAAGGTTGTGCACAACGTTAATCGGGTTCTGGGTAAAAATTGCGTCATAAAATCATTTCCCGTGTCATAGTGAATATTAACTGTTCTATTGCTAGCCCTAAAAAGCGGTGTTGAAACCATCCCTGGCGAATAATTAGTCAGGCAGCGATATTGACAATTTTCCTGCGCCCGCATTTTCCAAAACATATTTTTCGACGGCGGCGATAGATTTACCCACGGCATAGGTGTATGGCGGTTCCCAACCAATCTCATTGGTACAGGTTTCTAATGCCCAATCTCCTGGTACTTTACCTGCACTCTCCGCAGCGGCTTTTTCTTGTTCTTGCAATGCTGTACATTTTTCAATAGCGATCTGGTTCAAGTTTTTAGCCTGCGCGCCATTAAACCAGGAACCGTTATCTTTAAACTTGCTGCCTTTATAGGCACCAATAATGGTACTTTCCTCTGCACCGGCCCCTTGGAAATTAAAAACGTTTCCTTCGGATAAAATAGAAGAGGCAAACCCCATACCGATGGAATAAAGAATGGGGTAATCCGCATCGGAAGCACCACGGTGGTAGTTATTCACCAGATGCACCTGACCAAAACGCACACGCGGTGCACGCTGGGTTAAATTGCTCCACAAGTTACCTTCAAAGGTAATGCGGTATTCTCCCTTATCACCGTCGCCCGAGCCGATAATGGTGGTTTTATCGTGCTCTTCAAAAACGTTATAAGAGATAGTCAGGTAATCCGCGCCGTCTTCGATATCCAGCAAACCGTCGTGACGTTGAATATGTTTACCAAACAGCACCTGCTCTTTGCTGTCTGGGTGCTCACCGTCGGTAAAGGTACAGTGATCGATCCAGACATTCTTACTGGCATTGATTGACACTGCATCATAACGCGCGTTCCAGTTCCCTGATGCACCGTCACTGGCATCCCAAGCGGGTGCAAAGTCACGCGGTGCCTGGAAGGTAATATTACGAATAATGATGTTGCTGTTATCCGTCTTGTTGAAGGTATGGCTCAGGGTATTGATTGACAGATAGCCCTCTTCCAACTTTGCATCTTGCCCTACACCTAAAATGGTGGTGTTGGGCGGCACCTGAAACTGGATCTGCGCTTTCTGGTTGTTGGCATATTGCGAGCGCTGACCGTTCTGTTTTTTCAGCAGCGTGAGTTCGGTCTGCGCCGCTGCAGCCTCTGCGCCACCGGCATTGATTGTCGCTTGCAGTTGCGCCATATAATCCGTATCGAACGCCTTCACATACAGGTCAAAATCAAAGGTGGTTTTATTGGGCTTGGTTTTGTAATAGGTGGCGTCCGCATAGGTACCATTGCCCAAATCATCACCACGAATGGTGCCAACCCAATAGATAATTTTTGGCTCGAGCTTGGCAGCCAGCTCCGCCGCGGCATCCCCGGCAAGGTAATTAGGACTGCGCACATTGCTAAGTGCATCTTTCAATTCCTGACGAGAACTCACGACGTAAATACTTTCAGCCCGCGCCCCTTCACCTCCGGTTGTGGCTGCTGCCGTGCCATCAACATCTTTATACTGCGCGGTCCAACCAAACGGAGCAGTTTTAACCGGTAGCGTGTCATTCGTCAGTTCGGTATGCGATGAACTGTTATCACATCCTGATAAAAATAAAGATGACAATGCGACACACAGAACGCTATAGCGGAAACGCCGACTATTTTTGACTAACATAAAGTTTATCCCTCAGTATTGTGACAAAAAAAGGCAACATAATGCCCTGCGGTTTTTTTTCACCGCATATAAAAATTATTCTTTAGATTCTTTGATATATTTTGATTATTTAGACAAAAAAACACCCTGACCAAGGGTTACCATGGCTTGTGGTTGTTAAATTTTATTTAATGTAAAAGTTACTTACATTTTTACATGTAAATTTTTCACATCATTTATTGACCACCATGCAGTACATTACACAAAAGAAACGATATATCTTTATTAATAAAACACTATTTCATTAGCAGGGTCATTAAAGCATATCTACGCCTTTTTTTTGAGACTAAGCTCAAGGTTTCATTAGTAGCGCAAAGGTAGATTATGACTTTTTCATGAAATCCAATTTCTGTCACAGAACCATCAGGTAAAAGCATTTAGCGCTGTTCATTTGCCATAAAATCGGGCATGTAAAGAAACCGTCAAGACAGACATCTCGTGAATGCGGCCTTTCGCCTCTAGCCTGACGCACAGTGGCACATGTTGAATGTAATAAGGAAAATCCCTCGTGGAACCCATAGCCAGCCCTCGCCTTTCGCCACGTATGCCCCTGACAGCAACCTATGTGATGCCGGGATATTTGTTGGCGACCTATGCGCTATTGCTGCTATCACTCGGGTGGTTCGCTCACCAACGCTGGATAGAAAGGCCCGCGAGCGTTGTAGCGCCCACTATCGCAGCGCAACAGCACAGTGAATCCCCACCGAGCGAGAATGCACCCTCAGTGGCACAAGCCGTTCCCGTCCCCCCGCCGCCAGCCCTGAAGGCCGATCCGGTGCCCTCCCCTGCGGTAGCCCCAAAACCGGCAAAAGTCGAAAAGGGGCAGGTGCCGCCGCTGCGTTATAGCGCGCACGTGTTCACCTCGGATCCGTCCCAACGCAGCATCACCCTCAATGGCGTACGTTATCGGGAAGGAGAAAGTCCAATGGAAGGGTTGGTTATCGAACAGATTCAGCAGGACATCACGTTATTCGATGCCGATGGCGAGATTTTCATTCTGGATGCACTGTCTGACTGGCCGGGTGGCGATATCAAAGAGGCGGGCGCTGAATAGCGCCCGGCAGCGTACTGCGAGACGTATTACCTGAAATCTTTTCTGATGAAATCAATAAACGGGGCCAATGAGCGGTTGAACTCTGAACACTGCGCCTCTTTGGGCGTGCCATCCTGCAATAACCCTTGATACAGGTTTTCGCTGCGCGAGGCCAACTGTGTGAAGTGGGCGGTGTTCCACCCTTTTTGCTGTGCCACCGCCAGCGCAGCGCGTTGGAGCGTGCCGTCGTCAGGAACATCGCTACGATTGCATTGGGATTTCAAATAACGGCTTGCCGCCAGCAACGATGCAATCTGATTCAGTTGCTCGGCAGCAGTGACCGAAGACACTGACGATGCCGGCGTACTGGAGCGCGTCGGTGCCTGGCAACCGACCAGCGTAATGCACAACAAGGTGACTGCTGAAAACGTCAACAAAGGGGACCGCATGACTACTCTCATCTTTTGTTGTAATGAAAACCGGAGGAGGAGTGTAGCAAAACCACTCGCGCGATGGCGTAATGCCAAACCCATTTTGCTCACAAAATGAAAAAAAAGAGACGGGACACGCAAAAGCATCTCCCCGGCGGACACCGGGGAGAAAGAGGACATGACGATCAGGCTACCGATGATTTTCCAGCAGAGAGAAGTCCATCGGCACGGAACATAGCCTTGATACCGCGCACCGCCTGACGAATACGATCCTGATTTTCAATTAACGCGAAGCGCACGTGGGTATCGCCATAATCACCAAAACCGATGCCGGGAGAGACGCATACTTTCGCCTCTGCCAGCAACCGTTTGGCAAACTCCAGCGATCCAAGGTGCGCATAAGGTTCAGGGATTTTCGCCCAGACGTACATGGACGCTTTGGGCTCATCCACCATCCATCCCGCTTCATGCAACCCTTTCACCAACACATTGCGGCGTTGACGGTATTGCTCGGCAATATCGCGTACGCATTGCTGATCCCCTTCAAGAGCGGCAATGGCGGCGACTTGCAGCGGCGTGAAGGTGCCGTAATCGTGATAACTTTTGATGCGCGCCAGCGCATTCACCAGCTCTTTATTGCCCACCATAAAGCCGATGCGCCACCCGGCCATGTTGTAACTTTTGGACAAGGTAAAGAATTCAACGGCGATATCCTTCGCGCCCGGCACTTGCATGATAGACGGGGCTTTCCACCCATCGTACACGATATCGGCATAGGCCAAATCGTGTATCACCAGCACGTTATACTGCTTCGCTAGCGCCACAACGCGCTCGAAGAAATCCAGCTCAACGCACTGCGCCGTGGGGTTTGAGGGGAAGCCCAAAATCATCATTTTGGGTTTGGGAATACTTTCGCGGATGGCCCTTTCCAGCTCGTTGAAGAAATCAACGCCTTCCACCAGCGGCACAGAACGCACCTGAGCCCCCGCGATCACCGCGCCGTAGATATGAATGGGATAGCTGGGATTCGGCACTAATACGGTATCACCGTGATCCAGCGTTGCCAGCATCAGGTGTGCCAACCCTTCTTTGGAGCCAATCGTGACAATGGCTTCACTTTCTGGATCGATCTCGACGCCGTAACGTTCGTCATACCACCGCGAAATAGCGCGGCGTAAACGCGGAATACCGCGTGAAGTGGAATAGCCGTGGGTATCATCCCGCTGCGCTACCGTACACAGTTTCTCGACGATGTGAGGCGGTGTCGGCCCATCCGGGTTACCCATACTGAAGTCAATGATGTCTTCGCCACGACGGCGGGCAGCCATTTTCAGCTCAGCGGTAATATTAAATACATACGGGGGAAGACGATCGATGCGCGTAAAACGGCGCGGAGAATTGGAATCAGCCATAACATCCTCAAGATACGTGAGCGCCCGGACCATCCGAGCGACGCTTAGCCCTTGTGAGCTAATTGTTACGCTATCGTAGAAATTGTTGGCTGTCGAGAGGACGAACAAGAAAAATTTAAAGCGAGAGCGCTTATCGCCAAATTTTATGCTGACATTTGCCATCACTCTTCATGGTTCAGCATATTATTTCAAAACGCCATAGACACTTGTCATTACTTTTTCTTTTTTTTAACGCGATGATATGAGTAACGTGAATAAACCTCAGACGCCGATTGAAAAATAATGACCCCCTGCATTATTAGTGGGCCCAATTTTATGGCATTGCGCCAAAATGAAGCAGACAACAACAAACAAAAAATACTTAAAAAACAACATAATAAAAAGAATAAGAAAACAGTATGGTCGCGCATTTTTATAAAAAACCGAGGAAATAACAAAATTACGCACAACGCGGACTAAAACACCACCATTAAAAACAATACACTTATTCAATCGCCACAAATCGCCATCATTGCAGTGTATTATTCTAAAAATATCGCCATATTGACAATAAAACCCCCATGAATATTATCAAAGGTAATCAGCTGTTATCCAGATAACAATCACTGACGCGCCTGATAGCGATTTATCATTTATTACGTCAACATTTAATGAGGAAAAATAATGGATATCAAAAAGCCCTATTTGCTTTTTCTTGGTGATGCGCACGATCAGTTAGCCGCCAAGGTCGCTATCGGCATCAAGCAGTGGCACCCTGAATATTGTGTGGGTCAATACCGCATGGCAGACTGCCACGCGGACTGCGGTCTGCCGGATCTCGACATCGCCGCAGCGCGTGCTGCCGGAGCACAAACGCTGGTGATTGGCGTGGCCAACCGCGGCGGCATTATTTCTCAGCAATGGATCGCCATTTTACGTGAAGCGCTGGAGAGCGGCATGGATCTCGCCGCCGGGTTGCACAACAAACTCGCTGACGTGCCGGAATTGCGCGAGCTGGCGGCAAAACTGGGGCGTTCGTTGTTTGACGTGCGCCACCCGACGGAAACCTACCCAGTGGCAAACGGCCGCAAGCGCAGCGGCAAACGCCTGTTGCCCGTCGGCACCGATTGCTCCTGTGGCAAAATGTACACGGCGCTGGCCATCGAAAAAGAGATTCTGGCAAGCGGCGGCAAGGCGACATTCCGCGCCACCGGCCAGACCGGTATTCTGATCAGCGGTGCAGGCGTCAGTATCGATGCTGTGGTGTCTGACTTTATCGCCGGTGCCGTTGAAGTGTTGGCGCCCGCCAATGATGCGGATCATTGGGATGTGATTGAGGGCCAAGGCTCTCTGTTCCACCCATCCTTCGCAGGCGTGACCACCGGGATTATTCACGGTGCACAACCGGATGCGCTGGTACTGTGTCATGAGCCGACACGCAAAACCATGCGTGGCGTTGACTACCCGATCCCCGATCTGGCGGCCTGCATAGCACTCAACCTGTCAATGGCGCGGCTGACCAATCCTAACGCCCGGTTTGTTGGTATCTCCGTAAATACCTCTGCTCTGGATGAAGACGCCGCCCTCTCTCTGTTAGCAACCATTGAAGCTGAATTCGGCCTACCGGCGGTTGATCCGGTGCGTCACGGCGTGGGCCGTATCGTTGAAGCATTGGCCAGCCTATGACCGAACTTACCCTATCTCGTGAAAGCTGGCCGCTGCGTGAAGTGTTTACCATTTCACGCGGCAGCAAAAGGCAGGCCGATGTGGTGGTTGCCGCCCTTCGAGCTGGCGATATTACTGGCTACGGTGAATGTCTGCCTTACGCGCGCTACGGCGAGTCAGTCGACAGTGTCACAGAGCAAATTGCCTCACTTGAGAGCGACTTGCGCAACGGTCTGGACAGACTCACGCTGCAATCCCGACTGCCTGCGGGAGCGGCGCGTAACGCGCTCGACTGCGCCTTGTGGGATTTGGAGTGCAAGCTCTATCGTCAGCGCATCTGGCAACGGCTCACGCTGCCGGTGCCTCATACACTGGAAACCGCCTATACCCTGTCGCTGGACACACCAGAGCACATGCGTCAGGCGGCAGAAAAGCAGGCACACCGCCCTTTACTGAAGCTGAAGCTGGCCGATCAACACGATCTCGAACGCGTCGCCGCCGTGCGCGCAGGGGCGCCTTCCGCCCGCCTGATCGTAGATGCCAACGAAGGGTGGGATGAAGCGCTTTACACCCGTCTGGTACCGGAGTTGGTCACGCTTGGTGTGACCATGATTGAACAGCCAATGCCCGCCGGAAAAGATGAGGCACTGGCATCCCTGCCGCGCCCCATCCCGATTTGTGCCGATGAATCCTGTCACGACAGCCATTCATTAGCCGGACTAGTGGGCCGTTACGACATGATTAACATCAAACTGGATAAAACCGGCGGCCTCACCGAGGCGCTGCGCCTGCGTGATGAAGCAGTCAAGCATGGGCTAAAAATTATGGTAGGCTGCATGGTCAGCACATCGTTGGCGATGGCACCTGCGTTTATCGTGGCGCAGGGGGCTGACGTGGTGGATTTGGATGGCCCGCTGTTACTGCAACGCGATCGCGATAACGGGCTGGACTACCAAGGCAGCATCATCAATCCGCCTTCAGCCGCGCTGTGGGGCTAGTGTTGATTCGCGTGTGGTCTGGTAGGCACGTTTACTGCCGGGCCATTTACCTTCTTTAGGAGTGTTGTAATGCAACGTATTGTGTATGTTGACGGTCAGTATGTAGAAGAGCAGGACGCCAAGGTTTCCGTTTTTGACCGCGGTTTTTTGTTCGCCGACGCCGTCTACGAAGTGACTGCGGTCATCAATGGGAAGTTGGCTGAATATGACGGCCACATCACGCGCTTGCAGCGTTCCTGCCGTGAACTCGCACTGCAACTGCCCGTTTCTATTGATGAGCTGAAAAAGATCCATTTGGCGCTGATCGACAAAAACCAGTTGCACGAAGGGGCAATCTATTTACAGCTTAGCCGCGGCAACGCGGGCGATCGTGATTTTCATTTTCCCGGTGCGGAAGTGAAATCCACGCTGGTGCTGTTTACTCAGGCACGTTCGGTTATCGATAACCCGAAAGCGGAAACGGGTCTGCACGTAGTAACCTGCCCGGATATTCGCTGGCACCGCCGCGATATCAAGACCGTCAGCCTGCTGGCCGCCTGTCTGGCAAAAGAGGTGGCCCACAGCAAAGGCGCGGATGACGCGTTTCTGGTGGAAAACGGGTTTATCACCGAAGGCAGTTCCTGCAACTGCTATATCGTGCTGGCCGATAACACCGTGGTAACGCGCCAACTGAGCAATGACATTTTGCACGGCATCACCCGTCAGTCACTGCTTGAACTCGCCGCCAAGGACAATATCGCACTGGAAGAGCGTCCATTCACACCGGAAGAGGCCTACCACGCCAGCGAGATTTTCCTCAGTTCAGCCACCACCTTTGTACTGCCAGTGGTTTCACTCGATGGTAAAACCATCGGCACCGGTAAACCCGGTCCAATCGCCAAACGACTGCGTGAAATCTATATTGCTCGGGTGAAAGCACAGGTCGAATAACCGCGCTATAACGGCCAGCGTCAGACTCATCAGTAAAGCGCCCATCGCGATTTTCCACGATGGGCGTTTTGTTATTCCGGCAGCAAGGTTGTGTCCGAGGCGTTTTCCAGCACCATTTTCTGCGGAGATGCCAGCGGAATGCTGGCAGTGCGCAGCCGCTTGATAATCTCAAACAACAGGTCGCTTTTTGCCCCTGAAACCATACGCGGGCTGGGGACATAACCGGTCACACTCAGCACCATCCCTGTCGGAGTAAGCTGGCTAAAGGTTACCGAAGGCGCGGGGGTTTCTAAAATGGATTCATGATCTCTATAAGCGCTGAGCAGGATCTCTCGAATGGTTTCAGGATCGGCATCCAGAGGGAAAGTTAGCGCCAGCGTTGCCACCCCCATCGCATTACCCATGGTGATATTGCGTACGTTTTGCGAGATGAACTGCGAATTCGGCACAATCACCGTGGAGCGGTCGCCGAGTTGAATTTCCGTCGCACGCACGTTGATACGCCGGATATCCCCTTCTACGCCGCTGATATTCACCAAATCCCCGACTTTTACCGGACGTTCGGTAAGCAAAATCAGCCCTGAGATAAAGTTCTTAACGATCTCTTGCAGACCAAAACCGATCCCGACCGACAGGGCGCTGACAATCCACGCCAGTTTATTCCACTGGATCCCTAACGCGGCCAGCGTCAATAAAATGAGCAGGATATAACCGATGTTGGTAAACAGAGTGACCAGCGAGGCGCGAATCCCCTTTTCCAGCGTAGTCTTCGGCAGAAAATCATCTTCTAGCCAACGCCGGGATGAGCGCAAAACATAGATACCAACCACCAAACAGACTGCGGCGTTTACCAGATTGGCTGGTACGATGCTTAACGACTCCAGCCCCTTGCCGCCCCAGATTTCCACTGATTTTTGCAACAACTCGATCGGTGTCGTGGTGCCAAAGGTGCCGTTTAGCAATGCAACGGCGCCCATCAGAATCAGAAAGACTTTCCCGCACACCGACACCAGAGATGTCGCCTGCGCCAGGTGACGATCGTCCAGATTCAAAGAGCGTTTAATACGGCGCCCACTGGCGGTATTCGGCGAAAAAATGCTCTCGCTAAGGTCAGTCACCAGGGTTATCAGCAGATACAGACAGGAAAGCACCATCCCCACCCATATCAGCTCATAAATCAAGAAACGCGCCAGCGAGATATAACCAATGGCCAATGAAATCAGCACAGCAATCGCCGTCAGCAACGTAGCCAAATGCACCAGCCCAGACAGCGTGGAGCGCGCTTCCGGCTGTTCACCCGCTTCTACCATCTGCCGTCGCACCTGATTGCTGCGCAGCGCAATCGCCCCCACCGTTAACGCCAATGCCAATGCAGACAGCCCGTTCCCAACGATAGTGACAGCAACGGAGGTACCCACCGTGGTGTTAAGCTGTTCAAGCATGCCAAACACAAACATCAAACTGGCGGCAATAATCGGGAACGGGTCCATCGCTTTGGCAACCGGGTTAGCCATAGCAGGTAAGCGCCAGGATGGACGATGGTTAGAGAGAAAGGCTCGCCCCAATCCGGCAATCATGGCGCTAAACACGGCAAGTCGCACCAGGTTATCAAGAAAACTCCCGATAGCGGCCGGTACATCGCCGGGACGCGCTAACGTGTAGTCAAACAGGTTCGCGGCAAGCCCGATGGTCGTGACAGAAGAAAGCACAGTAGCAGAAGCGAGGAAGCTGCGGCGCAACCGCCCTTCCGGCAGCCAACGGATCCCAGCACGTGCCAGATATTTTTCCAATAGACGCTGACCCGCCGTGGCTAACGCCAGCGCCACCAGCAGATAAAATAGCGTTCCATACCGCCAGTCCGGCTCCCAGGTCGCACTCAGCGTATCGCTAAGCTGTGCCTGAAACTGCGTCAACCGCTTTTCATCTTCGGCCTGAGACGCCAACAACGGGGACCAGAAACGTGCACCGAAAATGCTGCCCGAGTTAAGTGCCAGTTGCGTTTTTAGCGCATTGCGACGCAGCGTAACTATTTGCGCCGAGAGATTGAGGGCACCGGTTCTGATGGCCTGAATCTGCTCAAGTTGTGCGTCCAGTTTGGTTTTTTGCACATTTAACGTGGCACGTTTGCGCGTGACCTCGCTGGTTTCCGTTATCGCCGCCCCTTGTTCTGGCGCAGGCCCCAGCACATCGACTTGCGCCTGGAGCTGTGCCTGAAGCGGTGCCAACGCGGTTGCAAGATCGTTGGTGTTGCCGATCAACTGCTGCACTGCGTCATTCAATTCGCCGTATTTGCTGTCGCTGGCGGCGTTGGAGACCTGCTGTTTGATGCCATCTAACTGCTTTTGCAATTTGGCGACTTCACTGTCGACATTGATTTTTGCAGCAGCCGCCACATCCGCAGGCGTGGTGTCATCAGCGGCCATAGCCGGTAGCGAGGTGCACAACAATGCAAACCATACGGTAAAAATGACGGGAAGCCATGCCTGCACAGCGCGTTGAGGCACTCGCATCAAAGGGTTTCGTTGCATCAATAGGGCTCTTCTCTTGGCAATTATCAGACCTGCATGTGCTTAATACACAATAGATTGCCTTTATACGCAAGGGGGATCTATCAGCGTTGTAACACCGTATGTGGGCAGATAAGGTCATAGCCTTGTGAGTCAAGAATTATCGATGCCTCAACATAAGGGTAAAAAGAAAGAGACATATATTTCCCCGAACACTTGACTTACATCACTAAACAGTGGGTAAACAACACGACAAGAAAAAAACAATTAAGAATTTGATTACACTGAAAATCCTCCCCCCAATACCATAATAAAAAAAGCATTCGCTAATTTACTTTCCTATTAAATGTCACAAAAAATTTTCGTCATCCCTCTTTTATATAATCTAGTGGAGTAAACGATGAAAAAGCGTTGTTTTGTTCATTCATTCTCCCGTCCCCCCAAAAAAAATAATAATTCTCAGTCCCTTCCCCAGGAAAGCGCCGTGACAATAAATAATGTTTTCTTGAGGATATCGATACTACGCTTGTTGTTGATCACAGCATTTTGTGTCAACGCCTCAGAGGCTCTCGCTGACGGTTCTGGCGGCGACAACCCTTACCCGATTGACGGCTTCGGCGGTAACGCGGGCGTAGGCGGCGGCGGTGGACGATTTGGTAAAGGGGGACAGGGTACGGGTGCGGTTGATTCTGGAGGCAACGGTTTTACCAATGGAAACGGCGGTGCTGGCACCGTAGGTCGTACCGCTTTCGGTGGTACTGCTGGGAGTGGAGGCAGTGGGGGGATATCGGGCACAGCGATTAATCCCCAAGGAAGTGCAGGAGGAGATGGCGGAAACTCCGTATGTGGTAGCTGTACGGGATCTATTGGCGCTAGTGGCGGGGGAGGTGGCGGTGATGGGTGGGTAGGTTCATTAAACAGTATTTCTACCATTATTCGCGGAGGAAATGGCGGTAACGGAGGAAACGCCACTGACGACGGCAACAGGGCGGGTGCCGATGGTGGCGGGGGTGGCGGTGGCGGTGCGGGAGCAGTCATTATTGGAGGAGGAACAATGAGTTCCTCAAACAATATCTTCGGGGGCCGAGGGGGAAATGGTGGAAACGCCTTTGCTCAAGGAGGTGCAGGGTTAGCGGGTCAAGGAGGCTCTGCAATTCGCGCACAAAATGTGACGCTCAATATCGGAAATCATACAATTACTGGTGGTAATGGCGGCAATGGTGGTAATGGCGGCAGTTCCAGCTATAACCGGGGAAGGAATGGCGCTAATGGCGGCGCAGGCATTAACGCAGAGAGCACAACCATTACTAACAGTGGAACAATCACTGGCGGTAATGCGGGGGGAGCGGGCAATTTCCCAACAAGTCCCCTTCCCGTCGGCGGATTCGGTATTACCGGAAATAATATTAATATTATTAATAATAATACCCTTCAAGGCGGCTTTAATGCAGATGGTTCAACGCGGGTAAATTCAATTTATTTCACCGAGGGTATCAACAGTCTGGAATTACAATATAATTGGCTTTTTAATGGCAATATCTCTGCAAATTCAGGCACCACTAACAAATTCATAGTAGGGGGCTCGACGACTAACCTGACGAGCAACACCACAGGGACTCAACGCTCGACCCTCTTTGATGTCTCACAGTTCGGCAATAAATTTCAGAATTTCTCCAGTTTTTATAAAACCGGCTCAAGTACCTGGCGGCTGATAAACACTACAACGGCCAATACACCATGGACGCTGGCGGCAGGTATCTTGCAAATTGCCGCAGATGGCGCACTGGGTAGCGTTGCAGGCACCTTGACGCTGGATGGCGGTACATTGCAATTCATCAGCAACGCCACCTTGTCGGTAGCAAGAGCGGTGAACATCACTAACGCAAACAGTATTTTAGATACCCAGAATAACGCCGTTACCATCAGCGGTACTGTCACGGGAAATGCCCTAACCAAAAATGGCAACGGTGTACTGACACTTACTGGCGTCAATACCTATAATGGCACCAACATCAATCAAGGCACCCTGGAGGTAAGCGGTAATGTAGGGTCAATCAGCGGGAATACGTCTGTTGCCACTAATGCCCTACTCTCTTTCAACCGTTCCGGCACGTTGACCTATGGTGGCTTGATTTCTGGTGATGGCGCACTTCGCAAAACAGGCTCAGGAACCCTCATACTGGCGGGAAATAGCACGTATGCGGGCGGTACAACACTTTCAAGCGGTACCTTACAATTAGGTAACGGCGCAACATCAGGTTCCATCGTTGGTAATATCATCAATAACGCAACGTTGGCTTTTAACCGCAGCGATGCGATTAACTACGGCGGTATTATTTCCGGAAACGGCGCAGTTATCCAAAACGGTAGCGGAGCGACAACGCTGAGCGCCAATAATAGCTACAGCGGCACCACGTCCGTGAGTAATGGCAGCCTGTACATCAACGGTAATCAGACCAGTGCCACTGGAACAACGACAGTCAGTAACGGCGCAATGCTGGGTGGCAATGGCACTATCGGCGGCGCCGTCACGGTGGCGAACGGCGGTATCTTATCGCCCGGCGCAGCCTCTGGACGTGTTGGAACCCTGACAATTAACGGGAGCCTTACGCTTAACAATACTTCAATACTTAACTACACCTTGGGTGAAGCTGGCGTCATCAACGGCACCAACAACGATTTGACCGTGGTTAATGGCAATCTCACGCTGGACGGCATACTTAACATCACCGAAAGCGCCCCCGGTGCGTTTACTCCCGGTCTTTATCGCCTTATCGATTACCGCGGGACGTTGACCAATAACCAATTGAATCTCGGAAGCCTCCCTGAAACGAGCGGTATGTTTATTCAGACCTCCGTTGCCAATCAGGTTAATTTGATTAATAGCGCAGGACTCACACTGAATTTTTGGGACGGTGGCGCGCTGGACAATAAAAACGACGGCATGATTAATGGGGGAAACGGCATCTGGCAGGCTTCTACGCCCGGCAGTAACGATAACTGGACCCTCGACGCTGGGACTATTAACGCGCCCTGGAGCAATGCGGCGTTTGCCATTTTCACCGCTGATCCCGGCACAGTCACCATTGATAACAGTGAAGGACAGGTTATCGCAGCGGGAATGCAGTTTGCGTCAGACGGTTATACCCTCAACGGTGCAGCGTTAACGCTCGTTGAAAGCGAGGCTGGCTCAGGAAAAACCACGGTTGAAGTCGGCGATCATACCTCAGCAGGCGCCGGTTATACTGCCACCATTGATGCCCTGTTACAGGGAGCTACCACGCTGGTGAAGAGCGATCTGGGCACATTGATTTTAAACGGACTTAATACCTATTCCAGCGGTACGGCGATCGAAGGCGGTACTCTGCAAATCAGCTCAGACAGTAATCTCGGAGCCTTAGCAAGCAGCCTCAGCTTGAATACCGGAACCCTCGCCACAACGGGCAGCTTCACCTCAGCGCGCGCAGTCACGCTGGACGTTGGTGGTGGCACATTTGCCGTATCCCCTGCGACGACATTGACAATGAGTGGTGCAATCGGCGGTTCAGGCTCCCTCACCAAAGACGGAAGCGGCACGTTGACGCTGACAGGAGCAAGTAGCTATACCGGCCAAACCGATATTTTGAACGGTACGCTACAACTGGGTAACGGTCTTGGCACGGGCTCCCTGAGCAGTAATATTGATATAGGCACCAATGGCGTGCTGGCATTCAATCGCAACAACAATCTTTCTTATGCCGGAATCATTTCGGGTAGCGGTCAGGTCAATCAACGTGGAAGTGGTGTTACCCTTCTGACAGGAGAGAATACTTACACGGGTATCACCACTGTCAGTGCCGGAACGCTGCAACTCGGTGATAACGGTAATACAGGCTCGATAGCCAGCGATGTCAATGTGGAGAGTGGTGGCACACTGGCGTTCCAACGCAATAATTTACTCACCTATGGTGGCAACATCTCCGGTAATGGCGCGATATCTCAAACGGGTTCAGGAAACACGGTATTAACGGGCAGCAACGCCTATTTGGGAGCAACCAACGTTACTGCTGGTGGGCTGTATATCAATGGCAATCAAACCGCAGCCACAGGTATCACCACGGTAAACAGCGGTGCCACACTGGGCGGCACCGGGATTATAGGCGGCGATGTCACTATTGCCGATGGCGCTACCCTGTCCCCCGGCGCGATAGGAGGGATCATTGATAAACTGACTATCAATGGCAGTCTTACGTTAAACAGTGGTTCAATTCTCGATTACCACTTCGGATTACCTTATGAAGTGGGGGGCCCACTTAACGATCTGGTGAAGGTCAACGGGGATTTGGTTCTGGATGGAACCATCAACGTTACAGCTACGACAGGAGGCTCATTTGGCCCCGGTATCTATCGTGTTATTGACTACGCAGGAGCCCTGACCAATAACGGTCTGGAACTCGGTGATATTCCGCCAGGCAGGGTTGAATATGTGCAAACATCGGTTGCGAATCAGGTAAACCTGGTGGATAGCACCGGTCTGACGCTGAACATGTGGGACGGCGGTGCGGTGGGTAATAAAAATAACGGTGTAGTCAATGGCGGTAACGGTGTCTGGCAAACTGCTACCGTGGGTAACGACAACTGGACGGTCTCCGATGGCCTATTAAACGCGCCTTGGCAGGATAGTGCTTTTGCTATTTTTCAGGCGGAAGCCGGTAACGTCACGGTAGACAATAGCCTGGGTCAGGTTACCTCGTCGGGAATGCAGTTCGCCTCTGATGGGTACGTTTTGAATGGCGCTGAGCTGTCACTGGTAGAAACTGAAAGCGGCTCAGGGCAAACCACGGTGCGCGTTGGCAATGGTAGCCTGCCAGGAGCAGCCTATACCGCGATCATCGATGCCATCTTGCAAGGCAATGTACAACTGGTGAAAACCGATCTCGGCACACTGGTGCTTAACGGAGCCAATACCTATACCGGGGGCACGGCAATCAACGGCGGTACGCTGCGCATCACTAGCGACAGCAACCTTGGTCAATCTGGCGGGGGGCTATCTTTTAATGGCGGTACGCTCGCCACTGACGCAATGATGTCCACGTCACGCGCGACTCAATTGAATACCCTCGGCGGTACCATTGATATCGCCCTCACCTCCCCGTTAACCTCGAGCGGTATTATTTCCGGGACAGGAACCCTGACCAAAATCGGTACTGGTTTGCTCTCACTGACAGGGGAGAACACGTACACCGGCAATACGGTACTCACCCAAGGGACATTACAAATTGGCGACGGCAGCAGCACCGGTTCAATCATCAGCAACGTGACCAACAATGCCACGCTGGCGTTTAATCGTAATAATCTGCTCGTCTATGATGGCGTTATTTCCGGCACTGGCGTGGTCAACCAGGTAGGCACCGGCTCAACGGTGTTGACAGCAAACAGTACCTACACGGGGCTTACCACGATATCCTCAGGGACTCTGCAATTGGGTAATGGCGGAAACACGGGTTCACTCACCAGCAACGTTAACAATAATGGAATACTGGCTTTTAATCGAAATGACACATTGATTTTCAACAGCACCATTTCCGGTAATGGTCTGGTTGATCAACGAGGCAGTGGCTCCACCGTATTAACGGCGGCCAATAACTATCTCGGCGGCACGCTGATTTCCTCAGGCACATTGCAACTGGGCAACGGCGGCAATACCGGCTCAATCATCGGTGATGTCGATAATGCAGGGACACTTGCCTTTAACCGCAATGACGATTATTCCTTTGACGGACTTATCTCTGGCAGCGGTGGGCTACGGCTATTCGGCGCGGGTATCACCACGCTGATAGCAAACAACACTTACTCCGGTTTAACCTCTGTAGAAGCAGGTACACTGCAAGCAGGCGATCTCAATGTATTCAGCCCAGACTCTATCATTACTGTTGAGCAATCAGCCACGCTAGCACTCGATGGGTTAAGCCAGGTCATCGCCGGACTCAATAACGCGGGAACGGTAAATATGACCGACGGCAGCGGCCCCAGCGCAGCACTGACAGTGAAAGGTGATTATATCGGGAACGGCGGGGTCATTGTGGTCAATACGTTGCTCAGCGGTGATGCTTCCCCCTCCGATCGCCTGATCATTGATGGCGGTAACGCCTCAGGCAATACTTCACTTCTGGTAAAAACAGGCAATAGCATGGGAGGGCTCACCAACAAAGGCGTTGCCCTGGTACAGACTGAAAATGGCGGTACGACCAGCGCTGGCGCGTTTCGACTTGATCCCAACTCAGACGGATACAACAGTACCGGGATATTGAACGTTGGTGCGTATAATTACAGTTTAAAACGCGGTGGTAATGGTGGCGAGGCGCAAGATTGGTATTTGGTTTCGCTACTTTCACCGGTGGTCGGCTCATACTTACAAGAACGCCAATCGGCAATGGCGATGCATAAACATACGCTGCATGACAGACAGTGGCAGGTGCCAGGGCAAGAGGATTCGTATACCTGGCTACGCATGGAAGGCTCAATGGTTCAACACGATGGTGTTGATAGCCAAGAAGCAGAAGACAGGCGCTGGGTGCTGCACGGTGGGAGTGACATCGCACGTTTCAGTGACGGGCACGACGGCAGCATTCGGGTTGGGCTGATGGCTCAATACGGCACCAGTTCTGGCAACAGCGAGGATGAGGTTTCACGTTCATCTCACAGCGTAAAAAGCTACAGCGCAGGGATCTATGGCACCTGGTTTGGTCACCACGATCCGCAAACCGGCCCGTATATTGATACCTGGTTGATGCATGGGCGATTTGACAACGACGTGACAGGCCAGGGCCAACGCACCGAGAGTTATCGCTCACGCAACACGACGATGTCCATTGAGAGCGGATATAAACTCAAGGTAGCTGAATCCCCCACTGCACGGTATTACCTGGAGCCACAGGCTCAGATCATTTACGCCCTGTATCGCGCAAAAGACCACACTACGGCAAGCGGTTCCGTAGCTTCTGATATGTCTGATAATAGTGCCACCACACGCTTGGGGGTCCGGCTTTATGAAGATAGACTGGATCCGAATGGCCAAACGTTGATGCAGGGGTTCATTGAAGCCAACTGGTGGCATGGGCCCTCATCACAAACAATGCGCATGGATGAAACGACAGTACGGGAATCGATGCCCGCCGATAGAGCTGAATTCAAATTTGGCGTGAAAGGAAATCTGATGCCCAACCTGAGTGTAACGGGTGCGGTCGGTGTAGATACCAATTTGTCGTCTTACAAGGCAGGACGGGTTTCACTCGGCGTAAATTATTCCTGGTAACCGCTCGCCGTTATCATCACCGGCAATGATAACGGCTTTAACACATCGCATACTGAATGATGGGCTCGACAACAGAACTGTACAGCGATTCACCGTACGGCAGAAAATCGGGCCCAATGCGTTGACTCACTGAGGCGTGTGGGTATAATCCAGCCCACTGTTGTCAAACGACATAACCGCATCTCGCTATGCGCCCTTAGCTCAGTTGGATAGAGCAACGGCCTTCTAAGCCGTAGGTCACAGGTTCGAGCCCTGTAGGGCGTACCATATAAATCAGTAAATTACCTATAAAAACCAACTAAAATAATAATACACAGGTGCCTTAACGGGTGTTGTAGCACCCTGCGCGCTCTTTTTTTAGCTTGTCACTGTATTGCAGTAAACATTACTGTGCATCACCTTCGGTTTTGGCTCCTCACGTTCTGGCATCTGCACGCGTACTGAAATAAACGTGTCACTCGGAATATCGATCGGGTCGCCGTTCGCGTATCCCTCTATCTCATTGTGAGCGAACACAGGCGCATCCGGGTGTGGCCGATGATCGGTGCGAATGACGATAGAGCCATCCGGGTTTATCGTCGCACTGCCTTCATCACCGCCATAGTCCACCCACTGGCGAGGTAACTTATTGCGGCACATCGATACCGCCGTCATCACCACCTCAGGCGCGATCGGCATTCAGGCCCAAACAGCCGGAAATGCGGTACACGCCTTCGCTCAGGCATTCGGTTGTGATGCCCTCGGCTTCGCTGGTGAGTTCGCTGGTGCCATCTGCAAATAGCTTCACAACCGGGCTTGCTGTTTTCCAAAATCCATGCACGGTATCAAGCGTTGCCAGGTTTGGCAGGTTTCTAGTAGTCCATATCTCAGCCCAACCGACATTCCCCCCGCTACGACGGCTATGCACAGCAATCCGTTAAGCAGGCGCTCGAACCAAAACATCGCGCTCCCACCAGATGCAGCGTAGGAAGCGCCCGTTGTAATATTTGACATACACATGAACCTCACCTCCGCTGTTACGGGGCGCGGTGTGATTTACAGGAAAAAGAAAAGGCCCCCCGAAGTGAGCCTGATTGAATTTTTTGGGGCCTAAACGGCCAGACCTTTCTGGTCCGAGAATTGCTCTCTCAGATTATGGTTATCTGGCAACAATGCCCATGCGACGTAAAAATCATGCGGAGTATATTCATCCATCGCTCGAGTTATAGATCAGCACATCCTTTCCATCCATGCTCACAACAGGTTTTTCGCTCGCTGGGCGAAAGAGCAATTGCTCGGTTATCTGTTTCGACATGCTGACTCCATAAAGCTGCACAATCGCGATGTTGTGTTATTGAAAGGATATTAAGCCTGTAGGGCTGGATTTAACAACAAAGCGTATCAGTGATATTCCCTCGGAGTTTGAAATAGAAAAACCACCTACATAAGGTGGTTATCAAAATTCGTGCGAGCTATATGCATATAGATAGTGTATTGTTGCGCTCCATTCACTAGGAAATAATTTATGCAACAACGCAAAAACTCAAAAAATAATCGCAACTATCTCATCAAATGCACCTGCCCTCATTGCACCAATCAGTCAGAACATAGCCATACCAGAGTCCAAAAAGGTTCCGCCCTGATGTGCCCCAACTGTAGTAAGATTTTCAGTCAAGGAAAACTCACCTTCGCCTAAACTCTGTATACTGATCAGATTTGACGCCACATCAGGCGCACTTGTGCGGATTAGAAAATAAACACTTCTGGGGCTGCTGCGCTAAAACGGAAAAAGCCCGCAAGTGGCGGGCTTTTAGTGGAAATTATACTAACATTAAGCTATCAAGCCTGATGCTCAATAACTTTGCTACTGTTTTCGATTGCTATTTTGCGTGGTTTTTCACTTTCGGGTATTTCTTGGTAAATAGAGACCTGTAAAAAACCACTCTCAAGCTTTGCATTACTCACTTTGGCATGTTCGGGCAG
The DNA here is from genome assembly GCF_025962695.1 of Candidatus Symbiopectobacterium sp. NZEC135. Taxonomy (NCBI): domain Bacteria; kingdom Pseudomonadati; phylum Pseudomonadota; class Gammaproteobacteria; order Enterobacterales; family Enterobacteriaceae; genus Symbiopectobacterium; species Candidatus Symbiopectobacterium sp. NZEC135. The sequence goes on along the minus strand of NZ_JAGFPF010000001.1, from coordinate 209,720 downwards.
AGAAAAACTCAAACGGAAATCCGAACGACGAATTCCTCTGTATATCCAACCGGATTCGTCCTGAGACTCATTTTCAGTTTGTTTCCCTGAAACATGCAAGTTTCCACTGACTGTTTCAATTTCCAACTCATCCTCTTTCCAGCCAGGCACGCTTACTCTTAAAAGGTAGTTGTTATCATCAACCTTTTTCAGATCATACGCAGGCAACGACGCAATTGGTGAATCCCCTGCAAGTTGACTGAAAAGACGGTCAATACGATTAACACGATCAGCAAAAATGGAATCAGCAAAACCTGGAATTGCTGACAAGGTTCTGAGTGCCATAATTAACCTCCTGAATAGTCAATTCAAAAGCTCAAGTAAAGGCAAGCATTGCTTGTCCGGTAATTAAAATGATGTCTGAAAATGGATTTTCAAGAGGTGAGCAGAAAAATTTTTCGATCACGCCTTAGTGGGTATACAAGCAAAAAAAAAGCCTCGATATTATCGAGACTCTAACGTAATGTTGGGCCGCCATCGAGGACTCGAACCTCGGCCCTACTCCCTAACTAAAAAGCACCGCTCTGACCATGCTGAGCTAATGGCGGACTTAATAAAACTAAATCGCGGATACATTACCAGCAGACGGGCCTTTCGCACCACTTTCGATGATGAATTCGACACGCTGGCCTTCAGCCAGAGTTTTGAAACCATTATTTTGGATAGCAGAAAAATGCACAAATACATCTTTGCTACCATCCTCTGGAGTGATGAAGCCGAACCCTTTGGATTCATTAAACCATTTTACAGAACCAGTCATCTTGTTAGACATAGATATTACCTCAATACGTTGAGCCTTCCGGCGAAAAGGTTTACGCCACAGAAATTTAATTACTAACGATAAGGAGGCTCAAAAAGAAGGATTATCCATGGATAACGCTTGAGATGAGAACTGCTTTACTAAACCGCTTTATTAGGTCTGTGTAACAAACCGATGAGTCATTAATCGCACGTTTAACATTTTTAAGCAAGAAATAAAAAAACCAACGACACATAAATGCATGGGATAAATGATCGTTATCCGTGATAATCCGCATCAGCAGGAATACGAGGATGAGTTCCTCAGCGTTCGTTACTTTCAGAAAGGCACTGGACATCTTATCTTTAAACGCTCTGACCTGATCGATCAGATGAACGACATTATTGCCAAACATTATCCGAAGATCTTGACGGCAAAGTGAGTAACCAATCGTTTCACATTGGTATATCCCATTGACATATCCCATCAATATTCTATGCTATCGATAGCACAAAATTTCTCCAAGGAGACTGCCATGGAAAAAACTACAGTATTTAAAAGCAATCGCAGTCAGGCGGTACGACTCCCTAAAGCCGTTGCACTGCCGGATGATGTGAAGCAGGTTGATATCGTTGCAATTGGTCGCACACGAATCATTACTCCGGCAGGAGAAAGCTGGGATAGTTGGTTCGAACAGGATGGGGTAACGCCTGACTTTATGATCACCAGAGAGCAACCCGATGATCAGGTCAGGGAAGATTTTTGATGCTGAAATATCTGCTTGATACCAATATCTGTATTTACACTATCAAGAACAAACCGCAGGAAGTCAGGGACGCTTTCTACCGTCATTACGGGCAGTTTGCTATCAGTGCTATCACGCTGATGGAGCTGATTTATGGCGCGGAGAAATCGGTAAACCCAGAAAAGAATCTCGCCGTGATTGAAGGTTTTTCTGCGCGTCTGGAAGTACAAACTTATGGCTTTGACGCTGCTGTACATACTGGGCAAATTCGTGCCGAACTGGCAAAACAAGGAACCCCCATCGGCCCGTATGATGCCATGTTAGCCGGTCATGCTCGGTCCGCAGGTTTGATACTGGTAACGAACAATGTTCGTGAGTTTGAGCGTGTGCCTGGGCTACGTGTGGAAAACTGGGTCAGTCGATAAGCCGTATTCTGCCCTCTCCCACAACAGGATATAATCCACCTTCCACTGTGGATAACCCGCAAAAAATCCAGCCAGAAAGGTTTGGGGGCCACTACGTTTTTCGAGCTGGTGATAATCCTTTTATTTCAATATAGATACGTGGCTAATTCGAATCCTATTGGGAACCGACGTCTTTTTTTATTCCTAAATTTCAGTGAATTAGCTATAAACCCGCGGTTTTCGGAGTTGTTATCACTCCTACATCTTAACAACCACTTTTCCTTTCGCATGTCCCCGGGCAAGGTAGGCAAGAGCCTCTCTAGCCTCTGTAAAGGGGAACACCTTATCGATCACTGGCTTGATTTGTTCAGCTTCTATGAGTTTGCCGATTTGGGTGAGTTGACTACCATCAGGACGGACAAAGAGAAATGAATAGGTCAGACCCCGTTTTTTCGTAAGACGCATAATCTTGCGGCTCATCAACCCGAAAACAAAACGCAGCAAGAAGTTTAGTCCCCGAGCCCGTGCGAACGCGGTATCTAACGGCCCGGTGAGAGAGACAATCTTTCCGCCAGACTTTAGAATTTGGGTAGATTTATCAATTGTATCGCCTCTGACAGTGCCGAGAACAATATCGTAGCCGCTCAGCACCTTTTCGAATTCTTGCTTTTTATAATCAATCACTTCGTCTGCGCCAAGACCACTCACCCATTCGACATTGCCCGTGCTGGTGGTGGTTCCGACCGTTGCGCCAAGGTGCTTGGCCAGTTGGATCGCAAAACTACCAATTCCCCCGGAACCTGCCGGGATGAAAACCTTCTGGCCAGGCTGCAACCTGGCACGTTCTGTCAGCGCTTGCCAGGATGTAAGGCTCACCATCGGCAGAGAAGCGGCATGCACAAAATCCAAGTTTGCGGGTTTCATTGCTGCGGCGCTTTCAGGCACCACTGCAAATTCGGCAAGAGACCCCGTTCCCATGTCAAAAATGCTAGCAAAGATTTCGTCGCCGGGCGTGAAACGCATCACGCGACTTCCCACGGCAACAACAACACCGGACAAGTCGCTGCCCAATGTAGCAGGGAACTTAAAATGCAAAACCGGCTTAAATATTCCGGTGGGGATCATGTTATCAATCGGGTTCAGACCAACAGCGTAAACTTTAACCAGGATTTCATCAGGGTTGAGTGAAGGATAATCTACATCATCGAACCCCAACTCAGGAGATTTACCATAGCGTTTAAATGTAAATGCTTTCATCGTCTTAGTCTTCATTTGTCGTTTACCCTGTCGCGTTTGTCAGTGAAATTTTTCTTAGCGAATCTGTTGCTGAGTAAAAAGGCAATACCTAGGAATAGCTCGATAAATACAGCAAACAGGATATGCCGATACCGGAGGAAGCGCCTGTAACCAGTGCTACACGTTTTTTTGCCATGGTGAATAAGGCCTTCATGATTTGTTTGAGGTTTCTCATCAAAGATGAGACGACACGCTGTGAGGGATTTATGTCGGATTTACCGCTCTGCTGAACAGCCCAAAGACCGTTCTGCAGAGTACAAGTCATTGACTAAATTGATTTATATCGCTCTGCGGCTTCATCTTGTTTAATGTCTGAAAGCAAAGCCTGACGCGAAGCATCGAGGGTGTCCCAGCGTGCAGCATTATGTAAAGGTGGGATGGTGACGAGTTCACGGCGATCAAAGCCAACCAGTGCGGCATCCACTAACTCGCCCACTTCCATAAATTTTGACGAATTACTGATGTCGATACCCGCACGTTCCCAAATTTCCGTGTAAGTGCCGGCAGGGAGCACCGCCTGGATATAAATGCCCTTAGATGACAGCTCTACATTCATTCCCTGAGACAGGAAAAGAACAAAGGCTTTGGTTGCGCCGTAAACCGTCATCGCAAACTCTGGGGCCAGACCTACGACGGAACTGATGTTGACGATCGATCCCTCACCCGCTTGCACGAACCGTGGTGCCACGGCACTGGCAAGTCTCGTCAGGGCGGTGACGTTGAGCGCGATAAGGCTTTCTATCGAATCAGGCGTCTGCTCTGTAAAACTGCCGGACTGCGCGATACCCGCGTTATTGATAAGAATGCCAATCTGCGCGTCTTCACGCAGGCGAGCTTCGACCACAGCTAAATCACTCGTTTGCGTGAGGTCAGCAGGCAAAACATCGACAGAAATACCATTTTCCTGTCGCAAGCGATCCGCAAGTGTCTCTAACTTTGCTTTGTCGCGTGCAACCAAAACAAGGTTGTGACCCCGGCGGGCGAACCGTTCAGCGTAAACAGCACCAATACCCGTGGATGCGCCTGTAATGAGAACTGAAGCGTTAGTCATAAATTGATCTTCTTTATTAATGTGTAAACAGAATTCGCAATGTGCGACCCAAGTATAACCGTGACACCGATACTTTACTTGCTGGCCTCAGTAAGCGACGGGTAATCGGTATATCCCGCTGCACCACCGCCATAAAGTGTTTCAGGATTAAGTAAGGCCAGAGGCGCACTCGTCTTCAGCCTTTCAACCAGGTCCGGGTTGGAAATGAACGGACGACCGAACGCGAACAGATCGGCTTTACCTTGCGCAAGTTGAGCGGATGCCAGCGCTAGGTCATAGCCGTTGTTGCCGATGTAGGTATTTTTAAAGCGTCGGCGCAGAGAATCGTAATCGAACGGTGATACATCACGCGGGCCGCCCGTAGCGCCTTCAACCACATGGAGGTACACGATACCTAATGCATTAAGTTGATCAGCGACGTAGTCATATTGCGGCTGCGGATCACTGCATGAAATCGCATTTACAGGGGAAACCGGTGAAATGCGCACGCCGGTGCGGTCAGCACCAATCTCCTCTTTAACGGCCGCCGTGACTTCTAACAGCAGGCGCGCACGATTCTCGACAGAGCCGCCGTACGCATCTGTACGCTGATTGGCACCGTCTTTAAGGAACTGTTCCAACAGATAACCATTCGCGCCATGGATCTCTACGCCGTCAAATCCGGCAGCAATGGCGTTTGCTGATGCTTGCCTGAAATCGTCGATAATCCCCGGAATTTCATGCAACTCCAGCGCACGTGGCTCAGAAACGTCAGCAAATCCGTTGTTCACAAAGGTCTTAGTCTCAGCACGGATAGCAGACGGTGCGACCGGCGCAGCGCCACCTAGCTGTAAATCGATATGCGAGATCCGTCCTACGTGCCATAGCTGTATAAATATGCGCCCACCTTTGGCATGCACCGCGTCAGTCACTTTGCGCCAGCCATCGATCTGAGCCTGTGTATAGATCCCCGGCGTATCCTGATAGCCCTGCGCCTGAGCGGAGATCTGCGTGGCTTCGGTAATCAGTAATCCTGCTGTGGCACGCTGGGCATAGTAGGTCGCAGCCAGTTCGCCAGGAACCAGACCTGCTCCAGCACGGTTACGCGTCAGCGGTGCCATCACGATATGGTTGGCAAGCGTAATGGGCCCCAGATTGTAAGGTTGAAATAGTGGTTGGTTCGTCATGTTGTTTTCCCGGTAGGTGGTAGGTGAAGGCACGCATTCAATGATGATGGTCATAATCTAAAAAGTCAATTCATTTGATTACGATCATCATCAATGTATACTTAGCCCTATATTTTGAGAGGGGTAGAAGAGCATGAAAGTATCGAAAGAGAAGGTTCGGGAAAACAGAATGCGCATTGTTGAAACGGCCTCAGAACTTTTTCGTGTGCGCGGTTACGATGGCGTGGGTGTCGCGGAACTGATGTCTGCTGCAGGGCTAACTCACGGCGGGTTCTACAAGCACTTTGGCTCTAAGGCTGATCTGATGGCGGAAGCGATGAGCTGCGGTTTTACGCGCTCTGCAGAAAGTACGGTAGGTGTGAGCCGGGAAAAATTTGTTGAATACTACCTCTCCCGCCAGCATCGCGATGATATGGGAAATGGTTGCGTGATGTCTGCTCTGGGCGCAGATACAGCACGTCTGTCTGAATCCATTAAGGCAACATTTGCGGCTGGCGTTGAAAATCAACTGACCATTTTAGCAAATGAAAACTGTGCGGAAAGCGGAACGCGTGCTGAACTCATCGACACCATCGCACATCTTGTTGGTGCTCTGGTGCTGTCCCGTGCCTGCCCTGATGATTCAGCTCTGGCAGATGAGATTCTGGATGTTTGCCGCACACGTCTTCTCAATCAGGATACACGTAAGGATTGAATTTTCTGAGCAAGTGCATATTGAATACGTGGTCGCATTCAGTAACGTACCAAACGCGACGGTTCATGATTTCCCATTTTATTCTATTTCAGCTATCCAAATTTTATAATATGGCGGCATAAACACCCTAAAAACTGTTTATCACAATCGCTCAATCTCATCGACAGTAAACCAGTGGTTACGAACCGCCGCAGCGATAAGAGCATCAGGATTGTCGGTATAAGCAACCAGAGCCAAGCTTTTTTTTGCCCAAGTACACGTGACATACAAGAGGCGGCGCGTGCGTATGATTCCGCTATCCGCACAAGCCGTACCGAACCTGTGGAGTGCCGATTCTGGTCAGGGTGTCACCGAATATCGGATATCGTCCCGTATAGTGCCATGTTAGCCGGTCACGCGCGGTCCGCAGGTTTGATACTGGTAACGAACAATGTACGCGAATTTGAGCGTGTACCTGGTCTACGAGTGGAAAACTGGGTCAGTGGATAAGCCGTATTCTGCCCTCTCCCACAACAGGATATAATCCACCGTCTATTGCGGATAACCCGCCAGCGGATCGCTCATGACGATTCGGAACCTCCCCACCGCTCAACATCCCTGTACCCTCGGTAAACTCAGCAGGTAATGTTCAAATACCTGATTGTCAGGCCAGCAGGCGGGACCATACGTTTTTGGTGCCACACCCAATGACCCGACAATACCGGTTCCTGTCACGACGATACGTATAGTGTTTCCCGTACTCATCGTGTATTTACCCCTATCATGCTGAGATAAGCGTTAAATCAATATTCAATTGAGCCCGAAGGTTTTACGCAAACTGGAATCAACAGGCCCAGCAGGCATAAAGCGACGCAATTTACGTAACAGGGAGGCTTGCCCCGACGGTGTGCGGCGCATCTGCCATGGCCCCAGAGCAGCATCAACAATCGTGGCTGCAACCCCGTCAGGGGCTGGAGCAGCGTTGATACTGTTGATGATGGCGTGTGATGCCTGTTCCCGCTCGCGATCGTAGCTGTCAAGTTTGATGCTGGTCTGTGGTGCATTGATATCCAGATTGGTTCGGGTGAAAGAAGGTTCCACCAACGTGACACGGATACCAAACTGGCGTACTTCGTGATCCAGACTTTCCGTTAGCCCTTCCACCGCATGTTTAGACGCAGAATATAGCCCCATGTACGGTGCCGGGAGGAAACCAAGCACCGAACTCACATTGACGATCCGTCCGCTGCCCTGTGCCCGCATGATCGGCAGCACCGCCTGTACCGTGCGTAACAGACTGAATACGTTGGTATCGAACAGGGCGCTAGCTTCCGCCGTAGAGGTTTCTTCCACTGCGCCGACTAAGCTCGTTCCCGCATTATTAATAAGCACATCAATACGTTGAGCCTTCTCAATGATAGATAAGATACCGCGCTTTACCGCGTCGTCGTCACGCACATCCATTTCGATCAGTTCCACACCGGACAATACGTTTGTGGTGTTGATATTGCGCACGGTGCCGAAGACCATACAGCCCTGGCTGACAAATTTCTGTGCTACAGCGCGCCCTATGCCAGAGGATACGCCGGTAACGACTACAACCTTTTGTTTCGACATAGCAACCCCTCTTAAAACAGATAATTAATAATCAATGGAGCGATCACGGATGACGAGCTGCCCTGATCTTGAACCAGATGGAATACATCGCAGGCAAGAACACCAACGTCAGGACGGTTCCTGCCAACGTGCCGCCAATCAATGTGTAGGCCAGCGTTCCCCAGAACACCGAATGGGTGAGCGGAATGAACGCCAGAATGGCCGCCAACGCTGTCAGTAGCACCGGTCGGGCGCGCTGTACGGTGGCTTCGACGACGGCACGGAACGGGTCCAGCCCCTCCTGTTCGTTGTGGTGGATCTGTCCAATCAGTATCAGCGTGTTGCGCATCAGGATCCCTGATAACGCAATCAAGCCAACCAGCGCATTAATACCGAACGGTTGCTGGAACAGCAGCAGAGTTGGCACCACACCGATTAACCCCAGCGGACTGGTCAGGAACACCATCACCATCGCCGCAATCGAACGCACCTGCAAAATGATAATGAGCAGTGTGAGGGCGATCATGATCGGGAAAAGCGGCAACATGGCGACAGTCGCCTTGGCAGATTCCTCGATAGAGCCAGCCTGTTCGATCCGGTAGCCTGCCGGCAAACGCGCGATGATCGGCTGCAACTGTGCCATGACGGCGGTGGAAACATCTGGCGGTTGCAGTCCTTCGGCGATGTCGCCGCGAACCGTGATGGTCGGCGTGCGGTCACGGCGCCGCAGGATGGGGTCTTCCATACGCACATCGACTGTACCGACCTGAGACAACGGAATACGCTGTCCGGCGGAACCGACCAGCGTAAAGTCGGCGATCTTGGCCGGATCGAGACGGATGTCGCCCGCCGCGCGACCGACAACCTGCACCGAGCGAATATCTTCACGCACGTCTGTCAGCGGGGTACCGCTCAGCAGGAATTGCAGTTGCAAGGATACCGAGTTAGTGGTTAACCCCACGGCCTGGAGCCGATCCTGGTTGAGCGTGAAGTGCAAGGTTGGAACACGCTGTCCCCAATCTGTATTGACGGTGCGCATCATCGGGCTGGCGTGCATGACAGTTTTGACTTCATCGGCGATGGCGCGCAGCGTGTCTGGGTTCGGTCCCATGACGCGATAGGCGACGGGGAACGGCGACGGTGGGCCAAACACGATCTGAGTGACACGAACCTGTGCCTCTGGTGCCAAGCCGTCTGCTATTACCTCGCGCAACTTGAACTTGAGGGCTTCACGCTCTTTGTCGTTACCTGCCAGCACCACGATTTTGGCGAACGATGGATCGGGCAATTCAGGTGACATCGCCAGGAAGAAGCGCGGCGCGCCCTGGCCGATATAGGACGTCACGATTCTGGCTTCTTTCTGTTGCGCCAGCCAGGCTTCGACTTTCGCGGTGGCAGTACTGGTTTGTGCAATCGAGGTGCCGTACGGCATCTGCACTTCAACAAGCACTTCTGGTCGGTCGGACGTCGGGAAGAACTGCTGCTTGACGGCCCCCATGCCAAGCACCGATACCACGAACAGCGTGATGACCGCACCGGCGACGATCCACTTGTGGGCAATGACAAGACCCAACACCTGCCGAAAGCGGTTGTAGTTACGGGTATTGTAGATGGCGTCGTGTCCACCCTCGACCTTCTTGATATCCGGCAGCATTTTTACGCCCAGATAAGGGGTAAACGCTACCGCTACCACCCAGGAAGCGATCAGCGCGATGCCGACAATCCAGAACATATTGCTGGTGTATTCACCAGCAGTGGAGCGAGCGAACCCGTTCGGCATAAAGCCGATGGCTGTCACCAGCGTACCGGAAAGCATTGGGGCCGCCGTGTGGCTCCAGGCATAGGCCGATGCTTTGATGCGGCTATACCCTTCTTCCATTTTCACCACCATCATTTCGATGGCGATGATAGCGTCATCCACCAGCAAGCCCAGCGCCAAAATCAGCGAACCCAGCGTGATGCGGTCGAAATTCTTACCTGTGGCGGCCATGATGACGAACACGGCTGCCAACGTCAGCGGGACTGCCGCCGCGACTACAATACCGACGCGCCAGCCCATGCTGAGAAAACACACAGCCATCACAACTAACAACGCGACGAAGAATTTGACCATGAACTCGTCGACCGCCGAACTGATATTAACGGCCTGGTCAGTCACTTTACTCAACGTCATGCCCAGGGGAAGCTCGGCGTTGATGTTGGCGACTTCCGCTTCGAGCGCCTGGCCGAGCTTAAGCCCGTTCCAGTCATCACGCATCACGACGCCCAGCAATAGCGCCGGTTCACCGTTGCTGCGGACCATGAAGGTCGAGGGGTCTTCATAACCGCGCTCGACGGTGGCAACATCCGCTAACTTCAGTGTCCGTCCCTGTGCCACGATAGGCGTCTGGCGGATTTTCTCCAGGTTATCGAACACACCGTCGACGCGCACAAATACCTGCGGCCCTTTGGTCTCAATGGAGCCGGCCGGGGTTAGTACGTTCTGGTTATTGAGCGCAGCGAAGATATCCTGCGGCGTGACGCCGAGCGTAGCCAAGCGGTCGTGAGAGAACGAAACGAAAATACGTTCAGGCTGCTCGCCAATGATATTGACCTTCTTCACCCCGGGAACGTGCAGCAATTGCTGGCGTAAGGTTTCCGCATCCCGCACCAGCAGCCGCTGCGGTTCGCCTTTAGCTTTGAGCGCAAACAGGGCGAACGTCACGTCGGCATATTCATCGTTAATGATGGGACCGATGACGCCGGCGGGCAATTTTTGGGCTTCATCACCCATCTTCTTACGCGCCTGATAAAATTCCTCCTGAATCTCCGAAGGCGGCGCGCTGTCTTTCAGGGAAAGCATGGTGATAGCCAGACCGGGACGGGTGTAGGTTTCCGCGCGGTCATACCAGCGCAGCTCCTGTAGACGTTTTTCCAGCGGTTCAGCGACCTGATCCTGCATCTCCTGCGCCGTGGCTCCCGGCCAGGCGGTAACGATCGTCATTTGTTTGATGGTAAACGGCGGATCTTCCGCGCGTCCGAGTTGAAAAAACGCGAGGATACCCGCGACAGAAATCAGGAGAATCAGGAACAACGTGATGGCGCGTTCGCGTACCGCAAGTGCCGACAGATTGAAACGGCTTTCGTTCATGGCCGATCTCCCGCAGCAGCCGTCGTAGCGGCAACCTCAGCGACCCGCACCGCTTCGCCTTCGCGCAGTAAGTGTGTGCCGAGTGCTACGATCTGTTCACCTTGTTGTATCTGACCGGTGACGCGTGCGGTGTCGTCGCTCATGCTCTGAATAGCGACAGGGCGCCAGGTTACCGTCGTCGGTTCACCATGGATCACCCACACCCCAGGCCCTTTGCCGGCATCAAACAAGGCAGCCAACGGCACTTGCAGGTTTCCCTGCGTCGCGGATTGCTGGTCGGGGATGCGGATCATCACCGTTGTTCCCAACGGGGCATTGGCCTGCTCGCCTTGCAGTACATAGTGCGCCTCAAATGTGCGCGTCAGCTTATCTGCCGTGTTGGAGAGTTGTCGCAGGGTAGCTGGGCTGTCGTTACCTGCCTGACCAAAGCGCGTCGCCAGCCCGGTCGAACCGAGCGCGGGGCGCAGCGTTTCCGGCAACTGGATAATCGCTTCGCGCGGCCCGGCCTGCGCCAAGCGCACGACGGGTTGTCCGGCACTGACCACCTGGCCCGGCTCAGCCAGCGTCTCCATGACGATGCCATCACCATCAGCGACCAATACCGCGTAACGACTGGAATTCCGCGCTACATCGGCCTGAGCCTGTGCCGCGCTAAGCTCAGCTTTGGCGGCGTCTGCGGCTGCTTTTACCTGGTCGTAAGCGGATGCTGATATAGCACCGGTGCCACGTAGACCACGGTATCGGGTTTCATCTTCTGCGGTTTGTAATGCCCGCGCACGGGCGGCAGCCACAGCTTCCTGTTGTGCACGAGCAGCGAGTTCCAGATCGATAGGGTCAAGACGCATCAACGGCTGACCACGTTTAACCGATTGTCCCGTATCGACCAATCGCTCTAACACTTTACCAGAGACCCGGAACCCTAAGTCACTCTCTATTCTGGCCGCAACCGTTCCAGTGAATGTTCGTGACTCAACGTCAGAGCGCTGTATTGTTGCAGTTCGTACCAGCGGTGCCTGCGTTCGCGGATCGGATAGTGTTTTTTCGCCGCAGGCGGTCAAGGCAACCGGCAATGCGCAGATGACGGCAAGTGAAAGGAGGCGGTGACGAGCCATAGATAGAGTCCCCTTAACAGATTAATCAGGAGACCTATCCTCAATCAAGTGACTAATTTAGTCAATAGTCACTATTTTATGTTTGCTTCCGAACTATGGCGATAAGCTACGCAGTATCAAGCTGGACAACTGTGCCTGCGCTTTCTCAGCATAATCAAAAGTGTGCTGCAATATCAGTGGGTTGAGATAAGGACGCATCACGAGATAAATCGCTGCCACTGTCTCATCAAGCGGTGTTTTTCGTTCAAAATCACCGCTCTGTCGGCCTTCCAGTAAAATGTCATGTAACAAAATCTGAATGCGCTCTTCATACGCAATTGCCGACTGCCAACGCTCGCTGGCGGAGGAAGCGGCAATTTCATAAAGCTTTCGATCCTGAAAAAACAGACGCAAGCCGGCTTCAACGATGGTCTTAAACATTTGTCGCAATTTTTCCGGTGGCTGATCGGCTTCCTCAATGGCAACACGGACTTCTGCTTCAATCTTTTGCAGGCAGTTGGCGCAAATCATCTCACCAATGACTTGTTTGGATGAGAAGAATTTATAAATATAAGCTTTTGAAAAACCTATGGCTTTGGCGAGATCTGAAACCGTAGTTTTTTCATATCCATAAAGACTGAAGTGCTCAGTTGCGGCGCTCACTATCTGATCCCGTACATCATGATCAGCCGGGCCCCGGTTTGACACAGGATAAGGGTTTTCTTTACTCATAGTTTGCAATTTGCCCCTGACGTAATACACAGGGGTATAAGTTTACCCCTTGACCTTATCGTTGACAACGAGTGACCAACTTGTAATATGGTCACAAGTCAGTGTCATGTCTATGGTGAAAAATATGTTACCCACGTCTCCCGTTATCGCCCTTTCGGTGGCTGGTTTGCTAGCCGGTTGTACCGTAGGCCCTGATTACACACGACCTACCGTGTCTACGCAGGAAAAATACATTGGACTGGAGGCTGTTAATCAACGACATGCCACCGCCCATGCCGAGCTTCTGACGTGGTGGGAGGGTTTCGGCGATCCGCAATTAACCCGATTTATCACGCAAGCGTTACAGCAAAATCTCGATCTTGCCCAAGCCTCCGCACGTATCATGCAGGCCCGTGCCGGTCTTGGCGCGGCGAATGCCGCACTGCTGCCCTCCGGCAATATTTCCAGTCAGGCGGGACGTGCCTACCAGTCTGTCGAAACCCCGTTGGGCAGAGTATTGAGCTCGACACCGGATTTCGACCGCTACGGTAATGCTTACGAAGCCAACCTCAATGCCAGTTGGGAACTGGATGTATTTGGCGGCCTGCGTCGCGGGAAGGAGGCAGCGCTTGCCGAGTATCAGGCATCTGAAGCGGGAGTGGCGGCAACGCGTCTGGCGGTAACCGCACAAACCGCCGATATCTACATCACAGTTCGTGAATTACAGGCCCGTCTGGATGTCGCGCGTCGGCAAGTACACACGCAACAGGATTTGCTCGCGACCATCAACCGTCTGTATGACAAAGGGTTGGCAGCGGATCTTCAGGTAAGACAAGCAGAAGGTGCATTGGCACAGGTACAAGCATCGGTGCCCGTTTTACAGACTGCGCTGGATACGGCGATGAACGCGCTGGATGTGATGCTAGGTTCAGCGCCGGGTACGAACCGGGCAATACTGGCAGAGACGAGCGCCATTCCCGCCGCGCCGCAAATCGCCGCCACCGGCACGCCGGGCGAGCTGCTTCGACGCCGGCCGGACTTGATTGTGGCTGAGCGTCGCTTAGCCGCCTCCAACGCGCGTATTGGTGTCGCCGTTGCCGAGTATTACCCCAAATTTTCCTTGAGCGGACTACTTGGTAGCGCGACGACGGTATCCAGCGGCCACCTGTTTAGCGGCGACGCCAGCCAATCGTCTGGGGTGATCGGTTTGCGTTGGCGGCTGTTTGATTTCGGTCGCATTAATGCGCAGATTAATCAGGCCAAAGGCCAGGAAGCTGAAATGCTGGCGGCCTATCGACTGGCGGTACTACGGGCTTCAGAAGATGTGGAGAACGCGTTCTCGGCGCTGGTTAACCATGAAGAACAGGCCATTGTGTTGAAGCAAGGGGTTGATTCACTCAGCCGGGCGCGGGATGCCGCGTTTGCGGCTTACCAGCACGGCACTCTCAGCCTGATAGAAGTGTTGCAAGCTGATGAAAGCATGCTGCGGGCTTCTGATACGCAGCTTCAGGCGCAAGCCGAATCCGCCCGTGCGGCGGTCGCGGCGTTCAACGCGCTCGGTGGCGGCTGGCAACCCGGCGACACGCAAGAGACAGCCCCCAGCCAGCACAACAAAGGTGGCGTTTAAATGGTATTCATAACACTAAGTGTTGGGCCAGCATAATGACTAAATTTTTATCGAACACAAAACGAAGCCACGAACCGACCGCCAAACAATTGACCACGGATATTCTGGCAGGACCTATCTTGCCTGTTATGTTTCGTTTGGCGTTGCCGACCGTTTCGGTTCTGGTGGTACAGACACTGGTGGGAATAGTGGAAACCTACTTTGTCAGTTCGCTGGGGGCTGATGTATTAGCCGGAGTGGCTGTGGTATTCCCTGTATTGATGCTGATGCAAATGATGGCAAACGGGGGTATCGGTGGAGGACTGTCATCGGCGATATCGCGCGCATCCGGCGCAGGTCGCTGGCAGGATGCGCAGATGCTGGTGTGGCATGGTGTGATTATCGCAGTGGTCATGGGGACGGTATTTGCCGGCCTTATTCTCATCGGCGGTGAAGCGCTGTATCGCTTAATGGGCGTCAAAGGGCCATCACTCTCTGCTGCGTTGGCCTATTCAAATCTTGTGTTCGCCGGGTCGCCGCTGGTCTGGCTGGTTGCGTTGCTTTCTGCGGCGCTACGCGGCGCGGGTGACACGAAAACGCCCGCACGCATCACCTTGTTAGGCGCCGTTATCCTGCTGCCGCTATCTCCAATATTGATAATGGGATGGGGGCCAATACCGTCGTTTGGCGTTGCCGGCGCCGGGATCGCGGTACTGATCTATTACCTTTTTACCACGCTATTACTGGTCAGGCATATGCGTTCAGCGAACAGTGTTATCCGGCTGTCAATCGCCCCGCTGAGTGCCAGATTGTTCAAAGATGTTCTTGGCGTTGGTTTCCTGTCAGCCATCGGTACTGTGCAGATCAATTTGACCGTTACCGTCGTGACGGCCGTTGTCGGGCTGTTCGGGCCTGATGCTATCGCCGGGTATGGCATCGCTTCACGGCTGGATTATCTGCAAATCCCACTGCTGTTTGGGCTCGGCACAGCAATTATGACCATGGTTGGCATCAATATCGGTGCAGGGCAAAAACAGCGCGCACAACGTATTGCCTGGGTTGGTGGTGCCGTCGCGTTTACGTTTACAGCGTTAATCGGGCTTGTCATGGCGGTTTATCCGCGCCTTTGGCTTTCACTGTTTAGCGACGATCACGCCATTCTGGCGGCGGGTACCAGCTATCTGCAAAACGTCGCACCGTTTTATGGTGCCATCGGCATCGCCATGGCGCTCTACTTTGCCGGGCAAGGCGCGAAGCGCGTGCTCTGGCCAGTGCTTGCCGGGACCGTACGTATGGTGATTGCGGCGGTTGCTGGATGGGTGGCTGTCACACAGTTTGATGCTGACTTGTCATCGCTGTTCAAGATCATCGCACTGAGTGCTTTTGTTTATGGAGCCATGACCGTGGCGGTTAGCTTCAGAATTGGACGGTCAAACCGCTTGGCTACATCGACTAAAGCGTGATGTGGTAAAGCCATCGGGGCCACGTTAACGTGACGAATGGCGAGTATATTACTGATATTAATGAGAATATTAACTATGAAGAAGATTTGGTTAATTCTGGCCAGCATAAGCCTTGCTTTTAACGCGTTTGCCACACAGTTTACCGATGGCAAACAGTATGAGACCTTAGACAAATCGGTTGCTGGAGAGCCTCAGGTATTAGAATTCTTCTCGTTTAACTGCCCACACTGCTACCAATTTGAGCAGGTTTTTCATATTTCAGAGCGTGTAGAAAAAGAACTGCCAGCAGGCATCCACCTCACTAAATACCACGTAGAATTTCTTGAACCTATGGGCAAGTATCTTACCCAAGCGTGGGCTGTGGCAATGGCGCTGGGTGTAGAAGATAAAATATCTGCACCACTGTTTGAAGGTATCCAGAAAACACAGACAATAAAGACAGAGGCTGATATCCGAAACGTTTTTATTGATGAAGGCGTTAAGCCAGAAGAGTACGATGCGGCATGGAACAGTTTCGTTGTAAAATCGCTTGTTACCCAGCAGGAAAAAGCAGCAGCCAGTCTCCAACTACAGGGAGTTCCCGCTATGTATGTTAATGGTAAATATATAATTAACATGCAAGGTATGGACACAAGTAGCATGGACATTTTCGTACAACAGTATGTCGAAACGATCAAATATCTCATCGACAAAAAATAACGTCGTCAGAACGCGAGAATAAATCAGCTGCCGAAAATGCGCTGATGAAGTGGCAACTAACCAGGATAGGATCATCTACCGGCATAGGGGTTGCCCACTCTCTGGTGTCTACATCGGGGCCGTTTCTTGGGACGAAAAATTTATAACGCTAATTTAGTTTTCCCACCCATTCTAAACAAAAATCCAGATACGCTCTCACAAGGGCTGATGGATGTTTATGGCGAGCATAAACAAGGTGTAGCGGGAGGTTTTGCATAGTGACCCCCGGTAAAAGCCGTATCAGTTCTCCCTTTTCCAACCAAGGTCTGGCAGAGAAATCCAGTACTTGTGCTACCCCCATACCACTCAGCGCATAATGAATTAATCCCTGTGCGTTATTGGTGGAAAAAGAAGGTTTGTATTTTACCTTCCCCTGTAGCCCCCCCAGCTTTTAGTACCACCGGCACACTCACGCTGTAGTGCGGTAACCTGCAATCACAAATTCAACTGCAGCAGCCCGCTAAAAATCGTGTACCCGTCGCGGTCAACCCCGTGAGTCACTGTGGTCAAGCCAAACAGGCACACCTGAATTACGCGTTATTGAGGTTATTTTTCTATTCATTTAAAAACCAAAGATATATAAATAACTAATTGAATAGACTAATTAATAGCTTATACCCTAAATAATTCGAGTTGCGGGAAGGCGGCAAGAGAGAGACAAATTTGTCTGGAACAAATTTGAACAGCACCTGCGACTTGAAGTATGACGGATATAAAATAAAGGGCAGGCCATACCTGCCCTCACAGAATTATTTCAATAACCGAGCCTTGCAGCTTTTGCCTTTGATTTTACCTTTAAGCAGTTGCTGCAACGCACGTTTGGCGCTGGCCTTGCGAATTGCCACGTAGGCATGAACCGGGAACATATCAATTTTACCGACTTCCGCCGCCGTCAGTCCCGCATCGCCGGTTAATGCCCCAAGGATATCACCGGGCCGTATCTTGGCCTTTTTGCCGCCATCAATGCACAGCGTCATCATCTCCGGTTCAAGCATCGCTTCCGCATTGCGCGTGAGGGAGCCCGCAGACGCCCACTGCACTTTCATGCCAAGCATGTCTTCCAACAGGTTGACACGTGCCATTTCCTGCGGCGTGCACAGGCTAACGGCCACGCCTTGCTGACCGGCACGCCCGGTACGACCGATGCGGTGCACATGCACTTCCGGATCGAAGGCCAGTTCAAAATTGACCACCAGTTCCAGATCTTTAATATCCAGACCGCGCGCCGCCACATCGGTCGCGACCAGCACACGGCAACTGTGGTTGGCAAAGCGCACCAGAACCTGATCGCGATCGCGCTGCTCAAGATCGCCGTGCAGCGCCAGCACGCTAATACCGCGCGCCTCCAGCGTTTCGAACACGCTCTGGCAATCACGTTTAGTGTTGCAAAACACCACGCAGGAACGGGGTTGATGATGATTCAAAACGGCAACCAGCAGTGGCAAACGCTGTTGCTGGGTGGTTTCGTAGAAATGTTGTTCAATCGCGGGGGCAACTTCATCGTCCGTCACATCCACGCGCAGCGGCTCGCGCTGAACACGGGCGCTGATCTGTTCAATTTCCTGCGGATAGGTAGCGGAAAACAGCAAGGTTTGCCGCTCCGGGGAGGTATAGGCAATCACATCATCAATGGCGTCGCTAAACCCCATATCCAGCATACGATCGGCTTCATCCAGCACCAACACCTTGAGGTTGTCCAGCAACAGGGATTGTTTGCGCAGGTGTTCCTGAAGCCGCCCCGGCGTTCCCACCACAATGTGCGGCGCATGCACCAGCGAGTCAAGTTGCGGCCCCATGGGTTGGCCGCCGCACAACGTGAGGATTTTGATATTCTGCGTAAAACGCGCCAGACGGCGTAGCTCTTTGCTGACTTGATCCGCCAGTTCACGCGTGGGGCACAGTACCAGTGCCTGCGTGGTAAAATCGCTCACCACGATGCGATTCAACACGCCAATACCAAATGCCGCCGTTTTCCCGCTGCCGGTCTTCGCTTTCGCACGCACATCCACACCACTTAACACGGCAGGCAATGCGGCAGCCTGAACGGGCGTCATTTCGCTGTAGCCCAGTTCATCAAGATTAGAGAGCTGCTCCGCAGGCAGCGCCAGAGAAGAAAAAGAAGTTGTACTCACAGTGATTGCTCTACCAACGACGACAAAAGAAAGGCACGCTGTCATCAGGCACAGCGCATATGAGTCGCAATCATAGCAGAATTTGTCATGATTAACCGATTTACCGCGTCAGGCCAATGCGGTAAACCCGTTGCTGACCAGAAAATCCTGCCCTTGCGGTGACAAGATGGCATCCGCCAGCAGGCGTGCCTCCGACCTGACCGGGTTCAACAGTGCCAGCATGTATTCCGCGGTGATGTTGTAGGGCGACGGCACAACAACCACGTGTAAATCCGGCTGGTTCAGCAATAGCGGCAAATAGCTGGAATAGCCGATGTGCATATCACTCTGCCCACTTCGGATCAGGTAACTCCCTGCGGTCATCCCCGGCGGGACGTTGTGCGTCATCGAGCCTCCCACCAACGGTTTGGCCCTGTCGCGCAGTAATCTGCCGGTACCGGGATGGTGTTGTTCAATACGTTCAAACAGTTGAAAAGCGTAATCGCCACCGGGATCGCTTCCAGGTGTTGACGTTGAGAGCACAAACCGGGGGTCGCACAGCGCGGATAGCCAGTGCTGCGAGGTCAACGCCGGTACATTACGCATCGCAATACACAGGTGATTGCGGGTAAAGACCATAGTGTCATGCGCCAGCCCTAGCATTTTCAAGCGTAGAGGGTGAGCGCAGTTTGCCGATGCAAAGAGATCGACCGCATCCCCCTGCTCGATTTTCTCACTCAACAGCCCCGCCGGGCCGAACGTTGTCATCACATCCAGAGCGTGGCTTTCAGAAAATGCAGCCAGCAGCGATGTCAATGCGTTACGCAGACTGCCCGCCGCATAGAGGCGTAGAGGAAGCATCATCGCGGCTCCGTTAAGGTAAACAGGGGGATCAGTGCCTGATAAGGCAACTGCGAAGGCATCTCTAGCGTTACCTGTCGCACAGGAATGCCGTAAAGGCGAGTCAGGTTCTCTTCTGTCACTACCCTATCGCGACTGCCGTAAAGGTACTGTTGGTCTGCCATCAGCAATAACGCCTGCTGCGCGATTGCCAACGCATGAGACGGGTCGTGCGTGGTCAGTAAAATACACAGCCCTTGCTCACGAGCCAGACGTGTCAGCAATTGCAGCACCTGCGCCTGGTTATGCAAATCAAGCGCGGCGGTCGGTTCATCGAGGATCAGCGTTTGGCATTCCGAGGCCAGTGCACGCGCTATCAACACCAGTTGCCGCTGCCCGCCCGACAGCGCGCTAAAATCACGCTCGGCCAGCGTCGCGATACCCAGCATCTCCAGCGCACGGTGCGCCGCAGCAATATCGTGCGCCGTGGGCAGGGAAAACAGTGCAATGCGCCCCGCCCGCCCCATCAAAACCATATCCAGCACGCTGTAGGAGAATGGCGGCGTAAAAAGCTGCGGCACAAAACCTATCGCCCCGTTCCGTTGCACCGTCCCAGCGAGCGGCGGCAGAAACCCGAGCAGCGTATGCAACAGTGTGGTTTTGCCACGACCGTTGGCCCCGAGAATGGCGGTGATTTCCCCGGCCCGGCAGCACAGTTCGAGCGGTGGGAAAAACGGCTCTCCCGCGTGATAGCCATACGCCAGCGCCTGTGTGGATAATCGAATCAGTGACATCGTATCAACCTCTGCGTTGCCGTTGCGTTTTATACAGCAGCGCGGTAAACAGCGGTGCGCCAAACAGTGCCGTAAGGATCCCCAACGGGATCTCTGCGTCACTGAGCGTGCGCGCCAAGTCGTCCACCAGCACCATAAACCCGCCGCCAAGCCAGAACGATACCGGCAATAAACGCCGGTGATCGGCCCCCACCAGCATGCGCGCAACGTGGGGGATCACCAACCCAATCCAGCCAATGCTGCCGCTCACGGCCACCTGCGCAGCCACCACCGCCGCGCACAGGCTTAGCACCAGCCAGCGCACTGGCTGCACCGCCATGCCCAGCGTGCGCGCATCCTGTTCCCCCATCGACAGCACGTTAATATGCCAACGCAGGCGCAACAGCAGTCCTCCCGCCAGACCGAGCGGCAGCACCAGTGTGACCAGTTTGTCCCAATGAGCGGTGGCGAAACTCCCCAACAGCCAAAACACAATGCTCGGCAATTTTTCTTCGGTATCCGCCAGATATTGCAGCAGACTGACCAGTGCACCGAAAAAACCGCTGATGATGACCCCCGCCAGTATCAGGATGAGGACATTTTGCTTGCCCAACGCGGCGGCCATCATGAACACCAGCAGCAAGGCGACCATGCCAAACGTGAACGTCGAGAACAGCAAAAACAGTGGCGTCCAGCTCATCAAGATCGCCAGTGTGCCACCGAACGCTGCACCGGCAGAGACACCAATGATGTGTGGATCAACCAGTGGGTTACGGAACACACCTTGCAACGAGGCACCGCTTAGGGCTAACCCGGCTCCGGCGCACAATGCAAGTAGCACCCGAGGTAAGCGCACACTCCACACCACCTGGCGTTCAATGTCACTCAACGCCGGGTTACTGTCAGACAAAGGCTCGACGAGTATCTGAACAATGCGCCACGGGGAAAGTCCATAACGCCCCAGCCCCAGTGAGCACAAGGCAATCAGCAACGTCCCTACCACCACGACCAGCAGCGTAATACGATAGCGTTGGGCCGTCATTGTGCTTCGGGATTGTCTGCGCGGTAATCCATACGGTAGAAGCGCTGATAATAATCATTCGCGGCTTTTTGCATATCCACATCGGCAAAGCGTTCAGGATAGAGCTTTTTCGCCATCCACAGTTCGCCAATGGCTAACGCCTCCGGCATCGGGTATCCCCAGGCTTTGGCATATTCCGGCATCAGATAGACACGATGCTGTTTCACCGCATCAATCGCCTGCCAGGCCGGATCGTTGATGATCTGCTGTACCACGTCCGGGTAGCGATCTTGCACGAAAATAACCTGTGGATTCCAGGCCAGCACATTCTCAATCGAGACCTGTTTGAAGCCTTTGATGGAGGCTGCCGCCACGTTCATGGCACCGGCGTGGGACATCATCAGGCCGGTGTATTTTCCTGAGCCATAGGTGGTCAGATCGGGGTTAGCCATATAAACGCGAATGCGCTTCTCTTCTGGGATAGCCGCGATGTGGGCACTGACTTTTTCCCGTTCGCTAAAGGTATAGTTGATAAGCGCTTCCGCCTGTTTCTGGCGCTCCACCACATCACCGATCAAGCGGATGCCCGTTTTAAGCCCTTCGTTGTACGCGGTATTTTCATCGCTCATGGTCGGGTTAATTTTGTCAGCTTCCCCCGGCTTGTCCTGACGCAGGGAAATTGCCACCACCGGGATGCCCGCACGTTCAATCTGCGAGATCATTTCCGGCGGCGCATAGTTGGCGACAAAGACGACCTGCGGTTCGAGTTTCAGCAGGCTTTCAATATTCACCTGTGCCAGATCGCCCGGCATGGGTAAATTCGCTAACGAGGGGGCAAGGCGCAGATAACTGTCACCCAATTGCTTTTTCCAACTGGACAGCACGCCGACCACGCTCTGTTGCGCATCCAACTGCACCAGCAGATTCAGCGTTTGATGCTGCAAGACCACCACGCGATTCACGTGATCGGGGATCGTGACGTTGCGCCCTAGCTGATCGGTAACCTGACGCGCCGCCCACGCAGAGGAAAATGCCACAAGCAGTCCGACCACCCCGAGTGTATAACCTATTTTCTTTATCATGTTGATGTCCTGGTGTTTCGATATATACAGAACAATACAACGACAGCGGTCAAGAAAATACTGATCTCGCTCATAATGCGATTTCATTACCAATAAGGGAGTGGGTTATACACCCACTTACGGATGAGGAAATACGGTTAGATGCTGGCGCGCACGACGAATTAAATGCCGTCACCGTCGCGATACTGGGTGTGTAATACGCTAGCCTGGCGCACATTACTGTCCGGCAGTACATCGTGCGTCAGCCAGACGTTTCCGCCAATACTGGAGCGCGCACCGATGGTAATACGCCCCAATAATGTCGCGCCGGCGTAAATCACCACATCGTCTTCCACGATCGGATGTCGGGGATAGTTCTTTTGCAACTGACCGTCATTGTCAGTGACAAAGCGCTTGGCACCCAGCGTAACCGCCTGATAAAGCCGCACACGTTTGCCGATGATCGCGGTCTCGCCAATCACCACACCAGTACCGTGATCGATAAAAAAACCTTCGCTTATCTGGGCTCCGGGGTGAATATCAATGCCGGTTTCGCTGTGCGCTTTCTCCGTCATGATGCGCGCCAACAGCGGCAGCCCCAGTTGATACAGTTCGTGGGCCAGTCGGTAATGCATCACTGCATGAATACCGGGATAGCACAGTAGCACTTCATCCCGGCTGCGCGCGGAAGGATCGCCCTGATACGCAGCCTGTATATCGCTGTCCAGACGTTGCCGAATCACCGGCAAGTGCGTGGCAAACTTGCGGATACGGTGCTCAGCGTCCTGTGCTTCGGGTGATGTAACGCCGTGCTGCGTTGGCGTGCCTGACTGCGTACCTGACTGATAGTGCAATTCAAGCGCCGCCTCTTCCACCAACGCATCAAGTGCGGTGCCCAGCAGGTAGCCGACGTAGTAATCCTCCCCCTCTTTACGCAAATCGGTGGCCCCCAATCGCATGGGATACAACACCTTAATCAGCGTATCGGCAACGCTATGGATACTCTGTTTTGAGGGCAGCAACCGTTTATTCTGATAGTCACCCTGAGAAAAGCGGTCACGCCATTGCTGACGCACACGGCGTAATTCATCAACGACCCCATCCAGATGCCAATGATTATTGCGTTGAGAAATAAACACTAACTCTCCTAATTCCGACATCATGCTTTCCTCTCAAAGACCTGCAATGGATTGGGATGACCTGTGTTCTCAATTTTTATGCGTGATTCACCCACAAAACAAATACTGTTATCGGCTTTACATAGCCAACAAATGGATAAACCAAACTGAACAAAAAAGTCGAATGTGAAACAGCGCTAAACCCAACCTGACGCATTCCAGTATGATGTGATGATTGATAACCACAGGATGCTTGTTATGGATACCGTCGCATCAACGCTCAGCCGTTCTCGGCGATTTCACCGTGTTCCCTTCACGCTGGGGATACTGACCATGCTGTTGCTACCGGCAGTACAGGCCAGTGAAGGACTTTGCAACAAGGTTACGGCCCCCTCAACTCAGGCATTACTCTCCACGGTCGCGCATCCACCGGCCTCCAAACCGCAAGCGATACCGATCGTGCACACGGAAGGCACCTTGCCTCATCAGGGCATCTATGACACGTCTAACGCGGCGCGGCGTGATTTCAGCTATATGCGCGATCTGGCCTTAGCCTGGCAACGGACGCAGGATGCTGCGCTGCTGTCACGCTTGACGGTCTATCTGGATGACTGGATGAAAACCTATCAACTGAGCTTCAACCCTATCGACGAAACCAGCTTCGACGGGTTGATTGACGCATACCGGTTGACGCACAGCGCCCTGCCGGAAGCCACGCGTGAGCGCACTCGCACCTTCCTACATGCAATGGCAACCGGGTACTTACAGAAAATGGACGAAAACCGGAGCAGCGCCAAAAAAATCTGGATCAACAACTGGCAAAGCCATCGGGTTAAGTTAGTCACCATGAGTGCGGTGGCATTAGATGACGTCGCGTTGCTGGCAAAGGCCAAAGCGGAATTTATCCGTCAGTTAGATGCCAATATTCATGCTGATGGTGAAGTGATGGATTTCACCGAACGCGATGCCTTGCACTACGTGGTCTACTCATTGGAACCGCTGCTGCGCGCCGCCATGGCAGCGCAGTTGCAAGGTGAGAACTGGATTGATTTGAAAGGCCGCCATGGGCAAAGCTTGCGTACTGCACTGGAATGGCTCAAGCCCTATGCCGACGGTGAAAAAAACCACGAAGAGTTCGCCAATACCAAGGTCCGCTTCGATATCGAGCGCCGTAACGCCGGCGTTAAAGGGTTCGACGGACAGTGGCCACCGAGCAATGCCGCGAACGTCTATTGGTCCGCCAGCGTGCTGGATCTCCGCTATCTGGAGACAGCGCGGCGGCTCAACAAGACGCCAGCGCGCTGGCTGTGGGCAATGATGCCCTGCCAATAACGCCCCCCTGCTATCGTTGCAGCGCTCGCCATACCCGTTCCGGTGTGGCGGGCAGTTCGAGCAAAACATGAGACTTGGCATCATGCCGGCTCGCCACCGCATCCTGCAACGCACACCAGACAGCAATACCCAGCATAAACGGCGGCTCACCCACTGCCTTGGACCGAAACACCGTGTCTACCGCGTTATCCGTATGTGGCAACAGTTGCACGCGGAAATCATACGGAATATCCGCCACGGTCGGGATCTTGTAAGTGGCACCGGTATCGGTCAGTAAACGCCCTTGAGCATTCCACACCAACTCTTCGGTGGTAACCCACCCCATTCCCTGTACAAATCCCCCCTCTACCTGACCGATATCCAGCGCCGGGTTCAGTGAAGCGCCCGCATCGTGCAAAATGTCGACGCGCTTTACCTGATATTCCCCAGTCAGCGTATCAACCACTACTTCAGCGCACGCTGCACCGTAAACAAAGTAGTAGAAAGGTTGTCCGCTTCCGGCATCACGATCGTAATGAATACCCGGCACCCGATAATATCCCGTTGCCGACAACGGCACCTGATTAAGCCATGCCAACTGCGCGACCTGCGCAAAGGTAAAATGCTGCTCACCCGCGCGCACAACACCATTGCAAAAGGCGATCTCATCGGGAACGCAGGAGTATAGGCGACACAGCAAATCGACCAAGCGCTGCCGGATGATTTCCGCTGCCTGCTGTGCGGCTTTGCCATTCAAATCAGCACCGCTGGACGCCGCCGTCGGGGAGGTATTCGGCACCTTACCCGTATCGGTGGCAGTGACCTGAATGGACGCGCTATCAATTTGCAGCACCTGTGCCACAATCTGCGCGACCTTGGTATTGAGCCCCTGCCCCATCTCGGTTCCACCGTGATTAAGCTGCACGCTGCCATCGGTATACACCAACAGCAAGGCCCCCGCCTGATTGAGAAAGGTCGAGGTGAAAGAGATACCGAATTTGATCGGCATCAGTGCCAGCCCACGCCGCAGCACAGGATGATGAGCATTGAAAGCGTCGACATCGGCACGGCGTTGCTGATACTGGGCGCTGTGAGTCAGCCGTTCGGTGATGTCATCAAGCAGATTCTGTCCCACCGGCTGGTGATAATGGGTGACGTTGCGCGCGTTAACACTGCCGTCACGCGCACCATAATAATTGCGCTTGCGCACTTCCAGCGGATCCAGATGCAGCGTGCGTGCGATATGCTCAATCACCTGTTCGATCGCCACCATGCCCTGAGGACCACCGAAACCGCGAAAGGCCGTATTGGAAACGGTATGGGTGCGACAGCGATAGCCGGTAATACGTGCATCCCCCAGATAGTAGGCGTTGTCAGCATGGAACATGGCGCGATCGACAATCGAGCCAGACAAATCCAGTGAGTGGCCGCAATTTGCGGCAAGATCGATCTTTACCCCGCAAAATACCCCGTGCTCATCAATGCCGATCTCGTAGCGCACAAAAAAAGCGTGGCGCTTGCCGGTAATGCGCATATCGTCGCGCCGCGACAGGCACATTTTCGCAGGCCGCCCCGTTAGCCGTGCCGCCACTGCGCACAAGCAGGCAACGCTCGCGCCCTGAGATTCCTTGCCGCCAAATGCGCCGCCCATCCGTCGCATCTCTACCGTCACCTGACTCTGGCTAACACCGAGCACCGAGGCAACCAGCTTTTGTACTTCGGTCGGGTTCTGGGTGGAGGCATGGACCGTGACCGTTTGATGCTCGCCGGGATACACCAGCGCCGCCTGCGTTTCCAGATAAAAATGTTCTTGCCCACCGATATGAAATTCCCCGGTCAAACGCTGTGCCGCGCGGGCCAGCGCCGCATCCACATCGCCGCGCTGTTGCACAAAGGGGCGTTCAACGTAATGCTGCTTTTCCAGCGCTTCACGCACATCCAGTATCGGTGTCAGTACCTCATAATCGATGATTGCCGCCCGCGCGCCCCATCGCGCCGCCTCACGGGATTCTGCCGCTACCACCAGCACCATCTGCCCGACATAGTTCACCTCACTATCTGCCAGCAACAGATCCCCTGGAGCGAGTGCGCCGATATCTGGATTCCCCGGTATCTGTTGGCGGGTCAGTACCGCCACCACACCGGGAATGCGGTAACAAGGTTCAACATCAATATTCAGAATGCGGGCATAGGCGTGATCGCTCAGGCGCGGGCAGAGGTGCAGCAGCCCCTCCGGTTCCGGTCGATCGTCGATGTACCGCGCCTCACCGCTGACGTGCAGGGCGGCACTTTCGTGAATACGACTGTGTCCAACACCGCCAGACAGCGGCTGAGAGAATTGCGCCTGCAACGCCGTTTGGGTAAGAGCAGGCTGAGTGGGATTCTGCGACCCGGCGTTATGCGACATAGTGTGTGACCTCCATTGCGACGTCTTCTCCCTGTAAGCAGAAGAAATAACGCAACAGCAAATTCCTGGCGAGCTGCATGCGATAATCGGCGCTGGCGCGCGCGTCACTGAGCGGTGTGAAATCCTGTGCCAGCACCTGACTGGCCGCCATCACCGTCTCCCGGTTCCAGGGCTGGTGCAGCAGCGCACGCTCACAGCGTTCAGCCCGCCGTGGAATGGCATCCATCCCACCGAAAGCGACGCGCGCCCGCACAATACTTCCCTGTTCGATATGCAGAGAAAAAGCGCCGAACACGATAGTGATATCGTCATCGGCCCGTTTAGATACCTTCCACGCGCGAAAGTTGTCCAGCAGCGCCCCACGCGGGATCAGGATCTCGCGAATAAATTCGCCCGGCGCCAACGCCGTTTTGCGATAAGCCAGGAAGAATTCATGCAAAGGTATCGTGCGGAGATCCGTTCCCCGCTGTAACAGCAATTCAGCATCCAGCGCCAACAGCATGGGAGGGGTATCGCCTATTGGTGATGCGTTGGCGATGTTGCCACCAAGCGTAGCGCGATTACGGATCTGACGTGATGCAAAGCGCTGCAACGCCTGAGCGAAAGCAGGGAGCACGGCGCGTAAACGCTGCTCACACTGGGTAATGGTCAATCCAGCACCGAGATGGATATGGTTGTTATCCGTGTAGGCGTTACGCAGCTTCTCCACCTGTTCCAACGCGATCGTGGGAGGAGCGGCAGCTCCGGCTTGCGCTATGTCCAACATCAGATCGGTCCCTCCCGCCAACAAGCGCGCCTGAGGATAGCGCAGATAACAGGCAACTAACTGTTCCAACGAGGTTGGCATAAAGCAGCGTGGCGCCTCACCGGAGGGCACCTCGGTGACCTCGCTCGCCAGTGCATTCAAACGTGCGATGGTATGCGCTTCTTGTCGGGTAAAGCTGTCCGCTATTGGGTGTTCGCACAACTGCCGCGCGGCGTCCATGATGGGTCGATAGCCGGTACAGCGGCATAAATTCCCCGCCAATGCCTGCTCCGCCTGCTGACGATCCCAACCGCTGCACTGCTTTTGCAGCACAAACAGGGACATCACCATACCCGGCGTACAAAAACCACACTGCGACGCATGCAGATCCACTACCACCTGCTGCACCGGATGCAGCTCTCCATCCTGCCGCAGATCTTCTACCGTGATGAGCTGTTTACCCTGCAACGCGCTCAATGGCGTCAGGCAGGCACTGGCGGTTTCATAACACATGCGACCCTGCTCCACGCGGCCCAGTACCACAGTGCAAGCACCGCAGTCGCCAGAACCGCAGCCTTCTTTAGTTCCGGTGCGGCGCTTACGCTGGCGCAGGTATTGCAATACGGTCAGCGCCGGATCGCTATCCCGCTCCACCACCAGAGCGTTATTGAGTAAAAAGGCCGTCATGCGGCCACCTCCTGGCTGTCAGCCTGCCAGACGGGACGTCCATTGACCCAGGTAGCAGCCACATTGCGATCGTCGCCCAGCGTCATCAGCACAAACAACCGCTCCATAATGTCCTGACAGTTGTCATCACGCAGGCGTTGTAAGGCGGTGACAGCAGGATCGATAACCACGAAATCTGCGGTTTTCCCTGTCGCAAAATTGCCGATTTCATGCTCCAAATCCAGTGCACATGCGCCTCCCAACGTGGCGTGGTAGAACGCCTCACAGGCTGACAACCGGTACTGTTGCAACTGCCCGACTTTGTAAGCATCGCCCAAGGTTTGCAGCAGACTGAACGACGTTCCCGCGCCGACATCGGTACCCATGCCAATACGCACGCCCTTACGCCAACTCTGCTGCAAACGAAATAGCCCGCTGCCGAGAAACAGATTAGAACTGGGGCAAAACGCCACGGCAGATTGTGTCTGGTGCAGGCAGTCCCACTCCGCATCATCGAGGTGGATAGCGTGCGCAAAAACGCTGCGCCGACCGGTCAACCGGTAGTGGTGATACACATCCAGATAGTTGTCCCGATCGGGATAAAGCTCACGCACCCAAGCTACTTCCTGCGGGTTTTCGCTCAAGTGCGTTTGCACCCAAGTATCGGGAAATTCTTCGCGCAGGCGCTGCGCGGCGCTCAGCAGTTCCGGTGACGATGTCGGCGCAAAGCGCGGAGTAATGGCATAGCCCAGACGTCCACGACCGTGCCAACGCCGGATCAACGCCTGACACTGGCGATGGCTACTTTCTGCCGTTTCGACCAAATTGTCCGGCGCGTTGCAATCCATCATCACTTTGCCGGCAATCAGGCGCATCCCCAACCCTTGCGCCGCGCTAAACAGCGCCTCCACGGATTCAGGGTGTACGGTGGCAAACACCATGGCGCTGGTGGTGCCGTTACTCAGCAGCTGTTGCAGGAAAAATGCGGCCATCCGGGTAGCATAATGCATATCGCCATAGTGGCTTTCGGCAGGAAAAGTGTAACGCTCGAGCCACTCCAGCAACTGCTCACCGTAAGCACCAATAATTTCAGCCTGTGGAAAGTGGA
The DNA here is from genome assembly GCF_025962695.1 of Candidatus Symbiopectobacterium sp. NZEC135. Lineage (NCBI taxonomy): Bacteria > Pseudomonadati > Pseudomonadota > Gammaproteobacteria > Enterobacterales > Enterobacteriaceae > Symbiopectobacterium > Candidatus Symbiopectobacterium sp. NZEC135. Next base: position 180,111 of record NZ_JAGFPF010000001.1, on the reverse strand, counting down.
TATGCGTATCGATAAAACCCGGCAAAATCACTTTTCCGCGATAATCGATCAGCGACCAGCCCGCTTTCACACGCGCTTCGCCTTGTTGCCAGGGATATAAACCGACGATTTTTCCCTTCTCAATCAGCAACACGCCATCGTCAATATAACGGGCATGCTCAGCGATCTGCTGCGAATTCTCTGCGGGCGCGGCAATATCAAAAAACGCGCTGCGAATAGCGTAACGGTTGCATACGGTCATGCTGTTTTATCCTGCGTAATAAACTAAGCGTGATGTAATAAACAGCAATTCCCGTACCAGAATAAAATCTTGCCCGCTGGTAATGTATTTTAATGACAGGCAAACGGTTGCATTTTTAAGCAAACGATTACCTTTTTTATAAAAAAATAATCGTGTATCTAATGAATCATATTGATGAGTCATATTGCACCATAAGGCGGCATATGCACACGCCAATGCCCACACAGAGTGCATGGGGATGGTGTATTAAAGAACAGATAAAAAAGGTATCCATTACGGATACCTTTTTAGAAAAAACAACATCAGAAATTATATTGCAGAGAAACGCGATTCTGCCAAAACGAATAATCGTAAACTAGCGAGGTTTGCACCCCAAGGAAATTAGACAAACTTAACCCTTTTAAGGCACCATCAAACTGGTAAATACCAAAGACAACATATTCAGACTGATTACGACTGGGCGCATTGGCTGAACTTTTCAGGTCCATAAAGGAATAATACGTCCCGATGCTCAACGCTGGCATCACTTGATAGGTAATCCGCGTAGAATAGGCGTTACCGGTACCGAGATCCTGGGTACTGGTAAAGTACGGTTGTGCGAAATATTTACCCTACAGCGAGCGCAACGAGCCATGAACAGAACCACAGCGCAATGCATCAAGCGCATTATCTACGCCGTAGGCATTTTGTGTGCAGGTTTGTCCCAAATTACTGCTCAGCGGTTTTATTGCTGCTGATTCAGCAAACGCGAGTGGGGGTAATAACAGCGCGGCTGCGGCGATACTGATGGAAAATAAACGACCTGTACGAATATCCCCGGAAAATAAAGATACAATGCTATGTTTCACAGTTAGTTTCCTACTACAAAATTAAAGGAAGCCACCTTGTAACAAGGAATAGCCAAGTATTTAGGGTATATACCCGTCATACTTCAAGTTGCAGGTGCGTTGGCTGCGTTCTCTCACCCGAATCACTTACCTGAGTAAGCTCATCGGGATTCGTTCGCTTGCCGCCTTCCTGCAACTCGAATTATTTAGGGTATAGAACAATGGCGATGACGTTATTTGCGCAGGTTAATTATTATGTTGACCTTCATCCTCCGTTATTGCGGAGGATGAATAATAATTGAGAGTCTTTTTTATTATTTCAGCCGTATTATTATTTTATTAGGCGAGATTATCCATGCGTTGCCATAATTTCTCCGCGGCCTGACGCGCGTGAAAATAAATCTCCTCGACATCAAACGGGAAACACCGGTTTTCGTACACCAAATTTCCTGCCACCATCACACTGTGCACACTGGCGGAATTGAGTGCGAAAGCCAAATGCCCAGCCAGATTTTCAGCACACAGCGGCGTCGGAGAGTGATAATCGCAAATGGTTAAATCGGCCTGATAACCCGCAGCCAATGCGCCAAACGGCGCACCAAAGTTACGCTCCAGCAACAGGTTACCGTTATGCAGAAAACGCAGGAAACTGTCTGGCCACAGCGTGCCACCTGCATCGCGGTGCTTGAAGCAGGCGAATTTCAACTCTTCAAACATATCCGCACCGATACCGTCGGTTCCCAGGGCTACATGACGATACTCCGCCAGACGTGGGTTATATCCCACCTGATTGTTCATGTTGGAACGGGCGTTATGCACCAGACAAGCATCAAACTCATTGATCACCGCCACGTCCTGCGCCGAAAGAAACAGGCCGTGCGCGATCAGGCTTTTCTCGTTCAGCAATCCCGCCCGCGCCAGTCGCACCATCGGATCAACGCCGTAATGGTGATGACTGTGAGACACATCATAGCGGTCTTCCGCAACGTGAATATGCAGCCCGCGCCCTGTGCTCTGAATCGCATCGGACAACAGTTCCAGTCCGGCATCGCTCAGCGTGAACGGTGCGTGTGCACCAATGTGCGCCTCCACCAGATACGGTGTTTTGCCCGACTTCTTATCCAGATCGATACGGTGAGCAAAACGGATATTTTCTTCCACGCCGCGCCGTAATTCATCCAGCCCACCGTTGCGATCGGTGGTTTCATAGCAGGTCATGCCACGCAAGCCGGCAGTGAGAAAGCCACGGCGTAAAATATCCAGCGACCCCCCTATCAACGACGGGGAGGCATGGTGATCGATAACCGAAGTGCAACCTTGCTTAATCGCCTCCAGTGAACACACCAACCCGCTGTAATACAGTGACTCTTCATCCAGCGCGCGGTCCAGTTTCCACCACAGGTTTTTTAGCGTGGAGATAAAATCCGGGCAAGGGTCAATACGTGCCAGAATGCCACGTGCCAACCCAGAGTAAAAATGGTTATGGGCGCAGACGATGCCTGGCATCACCAGTCTGCCCTGCATCTCTTTCACTGTCGCAGCCGGATAGCGCGCCGTCAGGTTTTTTCCCACCGCGACGATCGCCGTGCCGTCAATGGCGATATCCACGCCCTCATCCACCCGAGCGGGCTCAAACTGCACCGCCGTTGCGTTACGCAAAATCAGCATGAATTACGCCTCCACCGCGCCAAGTAAATAGTGATGATGTTGATAAACCGTTGAAATAATGCGGCACATGTCGGCCAGCTCCGGTGGGGCACTGGCAATATGACCGTGCGAGTCAATCGCCAGGTGATGGATCTGCTGCTCATGGCGCACCAGAATGCCATCTTCATCCAACAGGAAACCGGGATTGCTGCTGGCAGCAAAATCCTCACGCAAATTGAAGATGGTGACTTTATCGCGATAGGGTTTACCGTCCCACGGACAGAACTGGGCACAGTTGCCGCATTCGTTGCAATAGGCATCAATATGCAGCGTTTGGAAACGGTCACGAAAACCGGGTACCGCAATGGAGATATTGGCGCGGTTAGGGCACACATCCACACACTTGGCGCACACATAGTTACACGACAGGCAACGCTGCGCTTCTTGCTGGGCAAATGCATCTTGCTCATCCGTTGCGACCAGTTGTACGTCTATCTCCCCTTTACGGCGATAGATATCCGCCGGATCGGTATTCAGCCAGCGTTTCGCCGCATGGTCGTCGCGAATATTCTCACGCAGCAAAATGGCATCCGTCGCGCGTCGCGCCGCACCGATTGCCGCCACAATGGAAGCCGGACCGCTTTGCGCATCGCCAATCAGAAACACATTATTGCGCTGTGTTTCCTGCGTTTTGCTATCCACCACTGGGATACCCTTGGCCGACAGAGGAATCCCCATCTGCGCCAGCGCCGCATAATCCGGTTCTTCCCCAACGGCGGAGATAAGGGCATCCAGATGCAGCACGTCGGTGCGCTCGGTCGCCAGCGGACGGGCCCGTCCCTGCGCATCCGGCTCGCCGGGTTGCATCACCCGTAGCGTCACGGCGCCGTCGCTATCAAACCGTTCCGGATTCACCCAAAAGCGGAATTCAACCCCGGCGTGACGCGCCGCTTCCACTTCTTCGCGCCAAGCAGGCATATCACGTTCACCGCGACGGTAGAGAATGATGACCTGCTCAACGCCAGGTACGCGCAGCGCGGCACGCGCGCAATCCATCGCCGTATTCCCCGCGCCTACCACGCCCACAGAACGCCCGAGCGCTAGCGGTTCAGCCCGATTGAAACGCCGCAGAAACTGGAATGATGACCACACTGCGCGGTTATCCCCCGCCAGTGCCACATCGCGGCTACGGTAGGCCCCAGTGCCAACACAGACATAGGAAAAGCCGCGCTGATGTAACGCATCAATCGTCAGTCCGCTGTCGCAGCCATACTCAAACTGCACGCCGTGCTGCGCGACAAAATCAATATCGTGTTGGATTTTTTCCGCCGGAATACGGAACTGCGGCACCACGTGGCGTACTACGCCACCGGCGCTCTGTTCACGCTCGAATATCGTGACCGAATGCCCCGCACGCGCCAAAAAATACCCGGTTGCCAGCCCTGCCGGACCTGCACCGATCACCGCCACCGGATGACGCTTGCCAGAACCGGTCGGTTTACACCAGCGCTGCTGATAGCCCGCCCAACCTTTTTCCAGCGCAATACGTTTGACCTCACGGATATTCAAAGCGCTGTCGTAATCCAGTCGGGTACAGTTGGACTGGCACTGGTGATCGCAAATATGACCGGTAATGGCTGGCAGCGCGTTACGCTGATAAATCAGTTCCAGCGCCTCGGTATAACGCCCCGCACCAGCCATACGCAGGTATTCGGGAATATCCTGATGGATGGCACAGGCGCTGACACAGGGGGCAACGTAACAATCGGACGGCGGCAAAACGCCACCGGCATCAATCGTCTCTTCCTGCTTCCAGGCTTTTTGGTGGTATTCCGCCGTTAACGCCGTCTGCGCCAACGTTTCTAACCGTGCGACGTCCACTGCGGTCATCGTCCAGCCCGCAGAGTTTTCAAGCTCTTGCGCACAGGCCGCCAGACGCAGGTACCCACCGGGTTTCAACAGATCGGTTGCCATGGTGATGGGATGAATGCCGGTTTCATGAATCGCACGAATATTGAGCTGACTGGCACCGCCGGAATAGGAGATGGGCAGCTTTCCATCGAAATGGCGCGATAACACTGCCGCGACGTTAATCGAGATGGGAAATAGCGCCCGCCCCGACATGTACATTTCATCGCCCGGCAAACGGTGTTTATGATTGCCGGCTCCCAACGTGTTGGTCAGTTTTACGCCGAACGCCAACCCCTGCTGGTGTGCCAGCGCCAGCAAACGTTCCAACATGCCCAATGCCCGCTCCAGCGGCAAATCGTGCAGGAAAGAGGACTCTTTTAATTGGATATAGTCAAACCCGCAACCGTCCAGAATTTCGCGAACGCGCGCATAGCCCAGCAGCGTCGGGTTCAGTTTCACAAAGGTATGCAGCCCTTTTTCTTCCAGCATGTAGCGGCAAATCGCTTCGATTTCATCGGGAGGGCAGCCGTGCATGGTCGATAAGGTCACCCCGGTAACCAACTGTGAAGGAATGCGCTCTGGCAGCGTCGCCAGTGCGGTGCGGTCGTGGAGCGCCACGCCATCGAACAGGTTATCGAGGTTAGCGATCCACTGCGCCAGCGTCTGGCGATAGCGCTGAAAGGCAGGTGAATCCGCGGCATCCATCAGAGTGGCAATAAAGGTTTGCATCGGGGCTTGTTGAATGCCTTTCAGGTCATAGCCTACGCTCATATTGAAAATAAATGAGCGGCCCTGTTCCGGCGTGCGCGGGGCAAACAGACACTCTAACAACCACAGCGCAAACCACGCTTTGAGATATTCATCGGCGGCTTTTACCAGCGTAAATTCGGTGGACCATTCGGTATTGAACCCTTCATCCTGCGCATCAATACAGGGTTTTTCCAGCTCCAGTTTGTCCAGAATCTGCACGGTTTTCAGTTCAATAAAACTGCCGCCGGTCAGCCATGCGGTAATAATATTTTGCGCCAACTGGGTATGCGGCCCTGCCGCTGGCCCCACCGGGGTGTCGCAGACTTCACCGAACACTCGCATTTGCCGAGCGGGATTGCGGCGATAGAACTGGCTCTCAGGGATGCCAAAAATAGAGCGACTTTGCTGGTATTCAGAAAACATTCTCTCCAGCAATTGCTCAAACGGAATGGGACGCATCACATCACCCACATTGCTCTCCTTTATTGGTTCTTTTTTTAAAATTAACCGAACGACATTGTTGTTGTGGTTAAAGCAATATGCAGGCCAGAAATAACCGGTCAGGGAGGGAGGCGTGGGAATAAGGCGTTATAGCGTGTTCTGCTGACCAGATGAAATACGTATGACGCGGGTGAAAGAGCGCGGTGATCGGCGTTAGCATCACGTTTTTGCAAATTAATAATCGCATTTCTCATTTTGAGAAAATAACCGAAGTTTCCCCGCGATAACCCGCGCCGTTACGCGCCCAAATAACCCCCATACGCAGGCACAGAATTTGCATTACCCCATCATCAGTCATGATTTACGCGAGGTATGCAATGGGGCTTTTTACTCAGGCTGCTGAATTAGAAAAAAACAATCGGGCTTTCGCCTTTATCCAGATCGTCGAAAGTCGGGGCTCTACACCGCGCCACAATGCCAGCATGCTGGTCGATGAGGACGGCAACAGTACGGGAACCATCGGCGGCGGGATGATGGAACGGCTGGTGCTGGAACAAGCAAAAGAGGCGTTAGCGCAAGGGCAATCCCGCGTATTCAGCGGACGCATGGCACGTCAGGGCGAAGGTGCCGTTGGCTCAGACTGCGGCGGTGCCATGAAAATACACATCGCCGTGCAGCCCCGCCGACCACAGTTGATTCTGCTGGGTGCGGGCCACGTGAACCGCGCCATCGCCGTGGTGGCTGCGCCACTCGGCTTCGAGATTGCACTGATGGATACCTGGAAAGAGAATCTGGATCATCCGGATCTCCCGCCAGCCAGCCGTAAATTACTGGTTGAGAGTTTCACTGCCGGTATCCAACAACTGACACTGGACGATAACTGCTATGTGGTGATCGCCACCAACCATCAGGATAGAGAAGCGTTGGAACACACCATCGGCAACCCGGTGCGTTACCTTGGCTTGCTAGCCAGCCGCAGAAAGATCCAGACCTTTCGTGCCGAGCTTGAGAAGCAGGGTGTCGATGCTGCTGACATCGCTGCACTGCGATCGCCGATTGGGCTGGATATCGGGGCGGAAACCCCGGAGGAGATCGCCATCAGCGTGATAGCGGAAATTCTTCAGGTGAAAAGTGGTGCCAGCGCGGTATCACTCCAGTCCACCACGCTGGCTGTCGTATCAAAATAGTGTCTTCACCCACTCGGCGTTAAACGGCTTGCGGCGCAGAAAGCGCCCATGCCCGGCGCGGCCGGTGAACACCCCCTCGCGCCACACCACCTCACCACGACTCAAGGTCATGATCGGCCAACCCTGACATACCATACCCTCGTAAGGGGAGTAGTCGCCGTTATCATGCATCTCATCGTGCCGCAGCGTGACGCGCCGCTGCGGATCGAACAGCACCAAATCGGCATCGGCACCGGGCATCAGGTTACCTTTCTGCGGCCACAGGCCAAACAATTGCGCCGGACGTGTGCTGGTCAATGCGACAAACTGCTCAGGACGAATTCGCCCTGTCGACACACCGTGCGAATAGAGTAATGCCAGTCTATTTTCCACGCCTGGCAACCCGTTCGGACAACGGCTGAAATCTCCACCGGAGAGCATGTGGCGTTGATGCAGTGAAAAATTACAGTGATCGGTCGCCAGCGTGGCGATACTGCCCTCTGCTATCCCTTGCCACAGCGCGGCCTGCTCTTCCTGTCCGCGCAACGGCGGGCTGAGGATGTATTTCATCCCATCAGGGTCATGGTAACGTTGTTCATCCAGCAGCAGGTATTGTGGACAAGTTTCAGCCCATACCGGCTGCCCGCCGCGCTGCGCCAGACGGATATAATCCAGCCCCAACGCGTTGGACAGGTGAACGATATACAGCGGTGCGTTATCGGCGAGCGACGCCAGATTAATCATGCGCGCGATCGCCTCCGCCTCGCAGGCGACGGGGCGGCTCAATGCATGATAAATCGGCGACGTGTTCCCCTGTTGCACAAAGGCATCGCGACGCCATCTAATCGCCGCATCATTTTCCGGATGTACCGTGGTTAACGCACCGACCTGATGCAGCCGCTGCAAGGCCTGCAACACCGCCGCATCATCCAGTTTGTACTGATAGGTCAGGTAGAGTTTGAAACTGCTGATCCCTTCTTGCTCTACCATCGACGCCATTTCATCCAGAATAGCATCGTCGACATGCTGCACCACGCCGTGAAAGCTGTAATCGATCGCCGCCTGCCCCTCGGCATAAGCGTGATAGCAGCCCAATTGATGATGCAGGTTGCATCCCGCCGGGCCAAAGCCCATATGATCGACAATGGTGGTGGTACCGCCGCACGCCGCCGCACGGGTGCCGGAAAAAAAATCATCGCAGCTGCGGCCAATACCGACATCGATATTGAAATGGGTGTGTACATCAATACCGCCAGGCATCACCTGATACCCGGTTGCATCAATCACCTCCATATCGGGCGTGATGGCGATAGTGGGCCCTCGCTGTACGATCCGCCCCTGTTCGATCAGCAGATCTTCATGATACTGCCCCTGATGATCGATCAACGTGCCGCCTTTGAGTAAGCGCTGCATAACATTCTCCTGCATCAAGTTGAAGAGGGTTAATCCATCAAGGGGCGGCCTTCCCATACCACTTCCCGGTAGTGCTGTCGGTCGGTATCGCCTTCAGAACTGACCACCAGCACGCAGGAAGACGCATCCAACCCCAACTGCGCCAACAGCGCTTCTCGATCCGGACTATGCAGTATCGCCGCCAAGACCCCCATGCCGACAGCGCCCGACTCACCGGAAACGATGCGCGCATCCTGCCCAAGCGGATTGCCCAGCACTCGCATACCCAGCGCGGTGATGCGGTCTTCACAGGAGATAAACTGACGGGAGCAATCTCGCAGGCGCGGCCACCCCAACGGATTGGGTTCACCGCAGGCCAACCCCACCATCATGGTGTCCATCGCACCGCCAACAGCGACAATCTCTCCTTGCTGCGCGGAGCGGAACAAGCAGTCAGCGCGATCCGGCTCGACAATCACCGCATGCAATTTATCTGCGCCATAACAATTCACCAGATAATCGAGCACACCCGCCGCCATCGCGCCCACGCCAGCCTGAAGAAAAACGTGCGTCGGTGTCGGCCAGTCGTTCTCGGCAACCTGTTCTACCGCTTCTACCGCCAGCGTCGCATAACCTTGCATTATCCAGGCGGGGATTTTTTCGTAACCTGGCCAGGCGGTGTCCTGCACCACTTCCCAGCCCTTTTCTTGCGCGGTTTGCATGGTCAGGCGCACAGTATCGTCATAGTTCATGTCAGTGACGATACATTCCGCCCCCAGCCCGGTGATGTGTGCGACACGCTCCGCAGATGCCCCTTTGGGCATATAAACCACCGCCCGTTGCCCTAACGCTTTGGCCGCCCAGGCAACGCCTCGGCCGTGGTTGCCGTCCGTGGTGGTGGCAAAGGTAATGCTTTCCGGCAGCGCCGCGCGGCCTTGCTCAAACGAAAAATCCGCCAGAGAGAAGTGGTATTTCTCGCACACGCAGCGGGCGATGGCATAGGCACCGCCGAGAATTTTGAAGGCGTTGAGCCCGAAACGTTGAGATTCATCTTTCACCAGCACCTTCCCTACGCCCAATTCAGCCGCGAACGCCGTCAGCGAGTGCAGCGGCGTCGGGCGATACCCTGGCATCCGTTGATGAAAGCTGCGTGCCTGTTCCGCCTGTTCCCGGCTGAACAGTGCTGCGCCGTGCGGCGTAAAGTGAGCGTTATCGGCAATCTGCATCCGTAGTGAAAACGTTGACATGTTGGCTTCCTGATTTTGATTAAATGATTCACCCATAGCTATTCCATATCCATGTTTCAATATCTGTGCCAGTTTGTAGTTGCAGCACCCAGTGCAATGTCGAATAATCAAAAACAGGAAAAAAAGGCATGTTCACACCGCATGGCGTGCCGGAAGCCGTGCCGTTTCCCACGCCGTTCTGCCTTAACGGGCACCATCAGGCCTGACTGTCGCAATGCGACAGACGAGCCGGTGATGCCTTTTCTCAAAATGAGAAACTGCCGCGAGGCGCTTTACCCGATACAAGAGCGTAGCCCATGACCAGCCAGACCCTGTCTCTGATGCACATCCAGCCCACCATTCGGCATTTCACCCAGATGCTCAGTCAGGTACTGCGGCTGGAAGTGGAGATCGTTGACAACCGGTTGCTGCGCGTGGCTGGCAGTGGCCCCTACCGTAACCGCATCGGCCAACCATCAGACAACACCCGCCTGTTGCAATACGTCATTGATAACAAGCAAGAGAAAGCGGTCATTCATTCACAGCACGATCCGATTTGTCAGGGTTGTGGTCAGTACGGCAACTGCGGCGAGTTGGCGTTTCTTGGCCTGCCGGTGATGCACGGCGAGCGCTGTCTGGGCGTCATCAGCCTTGCCGCCGTCAATGCAGAACAGCAGCAGCGATTGCAGGACAATATCACGGTATTTTCCGATTACGTCCGGCATATCGCTTCACTGCTGATTGCTAACCTGACGAAAAATCCTACCGCCAATGATGGCATGGATGTGCTGTTCACCACGCTCATCAACAGCATGGATCAGGGGATTCTGGTGCTGGATGAGCATGGCATTATGACGTTTGCCAATCAGAATGCGCTGACGCTGCTCAACGCCCGCTGGGAAACCCTTGCCAACACGCCGGTCACCATCCGTCCGTTGGTGGCCAGCAAAGATTTCGCCAACGGCAATGCACAGCATGTGATCGCCTTTGCCGCCCAGCAGGAAGTGGTGATCGGGCAGCATCATAACGGTAACAACCGGCAGTTATTCCTGTTTGCTTTCCACCAATCCGAGCGCCCCGCGCCGATCAATGAGGCGGACAGCGAACCGCGTATCGGCCAGTTTATCGGCAATGCGCCTGCGGTACAGGTGTTGAAACAGCACATCGCGCGTTTTGCCGATAGCCCATCCAGCATCATGATCACCGGTGAGAGCGGCAGCGGTAAAGAGGTGCTGGCGCGCTCCATTCATCAGGTGGGACGGCGTAGCATGCGCCCTTTTATTGCCATCAACTGTGCGGCGATCCCTGAGCATCTGCTGGAGAGTGAACTGTTCGGCTATGTCAAAGGCGCCTTTACCGGTGCCGCCCCGAATGGCAAGGCGGGGCTGATTCAGTCCGCCCATCTCGGCACCTTATTTCTCGATGAGATTGGCGATATGCCATTAACGTTGCAGGCCAAGCTGCTGCGAGTACTCGAAACGCGTGAAGTGATGCCGCTGGGGGCCAGCAAGCCGGTGGCGGTGGATATCCGCATTATTTCTGCCACCCACCAAAATTTGACGCGCGCGATCGAAGAGGGAAACTTTCGCGAGGATCTCTACTACCGACTGAAGGTGATACCGGTTGAGATCCCACCGTTGCGCGAGCGCACGGCGGATATCGAACTGCTGGTGCACCACTTTCTCAATCTGCACACGCGCCGTATTGGCAGCACCTACCCTGGCGTGAGCCGTGAGGTGATGGCCTTGCTGCGAGATTATCGCTGGCCGGGCAATGTGCGTGAATTGAGCAATCTGGTGGAGTATCTGGTGAACATTGTGCCCAATGGTGAGGTGATTGACCCGACGCTATTACCACCACACTTTCATCGTGCAACCACCACCATGTTGCCCGCAGTGGAAACCGTAGCAGCGACCACGTCTGCCGTGCCCCCGAGCCTGAAACAGCTGGAGCACCAGCGCATTATCGAGGCATTAGGTCGTGGCGTGAGCAAAGCACAACTGGCGCAAGAGTTGGAGATCAGCGTGGCGACACTGTACCGCAAAATCAAAAAAATACGGGCTACGTGATAGTCACTAGCCCGTTCTCATCGTTAACGCCGTCGGAGCAACTGCTGATACTGTTCCGGCGTGTCCATGTCCCAATGAATCGCTCCATCCGATACTAACACCCGCCGTTGACCGTGGCAGGCAATCAGCGTTTTCATCGACGTCTGATTATCCGCTACCAGCACCGCATCGCGCATGGCGGGTGGCAGCAATACCGGGTGCCCTTTGCCTTGAGCGTATTCTGGAATCAGACAGGTCGCATCGCGCTGTTGCCACAGTGTGCGATAAACCGCCCCGCTGACAGCAGGCATATCCCCTAACGCCAGAAAGAAATGCCCGCCGCCGAGCGCCGCCGCACCACAGCGAATGGAGGAGAACATCCCCTCGGTAAAGTCTTCGTTGTGGCACAGCGTGATGCGCCCATGATCGCCATAGCGCCAGTTCAATTCGGCACCGCGAAAACCCGTCACCAGCACCACGCGATCGCAAAAGGAGAGCGCCGCCGCCAGCGCGCTGTCAAGCACCGTTCCCTCTCCCCAGGGCAGCATCATTTTCCACTGCCCCATGCGGCTGGAGAGTCCGGCCGCCAGCATCAGACAAACTTTCTCACTCATGCCGTCAATTCCACAAGCATCACGGTGCCAACACCGCTTTGATTGAGGTGATAATCGGCTGATAGCCCGTACAGCGGCACAGATTGCCCTCCAGCGCCTCGCGAATTTCTTCATCATTCGGCTGCGGGTTGGCATCCAGCAAGGCTTTGGCGCTGATCAACACGCCGGGCGTACAAAAGCCGCACTGCACGCCACCATGGCGAATGAAGGCGTTCTGTAGTTTTACGCCGACAGGGTCTTGATGCAGTGCCTCCACCGTAGTGATTTCAGCGCCATCACACTGTGCAACCAGCAGCAGACAGGAGCACACCGCACGCCCGTTCATGATGATCGAGCAGGCACCACACTCACCAACGGAACAGCCTTCTTTGGTGCCAGTCAACCGACGATCTTCACGCAGGTAATCCAGCAGGCGCGTATTGTCATTCACCGTGGCCCGCACCCGAATGCCGTTAATCTTCATTTCTACATCAATCATCTGTTACTCCTGCTGCGCCAGTTCTGTCATCACCTGACGGAACATGTCGAGATAAACCGGGATTTTGTAAGGTGCCGACCATCGACCACCAATCGCGTCGGTGACCAGTGTTTCCAATACCGCGGCGGCATTATCAATCACCGCTGGTGTCGGCGCGTGCCCCAACAGCGTCTGTTCGACCGCCGTCAAACGCTGTGGCTTGCCAAACACGGCGCCATCGACCAAACGACACAGTTCGATGTTCCCGTATGCATCCAGCCGAAACAGCGCGGTGAGGCTTTGGCGCGTGATATTCACGGCAGTACGCCGCCCCAATTGCAGATAAAACGGGCGCAGCACGCCTGCCGGAGGTGGCGGCAGGATAATGCGGGTGAGTAATTCACCGGGTTGTAGCTGGGTGCGATAGCCGCCAGTGATAAAGGATTCCAGCGGGACACGACGACGTTCACTGGCAGTACGCAACTCCACCTCCGCACCGTAAACCATCAGCGGCGGCACCGAATCCGCACAGGGTGCGGCATTGACGATATTGCCGCCAACGGTCGCCCGGTTGCGCAGTTGTAACGAGCCAACGGTGCGACAGGCGGTCACCAGCAGCGGGTAATGGCGCTGCAACCGTTCATCGCTGACCAGATCGGTAAAGCAGGTGCCGGCACCGATAGCAAGGGCGTCACCTTCAGCATGGATTCCGCGCAATTCGCGCAAGCCGGAAATATTCACCAGCCGCACCGGCGTGGTTTTTAAACGCGCCTGCACCAGCACATCGGTCCCGCCAGCCAGCACCTGCGTGCCGGGTTGCGCCAACAGCGCTAGCGCCTGATCGAGGCTGGCAGGCTGACTCACCTCAAGGGTATTGAGACGCAGCACCTGCTTACGCTCACCATCATGGGCTTGCACTTCACTCTGGCGCGCCGGTTTTTTCAGGTTGTAGCCCAGCCGTACCTGTTCCAGCGTCAACGGTAACGTGCGATTCCAACGGCCAATGGCGAAACTGACCGCATTATTGAGCGCGGCACCGCCCAGTTCCAGCACCGGTTCACCAATCACCTTGGCACCGTAAGGCCCGGCCTTATCGTGGTTTTCCACCGCAATGACATTAATGTTGGGGACATCGCGAATCGTCGGCAACAGGTAGGTGTCGAAGTTCTCGGACTTCACCTCCCCGTTTTCGATATTAAAATCTTCCAGCATGCCGTAGCCGATCATCCCTTGCACCACGCCGCCGTATACCTGCCCTTCGAACCCCACGCGGTTCACCACCTTGCCCACGTCGTGTACCGCAGTGATATCCAACAGCGTGATTTTTCCGGTACGGGTATCCACCGCCACATCCGCCACCTGGCACCCATATACCCAGGTAAAATAGGGGCTGCCGCAGCCTTTTTCCTCATCCCAGTGAATGGAGGGCGCAACATGCCAGCCATACGCGGAAAGATTGGCACCGGTTGCCTTGGTGAGCGTTACCACCTGAGCGAAATCCATGAAACGTGTCAGATCAGCACGGTTAAACACCTTGCCATCGCGCCACATCAGGGAGTCCACTCCGCTGGCCCCCAGTTGCGCGGCAACGGCATCCGCCATGCGCTGTTTGATCTTGCTGGCGGCATTGAGCACCGCTTGCCCCCCCATCAGCGTGCCGCGCGAGGCAACGGTCGAACCGCCGTCAGCTATCATCGCCGTCGCCGGATCGGTAAAGGTTATCCATGAGAGCGGCAGGCCGAAGGCTTCCGCTGCAATCATCGACATCGTGGTTTGCAGACCCTGACCATTTTCAGAAACCGCCGTGGAGATATTGACGCTGCCATCAGCATTGACCTGAATCAGCGCGGATGACGCATCCAGCCCTTCCGCACCGAGCGAACATCCGCGGTGGCTTAACGCCAGACCGATGCCGTATTTGATCGGCCCGCCCTGTGCATTCAATTGCTGATAGCGTTCGCGTTTTGCCATAAATTCGACGCTGTTAGCCGCTTTTTCCAGCACTTCTTCGGCAGATACCGTGTGTTCGCTGAACACCTGTCCCGCCATGCTGGTATCCCCTTGTTGCAGGATATTACGCTGACGCAATTCAAGCGGTGACAGGCCAAGCACTGCCGCCACTTCATCCATCAGCGACTCGTTCGCCAGAATCACTTGCGGCGCACCAAAACCACGAAACGCCGAGGTGTAGTTGTTGTTGGTGTACACCCCTGTGACATCGACGCGCACGTTAGGAATGCGGTACGGCCCCGCAGCCTGCACCGAACTGCGCCAGGTGACAAACGGCGTTTGCCCGGCGTAGCTGCCGCCATCCGCCAGCACCTCAATCTTAATGGCTTGAATACGCGCCTCGTCGTCCAGACCGATTTTGTATTTCATCTTGTACGGGTGGCGTTTATAGCTCTCCCGCATCGATTGTTCACGGTTGTAGGTAAATTTGACCGGCCTGCCCGTTAAGTGACACAACAGCGCCGCACGGCACGCCAGATGGTCGATGATGTCATCTTTACCGCCAAACGAACCGCCAACGATCGCGCGCTTGATGTTGACGCGCGCTTGCGGCAAACCGAGGTACTTCGCCACAAAACCGCGCACACGGTGCGCATTCTGTACCGATCCTGACAGCGTCATGATCTGCTCGTTATCGTCGATCCAGGCAATGATCGACTCTGGCTCAATGTAAGCGTGCTCCTGATACCCCACCTCATATTCCCGTTCGAAAATATGGCTGGAGGCCGCGAACCCCGCGTCAATGTCGCCTTTGATGGTATGGTGGTGATTGATCACATTGCTGGCGCTGCCCGGGTGAATCAGCCGGGCATCCGGTTTTAATGCGTCTTCTACCCGAGTGATTGGCTCAAACGGCGTGTAACGCACGCTGATTTTATCCGCAGCCTGACAGGCCGCTTCGTAACTTTCCGCCGCAATCACCGCAATCACATCGCCACGAAACGCAATATTCTCATTTACCAGCGGCGGATAGTCGGCCATCACTACGCCGATGTGGCTTTCGCCGGGTACATCTCGCCAGGTGGCGATTTTCACCACGCCCGGCACCTGTAATGCGGCGTCGAGATCGATGTCCTCCACCCGCCCAGCGGCGATATCCGCATAGCGGCACACGCCGTACAGCATGTCTTTCAGGACGATATCATCACCGTACACCGCGCTGCCCTTGACCTTGGCCAAACCATCCACGCGCGGCACTTCATGGCCGACCACTTGCATTTCCATCACATCTTTCTCTTCTGCTGCCATGGTTAACCTCATTGGTGACGCGGACTGCCATCGGCCAGCAATGCCTCGCCCTTGAGCGCAGTAATCGGACCGTAGGCGTTGGGCTGGCGATGCACATCAAAGTTGAACGTGGTGCGCTTGTAGATCTGACAGAAATCGAGATCGCAATGGGCTATCGCCACTTCATCGCCTTTGGTCACACAGCTGGCAACCACTTCACCCGATGGCGCAATGATGCAGCTCCCGCCAATGTGTTCGACGCCCTCTTCGGTTCCCGCTTTCGCCACCCCCACCACCCAGGTGCCATTCTGATAAGCACCAGCCTGCATAGAGAGCTGGTTATGAAACAGTGACAGATCGTCATGCTCTGGCGCGGGCGCATTGTGCACCGGCGTGTTGTAGCCGATCAGCACCATTTCCACGCCTTGTAGCCCCATCACGCGATAGGTTTCACACCAGCGACGGTCATTACAAATCGCCATGCCGACCCGGCCGCCAAAAGCGTTAAACACCGAGAATTCCGTTCCCGGCGTAAAATAGCGCTTCTCCAGATGCTGAAACGCACGCCAGGGTTCGTGCTCCCGGTGACCCGGTAAGTGCACTTTGTGGTATTTGCCGACGATAACGCCGTTTTTATCCACCAATATGGAGGTGTTAAACCGCCGTTTTTCGCCCTGTTCCACGCTCAGTTCGGCGTAGCCCAGACAAAAGCCCACTTGCAATTCACGCGCCAAATCGAACAACGGCTGCGTCTCGGCACCCGGCATCGCCGCCTCGCACCAGCTATCCAATTGGGACTCATCTTCGATATACCAGCGCGGAAAAAATGTGGTGAGCGCCAACTCGGGATACACGATCAGATCCGCACCCAGTTGGTGCGCCTCGCGCATCAGGTTCATCAAGCGTGCCACCACGGCAGCACGGGAATCTTCTTTATTGACCGGCCCTAACTGACCGATAGCGACATTGACATAACGCGCCATGTAATTTTTCTCCTGTAAACGCATCGGGTATCAGGCGCGATCGGCGCGCTGTACGACGGCACCCAGCAGAACGTTCGCGCCCGCGATCAAATCCTGTGGTGCCGTAAATTCGTTAATGTTGTGGCTTAATCCCGCCACGCTGGGCACGAAGATCATTCCGGCCGGGCACATGGTAGCCATGATTTGCGCATCATGTCCGGCACCGCTAGGCATGCGGCGCGCCGGTAAGCCACGCAGACGCGCCTGCGCCGCAACCAGTTCGACCATCTCCGGCGCAAAGGGTGTTGGCTCAAAACGCGCCAACATGTTGCGTGATAGGGTGATCCCTTCTTCGTGCGCCGTCTGTTCAGCAAACGCCCATAGGCGCTGTTCTGCCAGATGCAATGCCTCTGCGTCGGTATTGCGTAAATCCACGGTCAAGGTCACAGTATCGGGAATCACATTGACCAGATTCGGCGTGAACACCAGATGCCCGACGGTGGCAACTTGGTCGCCGCCCAACTCTTGCGCCAGTTGACGGGCAAAGACGCCGATCCGCGCGGCGACATAACCCGCATCGTGACGTAAACGCATCGGCGTGGTACCGGCATGGTTCGACACGCCCTGCAAGTGAAATTCGGTCCAGGAGATCCCCTGCACGCCTTCCACAACCCCAATCGCCAGCCCTTCCTCGTCCAGCACTGGGCCTTGCTCGATATGCAGTTCGAAATAGCTGTCCACCCGGTTATTCCCCACTGGTGCCGGGCCGTCATAACCGATTTTCCGCAACGCATCGCCTACGGTGACATCGTCAATACCGCGGGTTGCCAGCGCGGTCTCCAGCGCCAGTCCTCCCTGATACACCAAGCTGCCCATCATGTCGGGTTGAAAGCGTGAACCTTCCTCGTTGGTGAAAAACGCCACCGCAACGGGACGACGCAGCCGCAGACCGGCGTCTTTCAATGTGGCAATCACTTCCAGCCCGGAAAGCACACCGTAGTTACCGTCATACAACCCGCCAGTTGCTACGGTATCGATATGCGATCCCATCATCACCGGCGGCGTATCGGTTAATCCGGGGTAGACACCCACGGTATTACCGATGGCATCCACCGTAACGTTGAGCCCTAACGCCTGCATGCGCGCCATCGCCCAATCGCGCCCCTGTCGGTCTTCATCGCTGAGCGCCAACCGACACACACCGCCCTGCGGCAATGCGCCTATCGCGCCCAATTCATACAGCGACGCCATCAGGCGTTCGCCGTTAATGCGTAACTCGCTTGTCATGACATAACCTTTTTTATAGTGCTGCCGAGCGGCATCAACGATGCGCCCAGTGCGTCATCCGCTTTTCAATGAAGGCGAAGATTTCATACATCACCACCCCCATTGCGCCAATAACGATCAACCCCGCAAACACCAACGCCATATTCATGTTGGAGCTGGCCGACATCATTAGATAGCCAATGCCCAGATTGGAGGCCACGGTTTCCGAAATCACCGATCCGACAAATGCCAGCGTGATGGCCACTTTTAACGAGGCAAAGAAATAAGGTAGCGATCGGGGTAATCCCACTTTTTTCAGAATGTCGAAACGGGATGCCCCCAGTGAACGCAGCACATCCTCCATTTCAGGCTCTACCGTCGCGAGTCCGGTCGCGACGTTGACGACGACCGGGAAAAAAGAGATGAGAAAAGCAGTGGCAATGGCCGGAATGGTACCGATGCCAAACCACACCACCAGTACCGGCACAAAAGCCACTTTGGGAATCGAGTTGAACCCCACCAGCAGCGGATAAACCGCTTTGTAAACCAGCGAGGAAGCACCGACCGCAACCCCCAACACCAGCCCAACCACAACCGCCAACACAAAACCCGCCAGCGTGGTGTAGAGCGTTTGCAGCGAGTGGGCAGCGATGGGCCGCCAATCCGCGACCAACGAGCGGAACACATCGCTCAATGACGGGAACAAGTAGGTCGGCACATCCAGCCCCACCACAATCACCTGCCACACAACGCCGAGCAGAACCAGCAGTGCCCAAGGGGCTATCTTGATTAACACAGGACGAGATATCACGACGGGCCTCCGTTAGGCATGATGTTGTGAAGAGATGTGTTCGCGCAGCTCAAACACATAGCGAGAAAACGCATCGGTGTAGGTCACCTGAAGATCACGCGGACGAGGAAGCTCTATCTCCCGGCGCGCGATAATCCGACCCGGCCTGGCACTCATCACATAGACGGTATCCGCCAGAAACACCGCTTCACGCAGATCGTGGGTTACCAATACCACCGTAAACGGCGCTTCCTGCCACAAATCACGCAACATGCACCACAGCTCTTCACGGGTAAACGCATCCAACGCACCGAACGGTTCATCCAGCATCAGCAGGCGCGGTTTGTGGATCAGCGCGCGACAAATCGAGGCACGCTGCTGCATGCCACCGGACAATTCCCACGGGAATTTATCTTCATACCCTTCGAGGCCAACGCGTTTTAGCAAGGCTCGCGCCTGCTCTTCATACTCGTGCCCTTTTTTTCGCCGCGTAGAGCGGTAAGGCTCCACGATCTCCATCGGCAGCATGACGTTTTGTAGCGTGGTACGCCAAGGCAGCAGGTTAGAGGCTTGAAACGCCATGCCGACGCATTTCTGTGGCCCCACCACTTCGCGTTTGTTGACGAAAACGTAGCCCTCACTCGGCGAGAGCAGCCCCGAGGTCAACTTCATGAATGTCGATTTACCACAGCCGGAAGGTCCTACCAGCGCCACGAACTCATTTTCATTGATACTGAAATTAATGTCCTTTATGGCCAGCTGTTCGCTGTTACTGTACGCCAGACTGACATTCTCGAACTTAACGAAACTCATTGATCACCACCTGAAATCATGCTGCCTGACAGAAATTACCGCACGGTCCGATCGGCCTGTGCCGGTAACAGCGCACTGGTAAACAACGCATCCGTTTTCGGCGTCTCTTTCAACTCGAACGCAGCCACCACATCGCTGATAGAGTTACTCAAACGCTGGGTATCCACGCTGCCCAGACCGTTCTTCTTGGTTTCCGGCGTTACCACCAACTGATCAAACGCCAGTTGCAGACGGCGGGTCTCCAGCGGCAAATCGATCAGCGAATCCTGTTCCTTCACAAACTTGGCGGCGCTGACGGGATCGGCGAGGGTTTCTTGCACGGCTTTATTAAAGGCACGCAAGAAGGCTTTGATGATATCGGGGTGTTTTTCCAGCATGTCTTTGCTGGCGATGATGGTGTTGCCGTAGAGATCGACGCCATATTGCGCATACGGGAAGATAGTCAGGTCATCCGCTTTCGCACCGCGCGCTTCAAGATTCAGCAAGTTGGTAAAATAGAAGCCGGAAATGGCATCGACGTTTTTACGCACCAACAGGTTGGCGGTAACGGTGGGGTCAGCCGATTGCCAGGTAACGGCATCCTTGCTCAACCCCACTTTCTTCGCAAAGGCTGGCCAAGCTTTGCGTGCTGCGTCAAAGACCGGAGCCGCAATGGTTTTCCCCTTCAGGTCTGCCGGCGTTTTTACCCCAGTGCTTTTCAGCAAAAACACCGCGGCAGGCGTAGCGTTATACAGCATATAGACACCTTTAATACCGGTACCTGGATGCTGGGATTCTTGTTCAATCAATGCATTGAAATCGGCAAAGGCCATATCATAGGCACCAGTCGCCACACGGGTCACCGCACCCGCAGAACCGTTACCGGAGTCAATCTGTACGTCCAGCCCTTCCTGAGCGAAATAGCCTTTGGCCTTGGCCATTAAAAACGGGGCTGAGGGCCCTTCGAAACGCCAGTCGAGAGAGAATTTTACTTTGACAGGATCTGCCGCAAAGGCGGATGACGCCAGTACCGATAAAGACAGTAGCGCCGTACAACCCAATTTGTGCAGTGTTGCGAATCTGGATGTCAACATCACGAATGTCCTCAATAGTGAAAGTCAGTGTGTACCCGAATTAACTACGTTTTTTGTCGTCCGCCGATGAGAGCGGAGCAAATTGATACAGGTCGCCAATCTGCTGATGAATATCTTCCATGCGTTGCATGCGTTGGCTTGCCTTATCGGAACAACAGGCTGCCAGTTCATTGCCAATAAAATTGACCATGCTGATGGCAGCGGTGTAGGAATCGAAAATATCGCTGTGTTTTGCAGCGCAGGGGATCACAACATCCGCCAGCGCGCTAACATCCGACACCAGCGTATTACTGAGCACCACAATGCGCGCCTGGTAACGTTTGGCCACACGCACCAGATGGGAAAGCAGTTGAATCTGGCGAGGGAAATCCACCACGAACAGGACGTCAGCCTCGCCAATATCCGCCAGAACATCGGCAAATTTAGCCGCTGGGTCATTGACCAGTTGCACGTCACTCAGTACATGGGAAAACAATGATTGGGCATAAAATGCTGGCGCATAGCTATTACGGAACCCCAACACCCAGACGCGACGAGCATCACGCATCATTTGCACCGCACGCTCCAATTCTTCAGGCATGCTGTCACGCTGCAGGCCCGCCAGATTTTCGCGTTCCCGTTCAATATGCCTATCGAGTCGTTCACGCACCGTGGTTGGGTGGGCCGTACGCTGTGCCAAATTGGTGAGCGGTGAATAGCCCATGGGCTCAATACCGCGACATTTCACGCGAAACTGATTGAAATCCTGAAAACCGAGGCGACGAAACACCCGCGCCGCCGTCGATTTAGAGACGCCTGCCAGCCGTGCTAATTCCGTTGCGCTGTAGCTTGCCAATTGGTGTTGATGATCCAGAATGACATCGACCAGCTTCTTCTCTGCCGGAGACAACGCGCCATAGATCAGGCGGATGGCGGTGTGAAGCTCAGCCAGTACGTTGGTGTGTTCTTCTGGTGCGGTTAGCGCATTATTCATCCTGACCTCAGTCTGTGTGGTACGTACGTTTCGGGGTGTGCGATGAGACATGCCTGGCACATCTGTTTTATGAAAACACACACAAAGAAACGCCTGTGCCAAACATTAAGCAAGGGGCGCGCCAAAACCATAACCGATGATGGGTTAATTTTATTTTTATATAAAAATCATATTATTAATTCATATTATCAATGAAATTAAAAAGGATGAAAATGCTTAAAAGGAAGGTAAACAGCGGTCGTGGTGCAAACTTTCTGTTCATTGCACCAAAAAGATGCCAATGACCATAAACATAGCGACACGGTTAATGCATTCTGACATACCGACTCCGGTCAACAATTCAGTGAAACTATTCTTAATGAAGTAATCACCAGACCATGAATAGCAGAATAGAAAACATGAGTGTCACTCATGTAATATGAAGACTGGCAAGGATAATCCTTGCCAGAGCACCGAACCTGGTCACTATGCCAACACTAAGGATATGTAAATAAGACGCCAATCAATGCAACTTTGCAAGGTCATTAATAATTACAGTGATAGTATCCGGGTTGTTAACTAATATGAGTGCACGAAGATAATCATCATACTGAAATAAAAGGCTAAGGGCTTCTGGTTTGAGCAGTGAGTTCAGTTCAAAAGTCTGGTAGACAGGGTTACTCATAAAGTAAAGTGTACACATATTAATAAATGTATCATTCACTCCACGACCTTGCCGGAGCGCTATCTCGGTACGTATAAGGGTGTTTTCTATCATGTCATACTTCCCATCATCAATGGTGTTATGATAAAAATAATCTTCAGGCGTGCCTAACGCGTGAACAGACTCATGACACATAATGTTAGATAAGTGTTCTGCTTTTTTCTCAAGATCTCTGACCTTTTCCCATCCAGCAAAGGTACTGGTGCGATCCCTCGAGAAAGAGTCTGTTTTAATATATATTCTATCCAATGGGTCATGGATATATGAAAAACCAACAATATTGTCTTTTTCTCCCGAGAGTTGACCATTCATAGGAATGTTATCTTTATTTTTTCCCATAACCAAAATAATATTAGATTTATCATTTAAATCAAATACACCCTCCATTCTTTTTAACTTACTAGATAACACATCTATAAATAACTCGCGCGCACCAGAAAAATTTATCCTTAATTTAGATAACACATACCCATCAACTAAAGCACGCCGTGTTTTAATAGACGCATAGACACGTTCTATTTTCATTATGGTTTTTTCAAATGCATGATTGAATATGCTCATGATATACGGTTGTTGTGAGCTTTCTTCAAGTGAACGCATGCTGTTAAAGAAATAATCGTCTGGATTATTAAGAATTTTTGCTTTTTGTTTTTCAATGAAAAAATCGCTATTTTTTTTGAAGAAACTACTTTTTTTCCATGAAGAGAAAAAAGTGATTTTACAAGATTCAAATCCTCATTTTCATTAATTTTGTTTTGAATGTTTTCTAAATCTTTAAAGTTAACATTTATAGGCTTACGTAACAACCGACTTTTATTCCAGTGTGAAAGAGCCATCTCTTTCTTTGAATCCAGATGAAACACCATTTCCATTGCCTCTGCTGGAGTAGTAATGATTAATTCCTTAGTATCAAAATCTTTAATGATGCTTACATCAGAAACCAATAAATTATTATCTATGCTATCATCTGCTTTTTTACCATAAATTTTAAAAAAAGTAGGAATCATTTTATCATCGTTTTTCTCTTCCCGAGCATGAAAAAAGATTCCATTTCTAGACTGAAAATAAAACCCCTCTGCATTATTTTTATCTTTATAAAATCCATGAACATCAGCATAAGGTTCAAGGTTATCACTGGGCTTATCGAAGTGAATACCGTGCTCAGCGTTTGAGCTGAGACGAGTAGTAATATCTTTTGATTCATAAAATTTGGCAGAACACAACGTAAAAAGCTGCCGTTTAGCTATGCAATGATAATCCCTTATCTTGAAATTTTGTGCCCGATAGTTATCATTATTTTCATCTGAAACATAATAATAGGTATTGCTTTTAATGTTTTTATACGCTCTGATATTGTTCTTTCCTCCTAATAAAAAGGTATCATCATTATTACTTCGAATTTTTATAAGCTTGTTATTAAAAACAATAAAATCATCGTCCGAAATAGATATCGCACCTTCTATTCTTGAAGAAGAAAGAGTATATTTCGTTTCTAAATCATCCTTATGGATAAAATCACCTGCCTCTTCAAGCAAATTTCCCTCATGGATTTTTTTAATAACAGAACTATCAAGATAATATATTTCACTTTCACCAATATCTGAAAACACCCTGAGATCTTTTTTATAGGCATTATACATACTACCAAATATATCATAACCAAAACGATATTTACCGTTACTATATTTCAGCGGAAGAATATCATACCCACCCTCAATATAATCAGAAAAACACACTCCATCCCTTAGTAAAAAATAATTATTGTCAGATTTTAAGTAATTATTCCCACTTGCATCAGTCTGTGTTTTTTTTGAAAATTGAATGGGCGTAACATCGGCATGAACAATATTATCACTAATCAATTTTGATTTGATTTTTTCGTTACCACTCAGAAAATCAACGACCTCATGAATTATACTAATCGAATCTTTACTTTCAAAATACCACGCACCGCCTATATTGATCACAGGGGTGTATATATTATCACGATGGGCAACATAACGATATATACCATCTCTTACATACATTTCTGAAACATGATACAACCCTTCATTAACAATGACATACGTCATATCATTAGTTCTAATAAAAGTACCATCAGCATATAAATCAGGGGAACTATTTTTAACAATTGATATATCTGAACCACGTAATTTAAATCCGTATTTACTTTCTAAAACATTCTGCCTATTCTCGGTATAACTTTCATCACGACTGATATACCAAAAATTCCTCGAATCATAATATATAGTCCTCTTTGTTTCCTTATCAACAAAATTATTATATCCAACCTCAACAGAAACAACATTTCTGGGGTTTTCCATATTAATAGTTAATGTATTGTCTTTATATTTCAAGTTCTTAACCATCAATTCTATTTCGTCATTATTACTCGCTGAATTAATATCCTTAAATTGCTTGGTTGATAGTGAAGAAACAAGATCTTTTATCAAGCCCACCATATTCCAATTAACATCACTGACAGAATCCAAAGAGAGTTCTTTGTTTTCTAACTCATCTGCAATCATATTCATAACAGCGGCAGCAATCAATGAGACTCCACGGCTTCGATTATAAGTGGCATCTAATGACATAAGAGAATCTAAACTCTCTGACACCTTTTCTATCATACTTTTAGTTTCAGCAGAAAGGGGGATTGGGCATCCATTATTCTTAAAACTGTATTCATAAACAATGCGCGTTTCTTCAATGAAGTTAAGAAGTGATGATTTAATAGTCCTAGATAGGGTTCTTAATACATCAGCTGTTGTTAAATTTTCTCTTTCTATTTGACATGAAGTAAGACTGACTATTTTAACATTATCTATTTCAGGCTCAGGAAGAACGGTGGTTACGCTCTTTTTATCAAGCACAGCATTTCTTATAAAAGAATAAAAATAAGCATCATTTTCTTTTAATAATTTCTCATTCTCTTTTTTATTGAAAACAACAGACTCATCATATGATTCATTATCTTTATTGGAATAAATATCTCTAATCATCAGAAGAACAGATTGTTTATACCTTTTATCTATAAAAACCACCTCTGATGCATTAACGTTATCCAGTTCACGAAGTAATTCATGTATAAAAGCGGCCCCATAAAGAAAAGATCCATTGTTTAAATTATTAATTTTATTTTCATGGAGATATCGTAGCATTAAACTGATGCAGGCTAAAATTAACTTCACATCTTTCTCTACTCCTTCTATTGTCTGTCTTATTTCAGGGAAATTTATTGCTTTAGAATAGACCCCGCTAAATTCCTCTCTTATCCTCCAGTCAATATCATCATTATTTATAATATTACTTATCATCTCAGAAACACCACTTTTATGATCGGCCGAGGAGGTTATTGACCTTGATATTCTTTTATGATTTTCAGACAATACCATCTGGTATAACTTATTAATATCTGGCAATGATAGATTATCAATAATCAACATTTCTTTTAAATATTGATCTTGTGATAAATCCACATTATTACAAAATACAGTGGTAGAAAAGGGACTACTATCCTTATATGACCTCAGCAAAAATATATCTCTAGAGTTATTCATTGCATTTATAACATCATCCGTTGCCGTACTGTTAAATAAATCAAGATTGTCTTTAATTGATAAACATGCTTGATCTTTCTTATAAAAAAAACGCCCCCCGGCCATACCCAAAAACATAACACCTACCAACGAAGCCATAAAACCAACTACCCTACTCAGGGTGAAACTCTGCGATGATTTATCCAACCCGCACTTACAATTTTTTTTACCCAAAAGAGACTCGCTAAGTACTTTTATTCCTTCGTCTTCCTTTATATAAACATGTTCATTGCAGATAGCTAAGCCTTGTGAATTATTTATAGTTATTACTTCATTAAGTAATAAAACGCTATCGTTACCTTGCCTATCATCTGAAATATAATTCCGTGAGGAAACATCATTATAAGAGTATTTGCAATCGGATATTATTGGCATTCATGACCTCATGTATATTTAAATTAAATGAAGGATTAATATAAATACGGGATAGAATCAACAAAACATTAAATAGTGTCTCCATATCCTATGTTGTGATATAGCGTCCATCTATAGACAATCCACAATAACGCTTAAAATCACTCTCTAAGAAATGAACTCATATATTTAAAAAAAGAATGAAAAGAATCATTTATTTGAAACACCTAGCAACCACAGTATCCAGAGCGCTTTTCACGCTAAAATATCATCAAAGCCTTATACTTTCCCCCGCCTTTATTAAAGGGATATTTCAATATATAAATAAAGACAGCTAAGATATATCACTTTACGATTAAATACGTATTTATCACTGCATTTTTATACGTAAAGACATAAAAAATTATATTTACTCTCACATTAAATTTCAGTAAATATACTAAGTATAAATATTTCCCGGAATAGATTATTTAAGCATATCTATAGTTATACGCTGCATAATAAGAATCGCAGGGAAGCGAAAAGGTGTAAATCCCAGCAAGTTTACTCCATCCAGTGATGGGGGGCATTGCAAAACCACTCCCTTGAGAATCATCTTACAGGACATCATCCCCAAACTACGGACGAGAATCATATTGTGTTGATAAATTTCTCTTTTCAAGAATTCTGTTTAGGTATACTGTATATAAAAACAGTTACGTAGAGATCCTTTCATGTTCATAGAACTGGTTTATGACAAACGCAACGTTACCGGACTTAGCAATGCCCACGCACTCATCGAAAAAGAGCTGGCTAAGCGTATACACCGCATTTTTCCCGATGCTGATGTCAGAACAAAAGCCATGCAGGCGAACGCGATAAATTCTGATGCCAGCAAATCGGATAAAGCCATCATCAATCGCCTTATTGAAGAAATGTTCAATGATGCTGATGAATGGCTGGTTGCAGAGTGATCGTGTGATCACTCCCGAAAACGCGAGAACACCGATATCCACATCCCACACTGGCTCAGGCAGTGATAATAAAGGAGTATTGTCTCCCTCTTCTGGGTCATTGTTCTGGTAGAAATGATGGCAGTAGTATCGGAAATGGCTAATGCCTGATGGCATTACGCCCTCCACGTTCTACTAAGGTGATTGATAATGAAAAAAAGCGTTAACCTGAAATCGTTTTACTACGGTTTTCCTGTATTTTTAGCATCAACCCGCGACCCCATCACGCAACAATTGAATATCGCGCCGCTCTCCGCCTCTTTTTCCTTAGGCAACACACTGATGATTGGCGTAAACAAAAGCAATAAAACCCACGACAATATCGTGGCGGGTTCAGATGTGGTGATCAATATCCCACCGCATCAGCTGTGGTCTAAAATCGAGCAATTGGGACGTATGACCGGAAGAGAAATTGTACCGGACAGTAAACGTAGCCAGGGGTTTTCTTCTTGCACAGATAAAGCAGATGCCGCCGGTTTTACTCTCGAAGCATCAACGTATGTCTCTCCCGACCGTGTTGCTGATTGCCCAATTCAGGCTGAATGTAAAACCGTCGATGTGATCGAGAAAGAAGCCTTTATTCTCGTTGAATTGGCGATCAAACAGGTCTGGATCGATGAATACCTGTTGAATGAAGATGGCTCCCTCAACACGGCTCAATGGAACCCGCTTATCTATAAATTCCGCGAATACAACACAACCACAGACGCATTTGGCTTTAACTTTAAATATGGCAGTTGATTTTCTGGCGGTTGAACGAGGCATGACGTAAAGATGTTAAATCTCCCTTGACGATGTGGCGTTATTTCCGGTAAGTCTCCATACTTGTTCATATTACGGTTTCTTACTGCCGACTAGCCATAACATTCAATGGGATATGTCACAATGACTCGATTTTCCAAATTACAGATCCATCTGCATTGGGTAACGCTGCTGCTCATTGCGCTCACGTATGCGGCGATGGAATTGCGTGGCTGGTTTCCACGCTCCTCCTTCGCATTTTCAGCAATGAAAACCTTGCATTACAACGCCGGGATTGCCGTTTGGGTATTGATGTTTATCCGAATAGGGCTCAAGCACAAATACAACACGCCAGCGATCGTGCCCGCACCGCCGCGCTGGCAGCATCACCTCGCCACGCTGACACACATCGTGCTTTACGCCACGTTCCTGATCTTGCCGCTGTTAGGTATTGCCATGATGGCGTATGGCGACAATGAATGGTCGCTCATGGGTTTCACGGTCTCCCCTTTCGTCACGCCCAATGAGGATACCCAGTTCCTGCTGAAAGACATTCACGAAACGCTCGCCAATCTGGGCTATGTGCTGATTGCCCTGCATGCTGGTGCAGCGCTGTTTCACCATTATGTTCAGCGAGATAATACGTTGCTGCGCATGATGCCGGGTAAATCCGACACCACTCAAACGCACTAAACGCAAAGGCCAGAGCATATGCTCTGGCCTTGAATGCTCACCGGGGAAAACGTTATTCCAGCGCTTTCCCTTTCAATTCAGGGATCAGGAACAGCGTCGCCAGAATATCCAGCACGTAGATAGCGGCAAGTAGCGCGATCGCCATCTGGAAGGAGTAGGCGCTGGCAACAGCACCAATCACCACGGGGCCAAAGCCACCAACGGCGCGGCCAACGTTGAACAGCACGTTCTGCGCGGTCGCACGGGCATTGGTCGGATAAGCCTCGGACATCACGGCACCATAGCCGCCCATCATGCCGTTAACAAACACCCCGAGCAGCGCACCAGCCCAGAGCATGGTCATGGGGTCGGTCAACTGAGAATAGGTCAAAACCATCACCACAGCACCAACCTGGAACAGCAAAAACGAAGGTTTTCTGCCAATGCGATCTGCCAGTTGCCCAAACACCCAAATACCGGCAATCATGCCCAAAATGGTTACCGAGGTCCACATGGCTGATTTGGTCAGATTGAACCCCAGGGTTTTGGACAGAAAGCTTGGCATCCAAATCATAATGCCGTAGTAACCGAAGTTCTGTACTGAAGTCAGCACCACGATCCCTGCACTGACTTTGCTGGTCGCCTTATCTTTCATCAGCAGTTTGAAAGAAGACCAGGTCGAAGCTTTCTTGTCTGTCTTACGCACAAACACTTCCGGCTCGTGCAGGCGGTGGCGGATAAACCAGGCAACAAATGCCGGAAGAATCCCCACCAGAAACATGCCACGCCAGCCAATATGCGGCAGCAGCGCAGGGGTGATCAGCGCGGCGCCTAATACGCCAGCCTGCCAGCCCAGAGCAACATAAGAAGAGGCGCGGGCGCGATGCTTGGCAGGCCAGGCTTCTGCCGCCAGCGCCATGCCGATACCAAATTCACCGCCCAGACCGATACCGGCAATCGTCCGGTAAATAAGCAAATCCCAGTAGCCCTGCGCAAAAGCACACAGCCCGGTAAACACGGCGAACAGGACAATGGTCCAGGTCAGTACACGAATACGGCCGTAACGATCGCTCAGGGCACCAAAAATTAAACCACCGATCACTGCACCGATCAGTGTCCAGGTGACCAGCGATCCCGCCTGACCCGACGTCAGACTCAGATCCGCAGATATTGCCGTCAGCATAAAGCCGAGAATCAGCAAATCAAATCCGTCCATGGCGTAGCCCACTGCCGACCCTGCTAATGCTTTCCAACTGTAGCTGTCAACGTGTTCTTTTTCCGTGCTCCCCGGCCTTGACGCGGGTGCACTTTGTGAAGGAATTGATTCCATCCTGCTCTCCTGAATCATTGTTATAAGAATAAGAAATTACATGCCTGGTATTGCTACCCTTGCCCCTGTACGCCACCAGTATCATTTTTGATACAAGCATGACTAGCAATAGTCATACCACTTTTTTACCTAACAACCACGCAAACGTTTACTTCGCAAAAACGCTCAAGCGTGAGCAGCGAAATTAATAATTACATGATTTATAACTAATTATTTTTTAGCCATTCCCTGATAACAAAGAAATGCCTATTTGAACGAAAAGGGTTGTGCACCCATTTAGGTAAATGGCAGCACCAAAATAATGCAAGCGCACCATATTATCACTAAATCAGTGCAAAAAAAGAAATCACGCCTGACATGCAAACCGATGTACTGACTTTCCGACTATTACTACAAACGGGAAAAGCAGCAAAATTTACTCGTTTGTTTTATTTTTGATACAAAATAACAAGCAATAGTTAAAAAAAAATCCTCCTGACGCGGAGGATAAGAATGATGGGCAGAGCAATCCCTTACATCGCTGGATATCAAGGGACTACTCGCGCGCTAAAACCGTTTTTTCCCCGATGAGTAGCTCGTCACCAAGGCGTTGATCGCTTGATAGCGTACGGCCACCGATGTGGTTTTGTCTGCCAATGCCGGTTTTACGATATCAAGCAGCCGAATCATTTCCGTTTTTGCCTGATGCGCGAAATCAGGGCTAACCGCCTGATCGGCATACAACGTCACGTAGCTATCTGCCAGACCACGCAAAACGTAATAGGAAACCGCATTATCGGGATCGCTCCCCATCAGGCTGTCCAAATCGCGGCGCAAGACAACATAGCTATCCGTGCCATCCAGACTCTGAGTAAATGCATGATATACCGTCGTAAAATCCATCACTGCCACCTTTAGTCGCGGTTAGTCAACCACATCGGGAAGCTACCTTTTCTAAAACGAATACCGCAACTTGTCAACTGTGTTCGGCAATCACTATCTAAAAATTGACACAAATGAATACCAGCCATCGTTTTTTCTTATTATTAAAAACAAATATTTTTTTAAAAACAGACCACTGCTAAGCCACTTATTATCACATTTCGATTTTTGTCTAAATTTTTAGACAATCATATTGACGAGCATGAAAAAAACGCGCAACACTAAAAACCATAACATCAGCTGAGGTTTATCCCTCGGGTTGGCCTTTATGGTTAACCGGTAGTCGCTGACAGTACAGAGGATCAGGAGCCCCTATGCCGCCCCGTTTCACCACAGAAGACATCACGGTGTTGCTGGAAGAATTACGCCAATTTTCCACTACACAAGGTCAGGATGGCGTTACGCGCCTCGCCTTCAGCCGGGAAGACGAGGCGGCCCATCGTTATCTGGCCGATAAGTTGGCAACGCAGGGGCTTAGCGTATACCGGGACGCTATGGGTACGATATTTGCGCGTTTACCCGGTTATGACAGCTCACTTCCCGCAATTGGTACCGGTTCACACATTGACTCCGTGCCAAGCGGGGGCGGATACGATGGCACGCTGGGGGTTATCACCGGCCTGTATGCCCTGACCCAATTCGAACCCGGCGAACTCAAACGTGACCTGGAACTGGTGGTCTTTCGTGCCGAAGAGTCGAGCCGGTTTGGTTTTTCCTGCATCGGCAGCAAAGTGCTGACCGGACACATCGATCGCAGTGCGTGGATGAAAAACACGGACGATCAAGGATTAACAGTATTTCAAGCGCTGAACGCAGCAGGTTACGCCGAGAATACACTCGCCAACTGCGAGCTTGCGCCCGCACGCTACGATGCCTTTATCGAACTGCATATTGAGCAAGGACGGCGGCTTGAAAACGAAGGGAAAACCCTCGGCATTGTTGAAGGTATTGCGGCACCGACGCGCTTTCGCGTGACGGTAACCGGTCTTGCCGACCATTCTGGTGCCACACCGATGTACCAGCGCCATGACGCTCTGGTCGCCAGCGCCATGATCATTGAAGACGTGCACCATGCGGCTTGCAAAGAGATGGTCTATGGCACGGTTGGCACCGTTGGCAAGCTGGACGTATCGCCCAATGCGATGAACGTGATCCCCGGTCTGGTAAAGTTTTACGTGGATATTCGTGGCATCGATAAAAACAGCATTCAACGGGTGGCGGACCGTCTGGCCGATTCCGTCAGCAAAGTAGCGAAAGAGAACGATGTGCAGATTGCGCTGGAGTCGCTGGCCGCAGAAATCCCTACGCTGCTGGATACATCGATTTGCCGTTTGCTGGAAGAGAGCGCAGCACTTGAGGGGATTACCAGCATGCGCATGGCCAGCGGTGCCGGGCACGATGCGATGTACATGGCCAGCCGCTATCCCACGGCGATGCTGTTTGTGCCTTCTCGTGAAGGCATCAGCCACCATCCGGCGGAATACACGGCGCCGCAAGATATCGCACTGGCCGCCACGGTATTGAAAAACACGCTGGCGCGGTTAGCCAACGACTAAAGCACAAGCAACAGAGCATGCCATCAGTAGCGTTCGAGGGTTTCACGTAACAAACGCAGGGCATCGTCCCCTTTAGCGGCATTTTCCCACAGCGCATCAAACAAGGATTGGTGGTGGTGAATCGCCTCTTTTGATGAGGAAACCCACGCCACACCGGCGCTGATGTTGGGGAGTTCCCCTAAGCGGAAGGGACTGGAGGCCACTGAAAGCGCTTCGCTGTCGTTATAGAAAATCTGGAAGGTAGAAGAAGGGATGGTTTGTTTGGTGATGGCAACCTGAACAATATCCTTTTTCTCTTCCAATAAGTGGAGCAGGTATTTCACTTCCTGACGCGCAGCCAGCACACGCTCCATGCGCGTACTGGGTGAAATATTCAAGGAGCCTACCAGCCCGAGATGGATAAATTTCTCGATGTGCTGAATACCGATCAGGTTATGGATTTTCGGCAAATGGCTATTCAGGTGGGATTTACGTTCCGAAAGGATAGCCAATGTTTGTAATGACTTCGCGTCAAGTTTGTCGCCCTGTTCCGTCGTGCTGTCGGTTTCTAACAACATTTGTTGCAGGTAGGCATCGTATTTTTCTGAGGTCAGCAGGTAGGAGAACGGTTCAAAATGAGAATAAATACGCGTAGAGCCCTCTTCGAGTTGGCGCATTCTCTCAAAGAAGCCGCTGGCATGGGGATAATACTCCATGCCCACGCCCAGCAACGTCTCAACAGTGGTATTCAGGCACTGCGCCAGACGCTCCAGGGTTTCGATCTTTTTTATTTCGCCTTTTTCCAGACGGTATACCGCCGCACGCGATATACCCAGTTCGGCAGCAATCTGTTCAGCATTGAGCGATGCGGCAATTCGGTATGCACGCAACCGTTGCCCGATAGCCAAATAATCGATCGACGTGAGATTCATGGGTCCAGGCCACTGAATAATTTGCATTATTTTATCATCAACGGTTCTGACTGACAAATGCAGCCATCGGCGATGACGGGTCATTGAATACCCTAAATAATTCGAGTTGCAGGCAGCTTGAAGTATGGCGGGTCCAGCTTTAGCTAAAAAATACAACGCCACACCAGGGCGAAAACATTATGCGCGGATGGGTTCCTCTTTTTACGCCGCGCCAGGGAAATTTTTATTACGACGATCAACGGAGTTTTTATGACAATGCGTGACGATGCCGCGCGTGCCTGTACCCATAGAGCAAGTACTGCGCGCGAAAACGCGGCCAGCGTGCTGAGTAATGAATGGGTCAATGATGAGTATAAACATCTGCGCGTGCGTGTCGATGCGCTCGCGGCACAGGTGAAGCCGGGCCAATTCTTCAACCTGCAATGCCCGCAAACGGAACAGGACAAACCGTTTTTCCGCCGCCCGATGAGCACCTGGTTTGCCAATGCAGAGCAGGGCTATGTGGATTTTCTGTATAAAGTGGTCGGTGCCGGCACGCGCGCCTTGTCAACGCTGCGCCCACAGGATGCGGTAAATGTACTCGGGCCGCTGGGCAATGGCTTCACGCTGCAACCGGGCCATCGCCATATTTTGGTCGCTGGACGCGGTGTGGGGTTGGCAACACTGGCTCCGTTGGCTGAGCACGCGGCAGCACATAATGTTAAGGTTACCGCCCTATTGAGTGCGCGCGATCGCGAGCACTTGATGTCACAACAGCGTTTTCTCACCAGCGGTGCCGATGTTATCGAAGTGACCGACAGCGATGGCTCCAGCGCCATGGTACAGGTTGAGCAGCGCATTCGCGCCGTGCACCAGCAGTGCCCGATCGATGCCGTCTATACCTGTGGTTCATCCCGAGTGATTCAACTTTTGCAGCGGCTCTCACAGGAGTTGGGCTTCAGTGGCGAAGCGGCACTGGAGCAGCAGATGGCATGCGGTTTGGGTATGTGCTACTGCTGCGTTCGTCCCATGCGCGATAAAGAGAGTCAGGCGCTCACCGATAAACGCGTCTGCTACGACGGCCCGGTATTTCCGCTGCATGAGGTGGTGTTATGACGGATTTCAGCGTCGATATTAATGGATTGCACCTGGCAAATCCGGTGATGCCCGCTTCAGGCACGTTTGCCGAGGGATTAGCCGACGTAATTGATTTTAATCGCCTTGGTGCGTTCGTTACCAAGACCTTCACGCTTCATCCGCGTAGCGGCAACCCGCTGCCACGTGTCTGTGAGCTAGATTCGGCTATGCTCAACGCCATTGGTATTCCCAGTAAAGGCGTGGAGGATTTTATTGAACATACGCTGCCGTTTTATCGGCGCTATGCGCCACCGCTGATCGCCAGCATCTCTGCACCCACCGCGCAGGAATTTGCCACGCTGGCAGCACGCCTGAGCGAGGTGCCGGGCATTGCCGCGATTGAGGCCAATATCTCCTGCCCCAACATTGAAGAAGACGGCCGCGCTTTCGCCATTGAACCGGTGGCAACCGCGCGTGTTATCAAAGCGTTGCGTCAGGCAACCCCCCTTCCGCTCTGGGCCAAGCTGACGCCGAATACTTCGGATGTCGCCGCGGTGGCACAGGCAGTAGAACATGAAGGGGGGGACGCGGTCGTGGTGGGTAACACGCTGTTGGGCATGAGCATTGATATCCACAGCCGGCGACCTCGGCTGGGCAATATCATGGGCGGGCTGTCAGGCCCGGCCATCAAACCCATCATGCTACGCATGGTCTACCAGTGCCACAAACATATTTCCATTCCTATCATCGGCTGCGGCGGTATTTCCAACGCAGAGGATGCTGTCGCCTACCTGCTGGCAGGCGCAAGCGCCGTTCAGGTCGGCACTGCTACGTTTATCCAACCGCAGACCATGACAACGCTGCTCGATGACCTGCACCACTATTGTCAACAACAGGGTATTCGCCATATCAGCGAACTGACAGGCGCGTTGGATGATGCTCCTCTGCTAGCCAATTCACACTAACGGGATTCGGGTTTGCGCATTCCCACTAACCCCGGCATGGCATCGCGCATTAACGCCAAAAATTTGCGCAGCCGTGCGGGGTAGTAATTGGCATAAGGGTAAAGCAAAAAAACCGGCAGGGGTGAGGCTTGCCACTGCGGTAACACATGGATCAGCCGCCCCGTGCGGATATCATCCTCCACCAGCCAGGCCGAAATAATAACAGCGCCAATGCTGCTCAATGCAGCCTGACGCGCGGCATACAGACTGTCTGACGTGAGCCGAGGAACAATGGGAAAATGCACGTTCTGCCCGGTTTCACTGTGAGATAAGGTCACATCGTAGTGATAAAACTGCCTGATGGCGATCCAGGGCAATGCCGCCAAAGCCTCAATACCTTCCACAGCGTTCTGCGCCTGCGCCAACAGCGTAGGTGAAACCACGATGATACGTGGCACCTCCGCCAAACGCGTGGCGACCGTTGCCGGATCGGTGGCAGGCCCAACGTGTATCGCGCAATCAATGTTGTCAGCGATAAAATCCGGTGATTTATCGTTCAGCATCCACTCCACAGAGAGTTGCCCGTACTGATTAAGAAACTGCGTTAGCGGCGCAATAAGCTGCTCCTGACCAAAGGCATGCGGAGCACGCACCCGAAGAACGCCTGTGGGTTCAGCATCCGCGCCTTTCAAATCATCTTCTAGCGCTTCCCAGGCGGCGATCAGCGATCGGGCGTGTTGGTAACAGCGCTCACCATCATCCGTCAGCTTCATGGCATGGGTGGTTCGCAGCAGCAGTTTGGTATTCAGCAACTGCTCCAACGCTTGCAAACGGCGACTGACTGTCGCCTGAGTCGTTCCCATCTGCTGCGCCGCCGCCGACAAAGAACCACTTTCGATAATGCGCGTCAGCGTCTGCATCAATTCTATACGGTCTATGTTGCTCACTATGCCATCACTCATACGCCATACGTATAACTGTTTTACCACTTATCCGGCTACAACGCGATGCCACATTACTGAACAATACGCCTCAACACGACAGCACAACGGGGAAATTTACATGTCGATCATTTCAAACACCGAGCGCGAAAGCGTCGCACAGCCGACCCTTTCCGGTCTCATGACGCTCATCCTTGCCATTGGCGCAGGGTTCAGCGTGGCATCAATCTACTATGTTCAACCGATTCTGCCGCAGATAGGCCATGACTTACAGCTGTCACTTGACGGCATGGGGCTGGTGCCCACGTTAACGCAAATTGGCTATGCGCTCGGCATCCTGCTGTTATTACCGCTCGGCGATCGCTACGATCGGCGTAAGATCATCGCCGTTAAAAGCGCCGCATTGACCGCCATGCTCTGGCTGTGCAGCCAGGTGACAGGCTCCACCGCACTGTGGCTGTCCAGCCTGCTGCTCGGGATGGCCGCCACCCTGGCGCAGGATATTGTTCCCGTTGCAGCCATTTTGGCCCCGGCGGGAAAACAGGGAAAAAATGTCGGTACCGTGATGACCGGTTTGTTGATCGGTATACTGTTGTCTCGCACCGTGAGCGGCGTGGTGGGTGAGTACATCGGCTGGCGCGCCATGTACCAGTTAGCCGCTCTCAGTATCGCGATTATCGGTATCGCCCTGTGGCGTATTCTGCCTGCGTTTGCTCAGCACTCAACCTTGAGCTACCCGGGTTTATTGCGCTCAATGCTGCAACTGTGGCGCAGCTATCCGGCACTGCGCCGTGCGGCGCTGGCGCAAGGGTTACTTTCTGTCGGTTTTAGCGCATTCTGGTCGACGCTGGCGGTAATGCTGGAACAGCATTACCAGTTGGGTAGCGCCGTCGCCGGCACCTTCGGTCTGGCGGGTGCAGCCGGAGCACTGGCCGCCCCGCTCTCTGGCAGTCTTTCGGATCGTTTTGGCGCAGCAAAAGTCACTCAGCTCGGCGCAGCGCTCTCGGCCCTCTCTTTTGCTGCCCTGTTTCTGTTGCCCACGTTGCCGCAGCACGGTCAGTTGGCCTTGATTGCGCTTTCCGCCGTCGGTTTTGACCTGGGATTGCAGTCCGCATTGGTTTCACACCAGACGCTGGTTTACAGCTTGAACGCTCAGGCACGTGGCAGACTCAACGCCCTGCTGTTTACCGGCGTATTTATTGGCATGGCATCAGGATCGGCATTGGGTGCCAAAGCGATGTCGATAGCCGGTTGGCCGGGTGTTACCTTGCTTGCCACACTCGCCAGCGTCGCGTGCCTAATTGTCAGACTGCGCTCAGAAAAAAATCCCGCTTAACGCCCCTTCGGGCGGCAAACCGTGCCGCCCATTATTAAAAAACAACCGTTAAGATTCGCTTTTTAATAACACAGCTACACTTAGTGTATTCGCTTCCTGTATTTTCCCGTGCCACCCATAAATACCGTCAGCATCACGCTGCATTCCAGACCGGCAGGGAGATTTTTTTTCAGGATTAATACTGACATGGGTAAGTAAGGCGTACCTGTCAGCATGGGGGACAAGGGACACCATCACATGAATACACGCGCACAGTCGGCAGAACATCGCTCATCAACCTCTCTGCAAAACCTGATGGCAGGGTTTATCCTGTTTATCATTCTGGCGGTCGTAATGCTTAATGGATGGGTGGTGTTTAATTCCTATCAACGCACCCTTGAGGCCATCGAAAAGCAGGTGGATAACTTATCGCTTTCGCTTTCACGCCATGCAGAAGACACCTTCTTACAAGTTGAGTTGCTGCTCCAGGATCTCAATGAACGCATTGAACAAGATGGGTTTAGCGGGTCGCAACTTCCTCGTCTGCAACAAACGCTGAAAAACCGTAAATCTACCCTGCCGCAGTTGAACGGCATCTTTATCTATGACGCGTCAGGACACTGGCTGGCAAATGCCGCGGATTACACACCTAAAAATGCCAACAACTCAGATCGTGAATATTTCGAATATCATCACAACAATCCAAATAGCGGTTTATATATTGGTAATGTCATACGTAGCCGTACCACGGACGATCTGATTATTCCGGTTTCCATGCGTTTGAATAACCAGGATGGCAGCTTTGCTGGCGTGCTGCTCGCCACCATTTCACTCAATTATTTTAAACTCTATTATGGCTATTATTCGATGGGAGACACTGACGTATTAGCCATCTTACTGTCTGACGGACATATCCTGTATGGTCGCCCTTTTGATGATTCGCAAATTAATCGGGACGTATCAAAAAGCCCGCTGTTTGTGGAGTATTTGAAGTCATCGACCAGCGGCACAGCCACCTTCTATTCCGCCGTTGACCACATTGAGCGCATCTATGGTTATAACCGACTAAAACGCTATCCGATTGTAATTGCCGCGGGTTACAACAAAAACCAGGTGTTTTCCAATTGGAAAGTCGATTCCACCATTTATACCGCTATCGCATTGACCTTACTGCTCATCATGAGCAGCATGGGCGTTATGGTACTTAAGCAGATCAAGATCAACGAAAAAAACCAGACCGATCTGACCAAGGTGCGCGATCAGCTTACCGCCATGAATCATACGCTGGAGACGCTGGCGTTGCTCGATGGTCTCACAGGTCTGGCGAACCGACGACAGTTTGATATTTTCCTGCGTGAAACCATCGCGCAATCCGCCCTTTCCGGCAAGCGGATTGCGCTCATCATGCTCGATGTCGATATGTTCAAGAAATACAACGACCATTATGGTCACGTTGAAGGCGACAAGTGCCTGCAAACCGTGAGCCATGCGTTGAGCAGTATGCCGCGCCGCAAAGAGGATTTAATCGCACGCTATGGTGGTGAAGAGTTTGTCATCATTCTGATGGATGTGACGGAAGAAGGTGCTGTGGCGTTTGCTGAACGGGCGCTGGAAGCCATCAGGCACCAGCGCATCCCCCATGAATTCACTACGCTGGATGAAAAAGTCGTCACCGCCAGCGCTGGCGTTTACCTTTTTGTGGGAACAACACCAACTCAGGCACCGGAGAGCGTGATTATGCGTGCTGATAAAGCGTTGTATCAGGCAAAGAACAACGGCAGAAATCGCGTTGAAATTGCGACAGAATAAGCCGACAGCAGTCAGATGCGGACGAATTTATATTGATACAGTGCCTGACAGCGCGCGTCGCTTCTGACAAAATAGCGCCATCCCCCGTAGTTTTATTTGATGGATTTCCACAGAGATGGCAGCAAAGATTATTGATGGTAAAACGATTGCGCAGCAAGTGAAGGATGAAGTTTGCGCGCGCGTCAAGCAGCGTCTGGTCGAGGGCAAGCGTGCGCCAGGGCTGGCTGTTGTGTTAGTCGGCGATAATCCCGCCTCACAAATTTACGTCGCGAGTAAGCGTAAAGTGTGTGACGAAGTGGGCTTTGTCTCCCGCTCTTATGACTTACCTTCCAGCACTACGGAAGCCGCGCTGCTGGCGTTGATCGACGAACTGAATGCCGACAACAGCATTGACGGTATTTTGGTTCAGTTGCCACTACCTGAAGGCATTAATAACACCAAAGTCATTGAGCGCATTGCACCCGATAAAGACGTGGACGGCTTCCACCCTTACAATGTCGGTCGCCTGTGCCAGCGTGACCCGCTGCTGCGTGCCTGTACGCCGCGTGGCATCATCACGCTGCTGGAACGCTACAATGTAGACATGTTCGGCTTGAACGCCGTGGTGGTGGGTGCTTCCAATATTGTTGGCCGCCCAATGAGTCTGGAACTGCTGCTGGCAGGGTGTACCACTACGGTGACCCACCGTTTTACCAAAAACCTGCGTCAACACGTTGAGCAAGCCGACTTGCTGATTGTTGCGGTTGGCAAACCGGGTTTTATTCCCGGCGAGTGGATTAAACCGGGTGCCATCGTTGTCGATGTCGGCATCAACCGACTGGACAGCGGCAAAGTGGTAGGCGACGTGGAATTCTCCGTCGCACAGGAACGCGCGTCGCTGATAACGCCGGTACCCGGCGGTGTTGGCCCTATGACCGTTGCCACCCTGATTCAAAACACGCTACAAGCCTGCGAAGAGTACCACGACGGCAACGCGTAACGGCACGGATTACGGTTAACGCATAAACATCACGTTAACATCGCGCGCTCAGGCGCGCCTTTTTCTTTCTTACAGCAGGATGTTATGGAAACTTTTCATCTCGATAAACACCCGCACGTTGAACTGTGCGATCTACTTAAACTGCTTGGCTGGAGCGAGAGCGGCGCTGCCGCCAAAGCCGCTATCGCTGACGGTGGCGTCAGTGTTGACGGTCAGGTAGAAACGCGTAAGCGCTGCAAAATCATTGCCGGTCAACGGGTCAACTTTGCCGGGCAATCGGTAAATGTCGTGCCCTAAACGACAGCCCGTCGTCTGACCCAATAGAAATCGCCCGCGAAGGTTTACCGTCGCGGGCGATTTTTAACACGATACCACTAACAGTAACGTTATTTACGATGCCATGTTATTTGCGGCGCCATATAGTACCCTGCGGGCCGTCTTCTAACACAATCCCCATTTCTGTCAGGCGCGCACGCGCTACATCAGCCAGCGCCCAGTCTTTGGCCTGGCGCGCGTCATTACGCTGCTGAATCAGGGCTTCAATCTCTTGCACTTCATCACCATCTGCTTGAGAACCGCTTTGCAGGAAGATTTCCGGGTCTTGTTCCAACAGCCCAAGAATTCCCGCCAAACGGCGCAACGCGGCGGCCAACGCATCCGCTGCCACTGTATCTTCCGCTTTCAGGCGATTCACCTCGCGTGCCA
Organism: Candidatus Symbiopectobacterium sp. NZEC135; assembly: GCF_025962695.1. Classification (NCBI taxonomy): domain Bacteria; kingdom Pseudomonadati; phylum Pseudomonadota; class Gammaproteobacteria; order Enterobacterales; family Enterobacteriaceae; genus Symbiopectobacterium; species Candidatus Symbiopectobacterium sp. NZEC135. Next base: position 138,749 of record NZ_JAGFPF010000001.1, on the reverse strand, counting down.
TGTCAAACAGCACCGAGTAAGCTTCCGGCGTATTAAAATCATCGTCCATTGCCGTGCGGAAACGCGTTTCAAACGCATCGCCACCTTGTGCCGTCGCCGCCGGATCGGTACCACGCAACGCGGTGTATAAGCGCTCTAAAGCGGCACGCGCCTGTTTCAGATTCTCTTCACTGTAGTTCAACTGGCTACGATAATGACCCGACATAAGGAAGTAACGCACGGTTTCGGCGTCGTAATATTTCAGCACATCACGTACGGTGAAGAAGTTGTTGAGCGATTTAGACATCTTCTCGCGATCGATCATCACCATACCGGAATGCATCCAGTAGTTGACGTAAGGGCCGTCATGGGCGCAGGTCGACTGAGCAATTTCGTTCTCGTGATGCGGGAACATCAGATCGGAACCGCCGCCGTGAATATCAAAATGCTCGCCCAGCTGTTTGCAGTTCATGGCGGAACATTCGATGTGCCAACCGGGACGCCCTTCACCCCACGGGGATGTCCAGTGCGGTTCGCCGGGTTTTGACATTTTCCACAGCACAAAATCCATCGGGTTGCGTTTCACTTCCGCAATCTCAATACGCGCGCCCGCTTTCAACTGTTCCAGATCCTGGCGAGAAAGCACACCGTAACCCGGCGCACTGTCGACAGAAAACATCACATCGCCATTGTCTGCCACATAGGCATGTTTACGCGCAATCAGTTGCGCCACCAGCTCAATAATTTCGGCGATGTGGTGTGTGGCACGCGGTTCCAGATCGGGACGTAAAATGTTCAACGCATCAAAATCAGCGTGCATTTCAGCGATCATGCGCGAGGTCAGCTGTTCGCAGCTTTCTCCATTCTCCGCAGCGCGTTTGATGATTTTGTCGTCGATGTCCGTTACATTGCGCACATAGTTGAGCGAGTAGCCCAAATAGCGCAAATACCTGGCAACCACATCGAAAGCCACAAAAGTACGCCCGTGACCGATATGACACAGGTCATACACGGTAATGCCGCATACATACATGCCCACGTTACCGGCATGAATGGGTTTGAATTCCTCTTTTTGGCGACTCAGCGTATTAAAAATCTTTAACATCAAAACATTCCATGATATTCGCGGGAGAAGTGGAGTATGTGCAGCAAACGCAACAACGCCGTTAAGGCGGGTTCAGTAAGCCCAGCAGCGTATTGAAACCTGAACCTCGCGCTATTGCAAGACTGAGACCGTGTAATAGGAAGATAATTGATAAGGATTAAAAAAACAAAAACCCGGCAAGGGTACGCCGGGTCTCATGTTACTGCTGGCAAACCGAAACGGCGTTAGCGCAAATTCGGATTACTCATCACAGAGTATTTACCACTGCCCAACAGGGCAATAGCCAATGCGGCGAAGAAGAATACCGCCGTTGGTTCAGCGCCCCAGGCACCGGTTTTCGCCAGTGAAACAAAGCCTGCCGGAGCAGCCAGAAGTTGCGCGACCACCATGGTGCCCGCAACCACTAAGGCAGAAGGACGTGTCAGGATGCCGAGAATCAACAAAACAGGGGCAATCACTTCACCCGCAAAGACACCATACGCGATAAACTCCGGCAACCCAGCCCTTGTCAGCATACCCGCGATGGCACCTACTCCATCGACCATTTTGTGCCATCCATGAAAAATCAGCAAAATGCCAAAAGCAAGACGCAGCAGCAGTTTGCCTGCATCGGGTTTATCCAGTACACGATTGATTAAGCCCAGCATGATTCACCTGTTAGTATTGTTAGTAAACTCAGTAATACGAATCATTTAAGACTAATCTGACTCAATAGCAAATCCTACTCCCAAATAAGTAATGTTTGATCTACAACAAGAAAAATTTTATTCAATAAAATAACGCAAATATATGACATATCATCAATTTTATTGACATTGCGTTACTTTTTAACCAAACGGTCCACATCTACCCTGCGAATAGTTCCCTCATCATACTGACTCGCGCAGCCAGTTATGCTATAAGAGCGCCTTGGTTATTCAGCCTTTAAGCAGACGGCACTGCCTGGCAGCTGAAGTCTCATCCTTCTGGTTCTCAGGGTTTACTCACTATGATTACATTACATACAAACTTCGGTGACATCGTCATTAACACGTTTGCAGACAAAGCGCCTGCTACCGTGGAAAACTTCGAAAACTACTGCCGTAACGGCTTTTATGACAACACCATCTTTCACCGTGTGATCAATGGGTTCATGATCCAGGGCGGCGGTTTCGCACCGGGTATGCAGCAAAAAGCCACCGAAGCGCCTATCGCTAATGAAGCCAATAACGGCCTGAAAAACACCCGCGGCACGCTGGCTATGGCACGCACCAACGATCCACACTCTGCTACCGCACAGTTCTTTATTAACCTGGTGGATAACGATTTCCTTAACTTCCGCTCAGAACGTGCCGACGGCTGGGGCTATTGCGTGTTTGCCGAAGTGACCGACGGCATGGATGTGGTTGACAAGATCAAAGACGTTGCCACCGGCCGCAGCGGCATGCATCAAGACGTGCCTAAAGAAGATGTGGTGATTACCCACGTGACCGTTAGCGAGTAATCGCAGCAGCATGGCAACACTGTTTATTGCCGACCTGCATCTGAACGTACATGAACCGGCGATCACCGCCGGTTTTCTGCGTTTTCTGGAGCGTGATGCCCCGCAAGCGGACGCGCTCTACATCCTGGGCGATCTGTTCGATGCCTGGATCGGCGATGACGATCCGCAACCGCTGCATGCCACCGTGGCTAACGCGCTGCGCCAGCTACAACAACGCGGTGTCCCCTGTTACTTCATTCACGGCAACCGTGACTTCCTGCTGGGTAAGCGTTTCGCCGCGCAGGCGGGCATGACGTTGCTCCCCGCCGAACAGGTGGTGGAATGCGATGGACGCCGAATCCTGATCATGCACGGCGATACCCTGTGCATTGACGACGCGGCCTATCAGAAATATCGCCGCCGGGTACACAATCCCCTCATCCAGTGGCTATTTTTGCGTTTACCCTTGCGCGTGCGTCTCAGGGTGGCAGCAAAAATGCGTGCGGCAAGTCGGCAGGCAAACCAGCATAAGTCGCAGCAGATCATGGATGTCAATCAGCAAGCGGTACAGGCGTGTTTACAGACGTATGGCGTTAACACCCTGATTCATGGGCATACGCATCGGCCTGCGATACACACCGTCATCACCCAAAACGGCGAAGCGCAACGGGCAGTACTGGGTGCCTGGCATGAGCAAGGATGGATGATAAAAGTCACAGCGAGTGATACCGCATTGATTTCATTTCCCTTCTAATTTCCTCCACTTTTCCACGCCTTTTATCGCAAAGCTGTGATGCCGTTAACGGCAATAATACTGTGATTGGCCCCCACGCAACCGTTTTCCTTCCCGAACGCTCATGGTATGATCTGCGCCCTCCAGCCAGAGCGTCATCCGTTTTCTGGCCGACGCAGCCATGCGTCTCAATACGTCATATCACAGGAGCACTACAGGCATGTCATCCAACGCTGCCCCGGCAAAAATTGCCATCGTCATGGGTTCAAAGAGTGACTGGGCTACGATGCAGTTTGCTGCGGAAATTCTCACCACACTCGCTATTCCCTTTCACACTGAAGTCGTTTCAGCGCACCGCACGCCGGACAAGCTGTTTAGCTTTGCAGAGCAAGCCGCACAAAACGGGTTTGATGTGATCATTGCGGGCGCAGGCGGAGCAGCGCACTTGCCCGGTATGCTGGCAGCGAAAACGCTGGTGCCAGTGCTGGGCGTGCCGGTTCAGAGTGCAGCATTAAGCGGCGTTGATAGCCTGTACTCCATTGTGCAAATGCCGCGTGGTATCCCGGTGGGTACGCTGGCTATCGGTAAAGCAGGGGCCGCCAACGCAGCCCTGCTCGCCGCACAGATTCTGGCCCTGCACGATGGTGAGCTGGCCGTTCGCCTTGCCACCTGGCGTCAACAGCAAACCGATGAGGTGCTGGCGCATCCCGATCCGCGGGAGGAAGCATGAAACCCGTTTGCGTATTAGGAAACGGCCAGTTGGGTCGTATGTTACGTCAGGCCGGTGAACCCTTGGGGATTGCCGTCTATCCGGTGGGGTTGGATGCCGAACCGGAATCCGTGCCGTTTCATCACGCGGTCATCACCGCTGAGATTGAACGTTGGCCGGAAACCGCCTTGACGCGCGAATTGGCAGAGCACGCGGCCTTTGTTAACCGCGACATTTTTCCGCGTCTGGCCGATCGCCTGACACAGAAACAGTTGCTGGATGCGTTGCAGTTGCCTACTGCCCCCTGGCAGTTGCTGGCTTCGGCGCAAGAGTGGCCTGACGTCTTCAATCGACTGGGTGAGTTGGCCATCGTCAAACGCCGCGTGGGCGGCTATGATGGCCGTGGTCAGTGGCGTTTACGCCCTGACACTGCCGCGACCCTGCCGCCAGAGTGCTACGGCGAATGCATCGTAGAACAGGGCATTGCCTTTTCTGGCGAAGTATCGATGGTCGGTGCGCGTGGCGCGGATGGACACTGCGTGTTTTATCCGCTGACGCACAATCTGCATGAAGAGGGCATTCTGCGCGCCAGCGTTGCGTTGCCGCAGCCGGATGCGCACATGCAGCAACAGGCAGAAACCATGCTCGCGGCCATCATGAATGCGCTCGGTTACGTCGGCGTGATGGCGATGGAGTGCTTTATCGTGGGCGATCGTTTACTGATCAACGAATTGGCCCCCCGCGTGCACAACAGCGGCCACTGGACACAAAATGGCGCATCCATCAGCCAGTTTGAACTGCACCTGCGCGCCATCCTGGATCTGCCATTGCCGAAACCGGTGATTGATGCCCCTGCCGTCATGATCAATCTGATCGGCACTGATGTTAATCACGCCTGGTTGGCTCTGCCGCTGGTTCATCTGCACTGGTATGACAAAGAAGTACGACCCGGGCGTAAAGTCGGCCACTTAAACCTGACGCACAGCGATCGCTCTCAGCTACAACACACGTTACAGTCACTCGTTCCCCTGTTACCTGAAGCCTATCATTCCGGCTTACAGTGGGCACAAGCAACGCTTTAATCGCCGTGCACTTCCCACCACGTCGCCTGACAGGTGGGAAGTACTTTCTCGCACGTTATCGTCTGTTTTGTAGGCAAACCGTAAACACTCACTATTTACAGGGTCTTATTTTGGCGTGACATATGGATTATTAGGTCTATTATTAATCGCAGGTAAATTAACGTTATTTATTAGCAACCGTGTTATTGGTTATTATTTGGTATAAAAATTAAGTTAAAGTATCAAACAAGAGACCTTATAAATAAATAACGTAAAGTATCATCATTGATATTTTATTTATGGTCGAATTTTGATAAAATTAAAACACATCAATTCATTTCTGTGATCATCTCAATATTATTCGCTGACCGCCTCAATATAGAATGCCGCCACAATCAGTATTGACTCTCAAACATGCGATTGCGTTATAAAAGCGCGTCGATGCTTATTATTTACACAACGTTGGTGCTATTACCAATATTGACACGATTTGCAAACTGTGTTCACCAAGGAGAACCAATTATGAGCACAATCCAAGAAAGCAGTGCGATCGTCGCACCCGCTTCTGGTTGGCGTAAAAGCGACACTGTCTGGATGCTCGGGCTTTACGGGACGGCCATTGGCGCGGGTGTGCTGTTCCTGCCGATCAATGCCGGTATTGGTGGATTAATTCCATTGATAATTATGGCAATTATTGCTTTCCCAATGACATATTACTCACACCGCGCACTGTGTCGATTTGTTTTATCCGGTAAAAAAGGTGGTGAGGATATTACTGAAGTAGTCGAAGAACATTTCGGTGTCGGTGCTGGGAAATTAATCACACTGCTCTACTTTTTTGCTATTTACCCTATTTTGTTGGTTTATAGCGTAGCGATAACCAATACGGTAGATAGCTTTATCACGCACCAACTTCATTTACCATCACCGCCGCGCGCCGTGTTGTCTTTGGTATTAATTCTGGGCCTGATGTTTATCGTTCGCTTTGGCGAAGCCATGATTGTAAAAGCCATGAGCATTCTGGTTTATCCTTTTGTCATGGTCTTGATGCTGCTGGCATTTTATTTAGTTCCTCATTGGAATTTAGCGATTTTTGATAATATGTCTTTCACCAGCAGCGCAACGGGCAATGGGCTATTATCCACCCTGTGGTTGGCGATCCCGGTAATGGTGTTCTCCTTTAACCATTCACCCATTATCTCCTCTTTTGCCGTTGCCAAGCGTAAAGAGTATGGCGACGATGCCGAGCCCAAATGCTCCCGCATCCTTTCCTACAGCCATATCATGATGGTGCTGACCGTGATGTTCTTTGTGTTCAGTTGCGTGCTGAGCCTGTCCCCAACGGAACTGATGGAAGCCAAAACGCAAAACATTTCCATTTTGTCTTATCTGGCAAACCACTTTAATAACCCGGTTATGGCCTATCTGGCACCGGTTATTGCCACCATCGCTATCTCCAAATCGTTCCTCGGCCACTATTTGGGTGCAGGCGAAGGTTTTAACGGCATGATAACCAAATCGCTGCGCAGCCGCGGTAAAACCATCAGTCACGCCAAGCTGAACCGCATCACGGCGCTGTTTATGCTGGTGACCACCTGGATTGTCGCCACGCTCAACCCCAGCATTCTGGGTATGATTGAAACCATGGGTGGCCCGGTTATCGCCTGCCTGCTGTTCCTGATGCCGATGTACGCCATTCAGAAAGTCCCGGCAATGAAGCAATACAGCGGACAAGTAAGCAACGTGTTCGTTACCGTGATGGGCCTGATCGCCATCACCGCCATCGTCTATAGCCTGCGTTAATCCATACTGAAGCGGCACCAGGCCGCTTCCCTGTTCCCCCTCATGACTGTCAGGAGACGGTTGGCATAGATTGCCAGCTGCCTCTTGGCACACCTGATGACGGAATCTGCTGGCAGCGCCTTGGCGTTGTCAGCCTCTTGTTAGAGGAAATCGCCATGGTCAGCGTATTCGAAATTTTCAAAATTGGTATTGGGCCGTCGAGTTCGCACACCGTCGGGCCGATGAAAGCAGGTAAAATGTTTACCGATGAGTTGGTCAGCCAGTCGCTTATTACCTCTGTTACCGATATCGTGGTGGACGTGTACGGTTCGCTTTCCCTGACCGGTAAAGGGCACCATACGGATATCGCCATCATTATGGGGCTGGCCGGAAATCTGCCGGACAGCGTGGACATCGACGGTATTCCGGCGTTTATTCAACGGGTAAAAGAGACCCAGCGCCTGCCTCTGCTGGGAGGCGACTATGAGGTGAACTTTCCGCTGGAAACCGCGCTGCGTTTTCAGGCGGAAAACCTGCCGTTGCACGAAAACGGCATGACGATTCGTGCCTACCAGCAGCAAACCTTGCTACACAGCAAAACCTATTACTCTATTGGCGGCGGTTTTGTTGTCGATCAGGAACATTTCGGCAAGACGCTGACAACGGAGGAGAGCGCGCCCTACCCGTTCTACTCCGCGCAAAAACTGCTGCAACACTGCCACGATCACTGCCTGTCCCTGTCGGCGATTGTAATGAAGAATGAGATTGCCCTGCACGGACGCGAGGCTATCGAGCACTATTTTGCCGAGGTGTGGCAAACCATGCAAAACGCCATCCATCGCGGCATGAACACCGAAGGTATTCTGCCCGGCCCGCTGCGCGTTCCGCGCCGCGCCTCGGCGTTGCACCGTTTGCTGTTTATCAACGATCGCTTCTCTAAAGATCCAATGGATGCCATGGACTGGGTGAATATGTTTGCCATGGCGGTCTCGGAAGAGAACGCCGCCGGTGGACGCGTGGTAACGGCGCCGACCAACGGCGCGTGCGGCATCATTCCCGCCGTGCTGGCTTACTACAATCAGTTTGTCCAACCGGTGACGCAGGAATCCTATCTGCGCTATTTTCTGGCGGCGGGTGCCATTGGCGTACTGTATAAGATGAACGCTTCCATCTCTGGGGCGGAAGTCGGCTGTCAAGGCGAAGTGGGGGTTGCCTGTTCCATGGCGGCAGCCGGGTTGGCGGAACTGCTGGGGGCTAACCCGGAGCAGGTGTGCATTGCGGCTGAAATCGGCATGGAACACAATCTGGGATTAACCTGCGATCCGGTGGCCGGTCAGGTACAGGTGCCCTGTATCGAGCGCAATGCCATCGCCTCAGTTAAGGCCATCAATGCAGCACGCATGGCGATGCGCCGCACCAGCGAACCGCGCGTCTCGCTGGATAAGGTCATCGAAACCATGTACGAAACCGGAAAAGACATGAACGCCAAATACCGCGAAACCTCTCGCGGCGGGCTGGCAATCAAAGTGGTGCTGTGCGAATAGTGCGGGATCTTCTCAGCGTCCTCGACTCACACACTCGCATCGTCTTCGTTTCACACACTCACGTCATCCTCGGCGAAAGCCGGGGATCTCTGGCAGAAGGAACGCGTTTAGCCTGTAGGAGATTCCCGCCTGCGCGGGAATGACGGGGAGATGTGAAAGAGCCCGAATGGATGCCAGAGCGACAGGCGGCCACCTCAGGACTTTTTCTCATTCTCTGGGCGCGACCAGATAATGTTGTTCTCTGCCGCCGAGATGTACCAATCCACCGTGCTGTTCGCAACCGGCTTCACCGCAGCGGGTGCGCTGTGGGTTTGCGGCGGGAATGCCGTGGCCTTCTTGCGAATGCGCATCGGCGTGCGCTGTTTTTCTCCGCTGATTTGCGCATGGAAAGCGGTGACATCCGCGTCAAACAACACGCCTTCTAGCTGATGCAGACGGTTCAAACCGCGCAGAATGCACAACAGGCTGCTCAGGGTTATCGATTCCCCCAGCTCCGCGCGTTTGATGGTGGCAATGCCTAACCCAGCGCGTTCGGCCAAATCAACCTGCGACAGACGCTGCTGAATGCGTGCTTCTTTGATTCTCCGGCACAGTTCAACAACAATGTCGCCTTCACTCATACTGCTGAATTTCATGTTACGGCTTTACCTGCGCCCGATTAAATTCCGCACATTTTATCATCACTTTTTCATATGGCACGGAGAATCGTACAAAAGACAGGTTTTTTTACGATTTTTTCTGCTGGCCCCTTAACCAAAGCGCCCGGTAATGTAATCTTCCGTTTTGCGCTGAACGGGAGAGGTAAACAGCGTATCGGTGAGATCGTATTCAATCAGTTTGCCCTGATGAATAAAGGCAGTGTAATCCGATACCCGCGCCGCTTGCTGCATGTTGTGTGTCACCAACACCAGCGTGAAGCGCTGTTTTAATGCCCCCATCAGCTCTTCAATCACCAGCGTAGAGATAGGATCGAGCGCGGATGTCGGTTCATCGAGCAGTAACACTTCGGGTTCAATCGCAATGGCTCGGGCAATCACCAGGCGCTGCTGCTGACCGCTGGAGAGCGTCAAGGCATTATCGCCCAGTCGGTCTTTCACTTCATGCCACAGCGCCGCTGCGCGCAGCGCATTTTCCACGGTTTCATCCAGTAAACGCCGATCGCGGATACCTTGCAGGCGCAAGCCATACGCCACGTTGTCATAGATGGATTTGGGAAACGGATTGGGGCGCTGAAATACCATACCTACCCGCCGCCGCAGCGCCGAAACATCCCACTGGGCATCCCTGACGGAAACGCCGCGCAGCCGAATATCACCATCAATACGGCAATTTTCCACCAGATCGTTCATGCGATTAAAGCAGCGCAGCAGCGTCGATTTACCGCAACCAGACGGGCCAATCAGCGCGGTCACCTGATGCTGCGGAATGCGCAACGAGATATCGTTCAGCGCCAGTTTTTCGCCGTAATAGAGGCTGAGATGATCCACCTCCAGCGCCGTCTGCTCATCGGTCAATTGGCTGATATCCAGCGGCGGTGATGCATGCAGGGGATTGGTTACTCGCATAGCCTTTTCCTAATGAAATATTGCTTCAAGACGAGAAACCCCGTCACAGCGTCAACGCGCGGTATTTTTCGCGCAACACGTGGCGCAGGCCCATGGCCGCCACGTTCAACCCGACCACAATCACGACCAGCAACAGCGCTGTGAGGTACACCAGCGGGCGGGCCGCTTCCACATCCGCACTTTGGAACGCCAAATCGTAAATCTGAAAGCCAAGATGCATGAATTTCCGTTCCAGATGCAGATAGGGGAAAATATCATCCACCGGTAGCACCGGCACAGACTTCACTACGCCCACCAGCATCAACGGCGCGGTTTCACCGGCAGCCCGAGCCACCGCAAGGATCAGGCCGGTCAGCATGGCAGGAACGGCCATCGGCAACACCACGTGCCACAAGGTTTCCGCCCGCGTCGCCCCCAGCGCTAATGAGCCGTGGCGCAGCGACATGGGGATACGCGCCAGCCCTTCTTCCGTCGCCACGATCACCACAGGCAGGGTCAGCAGCGCCAACGTCAGCGATGCCCACAGCAGCCCCGGAGTACCAAACGTCGGATTGGGCAACGCATCGGCATAAAACAGCTTATCCAACGTACCGCCCATCAGGTAGACAAAAAAGCCTAACCCAAACACGCCATACACAATCGAAGGCACCCCCGCCAGGTTGGCAACGGCGATACGCACCCAGCGTGTGAAATGATTTTTCCCGGCATACTCATTAAGATAGATCGCGGCGATCACCCCTAACGGCATCACAACAATCGACATCAGGATAACCATCAGCACGGTGCCAAAAATGGCCGGGAACAGATGGCCGCTGGCATTGTCCGGCGCATCGTGGGTGAGCAGGTATGCCATTTCATGCCCCCAGTGCCGCATTTTATCCCACCGGCTCATGCTATTGGGAAACCAGGCGCCTTCTATTTCCTTAAGCGGAATGCGATACAGCGTGCCTTCGGCGTCGCGCAACAAAACCTGATTACGATCGATCTCCTGATTGAGCGTCACCAGTTGCCCGGAAAGCGTATCAAACCGCCTCTGCAACTCACCGTGTTCAGCCTGAAGGCGCGCCAGCGTTTGGGTATCAAGCACCTCGGTGCGCTGTTTTTGTTTCTCCTCCAACCTCAGCGCTTCAACCCGTTGGTTGATTTTACGCATGTCGACCAACCGGATGCGTTGCGTTTTGTTCACAAATCCCTGCATCAGTTGGATACGGCGCTGCAAGGTCGCGGGCAGATCTTCTGCCAGCAACGGTTGACCATCTTCCAGCATCCCCGCCAGAAAACCATAGGCAACGCCGTTGTGCGCGCGCTTAAGCACAATCACATCGGCGGGCAGCGATCGCGTGGCGATCGCTGAAGAAAGCAGCGTCTGGAAACTTTGCCCGTAGCGCTCACGCATTCCGACCTTAACCAGATAGCGTACCGCCGCTTCATCATCAGCGGAGGAAGGCGCGCTCAACGTTTGGCGGGCATACAGTTCGCCCAACAGCGCGCGCGGCGTTCCCGCCACCTGCTCGGTTAGCGTGAACTGCCACACCGGTTGCGGCCACAGATAGCGCCCCCCTTGCCAGGCCAACATCACCACCACGGCCAGCATCGCCAACAGGCTAACGCCAATGGCCGCACCGGTTAACCATACCCAAGGCGTGCCGCTGCGAAACCATTTGCGTGTCTGCCCTTCGGGGACGGTCGATTGAGACGTCATGCGTGATCCCCCTCATCCCGGTAACGTCGGCGCAATCGCTGACGCAGGGTTTCGGCCAACGTATTGACCACAAAGGTAAAGATAAACAACACAAGTGCCGTGAGGAACAGCACACGATAGTGCCCGCTGCCCATCACAGCCTCCGGCATTTCGATAGCGATATTGGCCGCCAGTGAGCGCAACCCTTGCAGCAGCCCCGCATCGACAATGGGCGTATTGCCCGTTGCCATCAACACAATCATGGTTTCGCCAACGGCGCGGCCAAAACTCAGCATCAATGCGGCAAAAATACCGGCACTGGCAGACGGCAACACCACGTGCCACAAGGTTTGCCATGGCGTTGCCCCCAGCGCCAAAGAGCCTTGACTCAGTCGCGTGGGTACATTGAACAAGGCATCTTCCGCCAAGGAGAAAATTAGCGGGATCAGCGCAAAACCCAGCGCAATCCCGGCCACCAGCGCATTGCGCTGCACGAAATTGCCGTCCATCCACTGGTACAGCGGCTGTCCGAACAGACTCACTTCCAGTGCTGGGGCAAACCCGCAAACCCCAAGCACGATCAGCAATAGCACCGGCATCAACAGCAGCACCTCACGTCCCTGCATCCAGCGGGCAACGCGCGGCCAGCGCGCCGTCAACGCGCCGACGCCCAGAACGCCCAGGGTACAGAACAGCGGCAACGCCAGAATAGCGGAAAGGTAGGTTTCAACGTGCGGCGCGAGCCAGAGTGCGGCAATCAACCCCACCACCACAGTCGGGAGCGCGCCCATGACCTCGAGGGTTGGTTTCACCCAGCGGCGTAAACCCGGCGTCATAAAACACGCAGTATACACTGCTGCAGCCAGCGCCAGCGGCGTGGCAAAAAACATGGCGTACAGCGCCGCCTTCAGCGAACCGGCCAAGAGCGGTACCAGACTGAACTTGGCCTGATAGCTGTCGTCCGCCGCCGTTGACTGCCAGATAAAGTCGGGTTGAGGGTAGTTCTCATACCAGATGCGCTGCCACAACCCGCGCCAGCCGATATCGGGGTAAGGATTATCGACGCGATAGGCATACCATTGCGTTGATGTCTCAAGCAATAGCGCTTTGCCGTGCGCCGAAAACGCCATGCGTTGTGCCTGCGCGGCAACCTGCTGCGTTAACACGGCAGCAGACTGTTTGCTGGCAAACAGCGAAAGCTCACCCTGCGGCGTCAGGGTGGCAAATACCCGGCGCGAGGCTTCCGGCATCAGTTGCATACCTTGCGTTTCGCGCTGCGGGAAATCTCGAATCTCCGTCAGGCGCAGGCCATCCGCGCCAGGCACATCAAACCACTGAAATATTTTGCCACCCTCGCTATACACCAGCAGCGAATAACCGCCGGACAGCAGCGCCAACCGCCACGGCCCGTCAGTGGGCAACGTTGCCGTACCAGAAAGCGTCAGCGTCTCACCACTGACGCGCCACGAGGTCAGCTGGTTGCCGCTTAAGCTGTAGATAACATCGCCACGGGGCGTCAGCACCAGGGCGTCAACCGGCGTGTCGCCGAGTGCCACACTGGCGATACGTTGCACACCCTCAGCGGAAATGCGCCCCATGGACAAACGGTTGTCCTGCGTCACCCAAACGGCGACCGCATCCACCAGCGTGGCGGCAGCGTTATCGGCCATCGCCGGTGTGGTTTCGCGCAGTGCCAGCGCCAGATGGCGTAGCGGTGTGTCATCCGCCGTCAACGCCAGTGGCATTTTGCCAAACGGGTAACGCCAGGCTGGTTGTGCATTACCGGCAAGCGGAATAAAGGGGGCGACGATCGTAATGTGGCCAGTGGTAGACAGCAGCGCGTAATGCGGCTGCCCCTCACCGAAGGCGACGGCATGCGTAATGGGCGTGACGCTCAGTGCGGTACGTGGCAGAGATTGCCGGCCCGCAAAAGCCATAAACTCGCCAAAGCCCTGCTGATCAATGCGATACCCCAAGGAACCGTCATCGCTGATCCCGACAGCGGCAGATGGCACCGATGCCACGCGCGGCGACGCAGCGTACTGTGTTACCGAGGGGGAAACAAACAGCGGTGCAACCACGTACAGCAGATAGAAAAAAATCAGCACCAGCGCCATCATCACCAGCAGGCCACTGCCTACCACGATGTGCTGCGTTACGCGATCCAGACGCCGCCGTCGGGCATCCTGATAGGCAAATCTGCTGTCTGTTTCTGCCATTATCCCTACACCACCCGTCAGGTTCTGTTAGTGAATGGCGAACAAAAAGCCCTGCGTCGCCCATCCCGCACGATGGAGATTGCCTCAAACACCGTAGCGGATTGCTTTTCTCACCCCTACGATGAAATCGGGGTAGCATATGTTGCCTTTACACTCATAATATGACAATGGTAAGACGTTCTGTAAGAACGATTTTAACGCACGTCCCTACCGGGCGCGGCATTCAGGTTGTTTTGTGTACAAAACGATCGTGATTTTTCAGCAATGAGACGGCGTCGCATAAAAAATGGGTTACAAAGAACAAGATAGCGCCACGCCGTCATAAATCCGCCATCATTGGCGTGTAGAGAGTGGGTGCACCGTCAGTAAACGATTTAACGGAGTGACAATGAGTCAGGACAAGCTCTTCATCGAGAAAGAACTAAGTTGGTTATCCTTCAACGAACGCGTGTTGCAAGAAGCCGCGGATCAGAGTAATCCGTTGATTGAGCGCATGCGCTTTTTGGGCATCTACTCCAACAACCTCGATGAATTTTACAAAGTGCGCTTCGCCGATCTGAAAAGACGGATTCTGATTAACGAGGAACAGGGCTCCGCTGGCGGGTTACGCCATTTACTGGGTAAAATTCAGGCTCGTGTACTAAAAACCGATCAGGTGTTCGATAACCTGTATAACGAACTGCTGTTGGAGATGGCGCGCAACCACATTTTTTTGGTGAATGAGCGTCAGGTTTCTACGCTTCAGCAGGAGTGGCTGCGCGACTATTTTCGCCAAAACCTGCGCAAGCACATCACGCCGATTCTTATTCTACCAGAAACCGATCTGGTGGAGTTTTTGAAAGATGACTACACCTATCTGGCGGTAGAGATTATTCGCGGTAATGAGATCCGCTATGCGCTGCTGGAGATCCCGTCGGACAAGGTGCCGCGTTTCATTAACCTGCCGTCAGAATCATCGCGCAGAAAAAAAACCATGATTTTGCTGGATAACATTCTGCGCTACTGCCTGGATGATATCTTCAGAGGCTTCTTTGACTACGATGCGCTCAACGCCTATTCCATGAAAATGACGCGTGATGCAGAGTACGATCTGGTCACGGAAATGGAGTCCAGTCTGCTGGAATTGATGTCCTCCAGCCTGAAACAGCGCCTGACCGCCGAACCGGTGCGCTTTGTCTATCAACGCGATATGCCGGATGCGATGGTGGACATGTTGATGGAAAAATTGGGCATTTCGTCTTATGACTCCATCATCCCCGGCGGGCGTTACCACAACTTTAAAGACTTTATCAGCTTCCCCAACGTGGGCCGCCCGAATCTGGAAAACAAACCCCTGCCACGTCTGCGCCATACCCGTTTCAGCCATTTCCGTAACGGGTTCGATGCCATTCGTGAGCGTGATGTGTTGCTTTACTATCCGTACCACACCTTTGAGCACGTGCTGGAACTGCTGCGTCAGGCCTCGTTCGACCCCAACGTACTGTCGATCAAAATCAATATTTATCGCGTGGCAAAAGACTCGCGCATCATTAATGCGATGATCCACGCGGCGCATAACGGTAAAAAAGTGACCGTGGTGGTGGAATTGCAGGCGCGCTTTGATGAAGAGGCGAATATCCAGTGGGCCAAGCGCCTGACGGAAGCCGGTGTGCACGTGATTTTCTCCGTGCCGGGGCTGAAAATTCACGCCAAGCTGTTCCTGATTTCCCGCCGTGAAGGGGAAAACATCGTGCGTTACGCCCACATCGGCACCGGCAACTTTAACGAAAAAACCGCCCGGCTTTATACCGATTATTCACTGCTGACCGCCGATGAACGTATCACCAATGAAGTGCGCAGCGTGTTCAACTTTATCGAGAACCCTTACCGCCCGGTCAGCTTCGAGTATTTACTGGTGTCACCACAGAACTCGCGCTCCCGGCTGCACAAACTGATCGATCGCGAAATCACCAACGCACAAAACAACCTTCCTGCGGTGATTACCCTCAAAGTTAACAATCTGGTCGATAAAGATCTGGCCGAAAAACTGTATGAAGCTTCCGCCGCAGGGGTGAAGATCAACCTGCTGGTGCGCGGTATGTGTTCGCTGATCCCTTCGCTGCCCGGCATCAGCGAAAATATTCAAGTCATTAGTCTTTTAGATCGCTATCTTGAGCACGATCGGGTGTATGTGTTCCATAATGGAGGAGACAGCAAGGTGTATATCTCTTCTGCGGACTGGATGACACGTAATATCGATTATCGCATCGAGGTGGCAGCTGAAATCCTCGACCCGGCGCTGAAAAAGCAGATATTGGACACGCTGGATCTGTTGTTCAGCGATACGGTTAAAGCACGTATTGTTGATAAAGAGCTGAGTAATCGCTATGTTGCACGCGGCAACCGGCGTAAGGTCCGCGCGCAGACGGCCATTTACGAGTACCTCAAGGCCCTTGAGCAACCCGACGAATAGGCAAGAAAAATGCCCCTGATACAAACCGATACCGATAAAGAAACACCGCAGGAATTCGCCGCGGTTGACCTTGGCTCCAACAGTTTCCATATGGTGGTTGCCCGTGTGGTCAACGGTGCATTGCAAGTGTTAAGCCGCCTGAAACAGCGGGTACACCTGGCAGATGGCCTTGACAGCAACAACATGCTGAGCGAAGAAGCCATGGAGCGTGGCTTAAGCTGCCTGGCGCTGTTTGCTGAGCGGCTGCAAGGCTTTTCCCCTGACAACGTTTCGATCGTGGGCACCCATGCCCTGCGTGAAGCCGCCAACGCGCAGACTTTTTTGCGCCGCGCGGCCGACATTATTCCTTATCCCATCGAGATCATTTCCGGCCATGAAGAAGCGCGCCTGATATTTATGGGCGTGGAGCACACTCAGCCAGAGAAAGGGCGCAAGCTGGTGATCGACATCGGCGGCGGCTCCACCGAGTTGGTTATCGGGGAGAATTTTGAGCCAATACTGGTCGAAAGCCGTCGTATGGGCTGTGTCAGCTTCGCACAACAATTTTTCCCGAACGGTGAAATCAGCGAGCAGAATTTCCGACGCGCGCGTTTAGCCGCGGTACAGAAGCTGGAAACCCTCTCCTGGGAATACCGCATTTATGGTTGGGACTATGCGCTGGGTGCGTCCGGCACCATTAAATCCGCTCATGAAATTCTGGTGGAAATGGGCGAGAAAGACGGTCTGATCACCCTCGATCGGCTCAATATGCTGCGCGATCAGATTTTGCAGTTTAAAACCTTCAAATCCCTGAGTTTGCCGGGCATGTCGGAAGACCGGCAATCGGTGTTGGTGCCCGGACTGGCGATTCTGTGCGGGATTTTCGATGCGCTGGCCATCAAATCGCTGCGCCTGTCGGACGGCGCGCTGCGCGAAGGGGTGCTGTATGAAATGGAAGGCCGTTTCCGCCATCAGGATATTCGTATCCGCACCGCGCTGAGTCTGGCCAGCCACTATAATATCGACAGGGAACAAGCGCGCCGGGTACGGGAAACCACTGAATTACTCTTTACCCAGTGGGCAGTGCAAAACCCGTCGCTGGTGCATCCACAGTTAGAAGCGATCCTGAAATGGGCCGCTATGCTGCACGAAGTGGGCCTGAGCATCAACCACGCGGGCATGCAGCGCCACTCTGCCTACATTCTGCAAAATACCAACCTGCCCGGCTTCAATCAGGAGCAGCAGTTGATGCTGTCATTGATGGTGCGCTTGCAGCGCAAAGCCATCAAGCTGGAAGAACTGCCGCGTTTTAACCTGTTCAAGAAAAAGCAGTATTTGCCGATGGTGCAGATTCTGCGGCTGGCAAGCTTGCTCAACAACCAGCGTCAGGCGACCACGCCGCCGGATTCGCTGCACCTCAGCACCGACGACAAC
The DNA here is from genome assembly GCF_025962695.1 of Candidatus Symbiopectobacterium sp. NZEC135. Classification (NCBI taxonomy): domain Bacteria; kingdom Pseudomonadati; phylum Pseudomonadota; class Gammaproteobacteria; order Enterobacterales; family Enterobacteriaceae; genus Symbiopectobacterium; species Candidatus Symbiopectobacterium sp. NZEC135. The sequence goes on along the minus strand of NZ_JAGFPF010000001.1, from coordinate 121,044 downwards.
CACTGGACGCTCACCTTTCCGCAGGGCTATTTCGCCCAAAACGCCTTGGTACAGCTCGATCTGGAAGCAGAGCAGGCGTACTGGCTGGACGTGACCGGCTGGAAATTGCTGATAGAAGAAGCCAATTAACCCCCTACGCTCCCTTTAGGAGCGCAGGGCTGTTTCCCTGACATTACGCGTCTGCCAGCAGAAACGGCGCATTTTCAACAACCGGTTCGGAAGGCTCTACGCGAAAACGCCCGACCAACTCCGTCATGCCCGCCACTTGTCCATCCAGCATCTGGCTCGCCGTCGAGGCTTCAGCCACCAACGTGGCATTCTGCTGGGTGACCTGCTCCAACTGGCTCAATGCCACGTTGATCTGGGCGATCCCCAGCGATTGCTCGCCCGCCGCAATGGCGATGTCCCCCACCAGCGCTTTTACTTTGCTGGTGCCATCGATGATCTCATTTAACCCGCGATGAGATTGTGATACCAGCGCACTGCCCTCCTCCACGCTGGAAAGGCTGTCAGCAATCAGCGCACGAATTTTATTGGCTTCATCGACGCTGCGCTGCGAGAGTTGGCGCACTTCGGTTGCTACCACCGCAAAGCCGCGCCCGTGTTCTCCCGCTCGTGCTGCTTCCACCGCCGCGTTGAGCGCCAATAGGTTGGTTTGAAACGCGATGGCATCAATGCCCGTGACAATCTCGGTCACCCGTTGGCTGGTTTGTTGGATCTTGCTCATGGCGTCACGGGCAGAGGAGGTAATATCACCAATGTTGCGCACCTGCTCATCAACCGTGGTGGTCAGTTCCCGCGCCTGAGCCGCGAAATCGGCGGTCTGCTGCACGGTGGCGGTGATTTGCTCCATGCTGCTGGCGGTTTCCACCAGCGACGCCGCCTGCTGCTCCGTGCGTTGTGCCAGATTATGATTGCCGTAGGCAATCTCATTGCTGGCCCGTCCGATGGTCGTGGCGCTGTTTTTGATTTTCGTCACCAGATTCGCAATGCTCTCCAGCGATTGGTTATAGGCACGGTTAAGCCGTGACAGTTCATCCGTTCCCGGCACGGACAGGCGCTGCGTCAAGTCTCCGCCCATTTCGGCGATGGTGGTTAAGGTATCCTGCAACTGCCGGTTAATGCTACGCATGATCATCGCTGCCAGTGCCAGCGCCAGCCCGATCGCCAGCAGCGTGCCACTCAGGTAGATGATCCAGGCCCGCTGTGCGCTCGCAGACAAGCGCTGGACATCGCTCAACAGCGTTGTCACCGCCTGTTCTTCGATACTTTTAAGCTGGTCGATTTTCTGTGTTTGCAACGAAAACCATTGCGCACCATCGATATTCCATTCCCCTTGCGGTGCGTCAATCGCCCGTTGGCGCAGTGCCTGCGCGTCTTGCGCAACGCTGGAACTTATTGCGCGGTCAAACGCCTGACGCAGTGATTGCGATGCCAGAGTTCTGAAGCTGGCAATATAGGCATCGCCGCGTCCCACCAATTGGTTCAGGCGAACAAACATCCCCTCGCCAAAACGATTAGCAGAAAAAACGTTCGACAACACGGCGCGCTCAATCCCTGCCTGTTCTTTGGCATTCAGCAAGCTGTAATACGCGGTAATTTGCTGGGTGATCCCCGCATCGCGCACCAAATGCGCCATCTGACCAATCCCTTCCAACAGCGCCGTCACTTTGTCGGTGTAGGCGCCCAGCGCAGTATTCACCGGTATCGACATACTGTTTACCTGATCTCTGAGCGACGCCAGTGTCTTGAGCGAATCGGCCACCTGCGTAAAGTTTTTAGCCACATCGCCGCCGAGCCAGGTGGTATCTATGTCGCGATAACGCTGCTGGAAAGCGATAGCGGCTTTATCCGTTTCCTGGCGCTGCGTCTGCAACTCGGGGCCAAAGGCCTTGCCCTGGCTACCAAAATAACCGGCGCTCATCCCCCGCTCCCGTTGCAGTTGGTGCACCAACTCTCCCGCATCTCGCGCTAACTGGATCTGCGTTTCCATCCGGTTCATTTCACGTTCTGTCTGACGGCGCTCATTCATCCCCAATGCGCTGAGCCACAGCAATGCCAGCACCATCGGTAACAGCGCGAGGAGGAATTTATTACGCATCGAAATGCGGTGAAGTATCTGCATTAGAAGCCGCTCCATATTCCATTTAAGGGCAGGTTTACTGTGTCAAAATGACGAACATCACGCCCGCTTATCTACGTCGATAAGCAAGGCTTATTCTTAGTCTCGGTATCAATGATTGGCGTTGTATCTATTTATTATGTATGGCACAGAAACCCCAAATATTCACCACGCTGTGCGTGGTGAAATCCATCAGGATCACAAAAGTAAGTCGAAGGATTGACCAACATCATCAATTATGGATAAATAGAAACAGCGCATAAGCGCGGATACGAGAGTGATAATAATGGCTACCCTGATTCACAAGCGACGCCCCCCCCTGTCAACCCAGCCCAACAAGCGACGATCGTCCCGCGAGAGACGAAGCGGTTCGCGAATTGCGCAAGCGATTCTCCTGATCAGTTTCTTTATCCTCGTAGGCCGTTTCGCTTACTCCTCCGTTAGTGCCTTTTTCCATCATCAAGATAAACAGCAACGTATCGAACAAACGCTGAAATCATCGCCGGTCAACCCCACGCTTTCCTTCGTTAAAAAAGAGTAGCGCGCCCCCTGTTTTAACACTTCAGTGTCACATCTTACGCGATCCCTTATACTCTCCAACAATAACTAAAACGAATGGCGAGAAAAAACGGTAATGATGAACAATGATGTCTTGCGCAGCGTGCGCTATATGCTGAATTTCAATAATGACCACCTGCTAAAGATTCTGGCACTGGTGGAGATGACTGTCCCTCCCCAGCAGCTGGCGAGCTACGTCAAAAAAGAGGGAGAGGAAGGCTATCAGCCTTGCCCGGATATCGTGCTGAGTTATTTTCTGACTGGGCTGATTCTGCAAAAACGCGGTCAAGATGAAAAACAGCCTGCGCCACAGTTTGAGCGCAAGATGACCAATAACATTATCCTGAAAAAACTGCGTGTCGCTTTCTCATTAAAAACGGATGATATTCAGGCGATTCTGCTGACACAAAATTTTCGCATTTCACTGCCGGAAATCACCGCCATGATGCGCTCACCTGACCACAAAAACTATCGCACCTGCGGCGATCAGGTTATACGCTACTTTCTGAAAGGGCTGGCTGCACGGGTACGGAAAGGATAAGAGCGCCCCATCAACGAAAGGCATGAGCATTGTCTGGCTCTCCATCGTAAAAGACACTGACAATGCTCGATTTCTAGCACGTGAACGTGATAATCACTGAGAAAAACGATCATGCCAAGCGTCAAAAAGCTCTCGGCCATTCGCCGCCGCATTTCCTTGTTGTTGCTGGACGATCCTGCGTTGGTGGAAAGCATCATCACCCAGCAGCCCCCGGTTGCTGAGGATGAAAAAAAGCGGCTTTTCGATCACACCGCCGAGATCTGTGCGCTACTGACTGAATTACATGCTGCTGACCTTGCAGACCTGCTGGAATCGCTGCCGCCCGAAGCGCGGCAGGCGCTGTGGTGCCTGACGCCGCTCGAGAAACGCGGCTTTGTGCTGTATGAGGCCTCGGACACCATTTCTGATGGTCTGATCGCCCAGATGAGCGACAAAGATATCCTGCGCGCCATTCGCCCACTGGATATTGATGAGCAGGCGCAGTTAGCGCGCCGTCTGCCACGCCACTTGCTGGGCCGTATTCTTACCGCGCTGGAACCCCACCAGCGGGCACAACTGCGAGAAACCATCCAGTACGATGAAGATTCTGTCGGTTATCTGGTTGATTTCAATCTGCTGACGGTGCGACCGGACGTTACGCTGGCCGTGGTACAACGTTTTCTGCGTTGGCGTAAAGTGATCCCCGACGCTACCGATAAACTGTTTGTCACCGATCGTAAAAACCGCCTGCTGGGCGAACTCACGCTGACCAATATTCTGCTACACAAGCCAAACACGCGGGTTGAGCAAGCTATGGATCCTGAGCCGATTCTGTTCGAACCGGAAACGGAGACTGATGATGTCGCCAGCGCATTCGAACGCTACGATCTGATTTCCGCTGCCGTTGTCGACAGCAAAGGCAAGCTGTTGGGGCGCGTCACCGTGGAAGATATTCTGGACCGGGTTAACCGCACCAGCGATCACCATCTGCGCCGCTCGGGCGGATTGACGGCGTCAGAAGATGTCTATGCGCCGGTGGCGACAGCGGTAAAAAACCGTTCGGGCTGGCTGGCCATCAACCTCTGTACCGCCTTGATCGCATCCAGGGTGATTGGTTTATTTGAAGACACGCTGGCGCATCTGGTGGCGTTGGCAACGTTAATGCCGATTGTCGCTGGCATCGGCGGCAATACCGGCAATCAAACCATCACCATGATCGTGCGCGCGCTGGCGCTGCACCAGTTGGATCACGGCAAAAAATCGACTCTGCTGTTCAAAGAGTTGGGCGTCGCCGTTGTCAATGGTCTGGTGTGGGGTGCCGTGCTCGCCGTCATCACCGTGCTGCTGTACGGCAACATCGCCATGGGCGGCGTCATGATGTTGGCTATTATGCTCAACCTGCTGCTGGCCGCCACGATGGGAGTGACCATCCCGCTGGCTATGGTCAAACTGGGCCGCGATCCCGCCATCGGCTCCAGCGTGATGATTACGGCGCTCACCGATACCGGCGGTTTTTTTATCTTCCTCGGGCTCGCGACCCTGTTTTTACTGCCCTGATGCAGGCAACACCCCTGCCCCTGCCGACGGCTGGCAGATATGAAGCGTAGGCGGCAAGCCGGTGCGGGCCGGATATTCCCGCGCCACCCGCTCGCACACCGCTGCCGTTAACGCTGTGGGCAACAGCGCGACAACACAGCCGCCGAAACCGCCTCCGGTCATACGAACCCCACCGCGCTCACCGATATAGTCGTCAATCAGCGCAACCAGCGTGTCGATGGGCGGCACCGTAATGGCAAAATCATCACGCATTGAGCGGTGCGATTCCGCCATCAAACGGGAAAGACGCGGGATATCCCCCGCCGTTAGCGCCGCGGCGGCTTCCAGCGTGCGCTGGTTTTCGGTAACGATATGGCGTGCGCGCTGTGCCACGACAGGATCCAGCCCCGCACGGTGGGCTTCAAACTGCGTCAGTGAGACATCACGCAACGCTTTCACACCAAAATGCTGTGCTGCCGCCTCACACTGCGCACGCCGGGTGTTGTATTCACTGTCCACCAGCCCGCGTCGTACGTTCGAGTTAATGATCAGCACATCCAATCCCGGTGGGATCGGCACCGCCGTGCCTTGTAATGAACGGCAGTCAATCAGCAACGCATGACCCGCAACGCCCTGCGCGGAAATAAACTGATCCATGATGCCGCAGTTACAGCCGACAAAATGGTTTTCTGCCTGCTGGCCGTTCAGCGCCAGATCCAACGGGCTGAGCGGTAACGCATAGAGCGTTTTAAACACCTGCCCGACCGCCACCTCCAGTGAGGCGGAGGAACTGAGCCCGGCACCGGTTGGCACGTTTCCGGCAATCACCATATCCACGCCGCCTAGGGTCAATCCGCGCGCCAGCAGATACTTCACCACGCCGCGAATATAGTTCGGCCAGAGATATTGTGGATGCGGTTCAATCGTCTGCGTTAAGTCAAAGCTGTCCTGCTGCTCTTCCATGTTGACGGCCACCACCCGAACCAGGTTGTCGGCACGCGGGGTGGCGGCAATCACCGTGTGGTAATCGATGGCGCAGGGCAACACAAATCCGTCGTTGTAATCCGTGTGCTCACCGATCAGGTTGACGCGCCCGGGAGCCTGCACCTGCACCGCAGGCGCGTAGCCAAAAGTGGCGTTAAACACGGCATCGACCTGTTGCCGCACGCTGTTAATCCGTCCCATCGTTCACCTCATGCTGTTGCCGAAAATGAATATCGCTTACGCTGCGCAAGCGCTCTGCCGCCTGTTCCGGCGTCAAATCACGCTGCGGCTCCGCCAGCATTTCGTAGCCCACCATAAACTTCCGTACACTGGCCGAACGCAGCAGTGGCGGATAGAAATGCGCATGCAACTGCCAATGTGCGTTATCGCCTTCAACAAACGGCGCACCGTGCCAGCCCATGGAATAGGGAAACGCGCACTGAAACAGATTATCGTAACGGCTGGTCAGCTTTTTCAGTGCCAGACACAAATCGCTGCGCTGCGCAGCTGTCAGTTGCGGCAACTGCTGTACCGCGCTGCGCGGCAGCAGCAGCGTTTCAAACGGCCAGGCGGCCCAATAGGGCACCACCGCCAGCCAGTGTTCCGTTTCCACCACACAGCGCACCTGCTCCGCCTGCTCACGCTGGGCATAATCCAGCAACAGTGACGTGCCGTGACGCTCAAAATAGGCGCGCTGCTGCCTGTCCTCTTTGGCGATATCGGTGGGTAAAAAACTGTTGGCCCACACTTGCCCATGCGGATGCGGGTTAGAACATCCCATCATCGCGCCTTTGTTTTCAAACACCTGAACCCACGGATACTGTTTTCCCAGTATGTCGGTTTGTTCACACCAGGCCGTCACCACGTGCGCCAATGCCGCCAGCGAGAGTTCCGGCAATGTTTTGCTGTGGTCAGGCGAGAAACAGATAACGCGACTGGTGCCTTGCACGCTTTGCGTTTGAAACAACGGGTCATCGCTTGCCGCCAGCGCAGGGGTTTGCTCCATCAGCGCGGAAAAATCATTGCGAAACACATGGGTGTGGGTGTAATTAGGGTTCACCTCGCCGGTAACGCGCCGATTGCCCGCGCAGAGATAACAATCGGGATCGTGAGCCGGTAACAGACGCCTGTCCGGCTCATCCTGCTGGCCCTGCCAGGGGCGTTTGGCGCGGTGGGGAGAAACCAACACCCATTCGCCGCTCAGCGGATTGTAACGACGATGCGGGTGCTCTGTGGGATCGAATGACATTCCTGACACTCCTTAAACAGCAGCAATATCTGTGGTGCGTTGACGAGCGCATGCAGTGTAATGCGTTTTCACACGGCGCGATGAAAATCGTAAAAAAGCCAGTTGCAAACGCTGTGTAAACGATTACCCTCATTGTAGGCAGTAAGCGTGATAAATGAGAATAGCAACACGCACGATTGATATTGATACCGATCACATAAACCAATCACCATCAACACAGACAGGGAAACTACCGATGGCAACCATAAAGGATGTTGCGCGCCTGGCCGGCGTCTCCGTGGCAACGGTTTCACGGGTCATCAATGACTCGCCAAAAGCCAGCCAGGCATCGCGGGATGCGGTGCAGAACGCCATGGCCGAATTGCGCTATCATCCCAATGCCAATGCGCGCGCACTGGCGCATCAGCATGCAGAAACCCTGGGGCTGGTGGTGGCGGATGTGTCCGATCCGTTCTTTGGCGCGATGGTAAAAGCGGTCGATAGCACAGCCAGAACCACGGGCAATTTTTTACTGATCAGCAACGGCTACCATGATGCGGAAATGGAGCGTCAAGCTATCGAACAGTTGCTACGCCACTGTTGCTCGGCGCTGGTGGTGCACGTCAAAATGTTGCCCGATGCGGAACTGAGCGCGTTTATGCAGCACGTTCCCGGCATGGTGCTGATCAACCGCATTCTGCCCGGCTTCGAGTCGCGCTGCGTGGCGCTGGACGATCGCCACGGCGGTTGGCTGGCAACCCGACATATGCTTCAGGAAGGGCATCGAGCGATTGCATTTATCTGTTCCGATCACCCGATTTCCGACGCCGACGATCGCTTACAGGGCTACAGCGCTGCCCTGCACGACCACGGTATTGCCCTGGATAGCCGCCTGATTGCCCGCGCGGCACCGGATGAAACCGGAGGTGAGGCAGCGATGCGCGAACTGCTGAGTCGCGGTGTGCCTTTCAGCGCCGTGGTGTGTTACAACGATTCGATGGCGGCTGGCGCATTGGCAGTATTGAGCGACAACGGCATTGAGGTGCCACAGGACGTGTCCCTGATAGGCTTTGACGATGTGCTTATTGCACGCTATTTGCGTCCACGTTTGACCACCATTCGCTATCCGGTGATAGCCATGTCGACGCAAGCCGCCGAGTTGGCGATTGCGCTGGCACAAGGTCAGGTGCTGGCGACGGTCACCAACACCTTTACACCGACACTGGTGCGCCGTCACTCGGTGCAGTCCTTAACCCAAGCACGTTAGCAGGCGATACGGGCATCTCCAAACCGGGTTGCCCACGCGCTTATTGGTTACGTTTGCTTCCCCCCTCACTCAGCGCCCTGCAATAAGCTATTCAACTTAGCGCTATTCCCACGATATAATTATACTTTTGCGTGTTTTATCGCATTTTTAGCTTTCTCGTTACCTAGAATGGCGTGGGAAACGTTACCCCGCCTACTTTTCGGAGCTCTCATGACCCATATTGCGCAATTTGCGTTGGCACTGCTTGTCGTTGCTGGTTTGGCGCTGCTTGTCTGCCGCGACCGTAAAAGCATTCGTATCCGCTTTATTATTCAGCTGTTAGTGATTGAAATTCTGCTCGCGTGGTTCTTCTTGTATTCCAACGTGGGCCTGGGCTTCGTAAAAGGGTTTGCCGCCGTCTTTGATAAATTGCTCGGCTTTGCCGGACAAGGGACTGATTTCGTGTTTGGCGATATGGTCAACCACGAAAAGAATCTGATTTCCTTCTTCTTTAAAGTGTTGTGCCCTATTGTGTTTATCTCGGCATTAATCGGGATCCTGCAACACATCAAGGTGCTGCCTGTCGTGATTCGCGCCATCGGTACGGTGCTGTCCAAGGTGAACGGCATGGGGAAACTGGAGTCGTTTAACGCGGTCAGCTCACTGATTCTGGGGCAATCGGAAAATTTCATCGCCTATAAAGATATTCTGGGCAAGATGTCGGAAAAACGCATGTACACCATGGCAGCCACCGCGATGTCGACGGTGTCGATGTCCATCGTCGGTGCCTACATGACCATGCTGGATTCCAAATACGTGGTGGCGGCGCTGATCCTGAATATGTTCAGCACCTTTATCGTGTTGTCATTGATCAACCCGTATAAAGTGGATGCCGAACCCGAGTTGCAACTGCGCGATCTGCATGAAAACCAAAGCTTCTTTGAAATGCTGGGAGAATATATTCTCGCCGGTTTCAAAGTGGCCTGTATCGTCGCCGCCATGCTGATCGGTTTTATTGCGCTGATTGCCATGGTTAACGCCATCTTCAGCGCCGTGTTCGGTATCAGCTTCCAGGAAATGCTGGGCTATGTGTTCTTCCCCTTCGCTTGGATCATGGGGATTCCTGCCAATGAAGCGTTGCAAGTGGGCAGCATCATGGCGACCAAGCTGGTGTCTAACGAATTCGTTGCCATGCTGGAGCTGCAAAAAGTGGCGAGCCAGTTGTCACCACGCAGCGTCGGGATCCTCTCTGTGTTCCTGGTGTCGTTCGCCAACTTCTCTTCTATCGGTATCATTGCCGGTGCTATCAAAGGGTTGAATGAGAATCAGGGCAACGTGGTGTCTCGCTTCGGCCTGAAGCTGGTCTACGGCTCTACGTTGGTCAGCATTCTCTCTGCCTCAATCGCCGGGCTGGTGCTGTAATTTGCCACGACGATCGTCGGGCGGCCATCGGGCCGCCCGCTATACACTACAAACCCTGACATTTCTTCCACATTTCCTTCATTATTATTTGCGTAAAACACAGTAGACTACGCTCATTGTGTTAATACTGGCTGCCACTCGATTCGTAAACCATGATGAATACTACTCGCCTTTTTCGTCTGCTGTTGCTTGCGTTTGCGGTTATCGCCGCCGTTGTCCTCTGGCGTTATCTGCGCCCCGCCGATGCCCCGGCGACGTCCCCTTCAGCCCGTCAGGAAGCCAGTAATAACAGTGCACCCGCGCGCAATGCGGGCAGCGGTGGCGGACGGCGTTCCGCCATGCGCGCATTGCCCCCCGTGCAGGCAGCGACCACACGCGCTGCAGCGGTGCCCTATTACCTTTCGGGATTGGGCACCATTACCGCTGCCAATACCGTAACGGTGCGCAGCCGGGTTAACGGCGAACTGATGGCCCTGCATTTTCAGGAAGGACAGCAGGTCAAAGCAGGCGATCTGCTGGCAGAAATCGACCCACGCCCCTATCAGGTGGCGCTGACACAGGCACAAGGGCAACTGGCAAAAGATCAGGCCGCGCTGGCCAATGCGCGTCAGGATCTGGCGCGTTACCAACAACTGATTAAAACCAACCTGATTTCCCGTCAGGAATTGGATGCGCAGGCAGCGCAGGTGCATCAGGCTGAAGGCACGGTCAAGGCCGATGAAGGGTCTGTTGCCAGCGCGGAATTGCAGCTCACCTATAGCCGCATCACCTCGCCGATTAATGGCCGCGTGGGGCTTAAACAAGTGGATGTGGGCAACTACATCACCAGCGGCGATAGCACCGGTATTGTGGTGTTGACCCAAACGCACCCGATTGATGTCATCTTCACGTTACCGGAAGGTGATATCGCCACGGTGCTGAGCGCACAGAAATCGGGCCAAGCCGTGCCGGTTGAAGCCTGGGATCGCGCCAACCAGCACAAGCTGTCACAAGGCAGCCTGCTCAGCATGGATAACCAGATTGATGCCACCACGGGCACTATCAAGCTGAAAGCCCGCTTTGAAAACAGCGACGACGCCCTGTTTCCCAACCAGTTTGTCAATGTGCGCATGCAGGTAACCACCTTGCAAAACGCGCTGTTGGTTCCCCTGTCCGCCATTCAGATGGGCAGCGAAGGACGTTTTGTCTGGGTGCTGAATGAGAAAAGCCAGGTCAGTAAACACAGTGTGACGGTCGGTATTCAATACGGTCAGGAGATGGTGGTAACGGCTGGCCTGAATGAGGGCGATCGCGTGGTGACTGACGGTATCGACCGCTTAACCGAAGGGGCACAGGTGGAAGTGATTAGCGCCGCTAGCGCCACAACCACACCGCCGCCCAAACACGCCACGCGCGGGGAGAAACCCTGATGCAAGGGGAGATTCCGGCAGGCGGGGGCCCATCCCGCCTGTTTATCCTGCGCCCTATCGCCACCACCCTGTTGATGTTGGCGATCCTGCTGGCGGGGATTATTGGCTATCGGGCATTACCGGTCTCTGCGCTGCCAGAGGTGGACTATCCGACCATTCAGGTGGTGACACTCTACCCCGGTGCCAGCCCGGATGTGATTGCATCAGCGATCACCGCCCCCCTTGAGCGTCAGTTCGGGCAAATGTCCGGGTTGAAACAGATGTCGACGCAAAGCTCGGGCGGCGCATCGGTGATCACCCTGCAATTCCAACTGACATTGCCGTTGGATGTCGCAGAGCAGGATGTACAGGCCGCGATCAACGCCGCCAACAATTTGTTGCCCAGCGATCTGCCCTATCCGCCCATTTACAGTAAAGTCAATCCGGCCGATCCGCCGATCATGACGCTGGCGGTGACTTCTAGCGCCATCCCGATGACGCAGGTGCAGGATATGGTGGAAACCCGTATCGCGCAGAAAATGGCGCAAGTCTCTGGCGTCGGTCGTGTCTCACTGGCGGGCGGACAGCGCCCCTCGGTGCGGGTCAATTTTAACGCCAACGCACTGGCCTCCTACGGGTTGGACAGCGAAACCCTGCGCAGCGCCATCACCAGTGCCAACGTCAACTCCGCCAAAGGCAGCCTGGACGGCCCAACGCGCGCGGTAACCTTGTCAGCCAACGACCAGATGAAATCCGCCGAGGATTATCGCCAGTTGATCGTTGCCTGGCGCAATGGCGCACCGGTACGCCTGCGCGATGTCGCCAGCGTAGAACAAGCCCCGGAAAACACCGCGCTAGGTGCCTGGGCCAACCGTGAACAGGCGATCATCATCAATATCCAGCGACAGCCGGGTGCCAACGTGATCACCACCACGGACAGCCTGCGTAATCTGCTGCCGACGTTAACCGCCAGCCTGCCAAAATCGGTGACGGTCACTACGCTCACCGATCGCACCGCCAGTATCCGCGCGTCAGTGAAAGATGTGCAGTTTGAACTGATGCTGGCGATTGCGCTGGTGATCATGGTTATCTACCTATTTTTGCGCAATGCCATCGCCACGCTGATCCCCAGTATTGTGGTGCCCTTGTCTCTGGTCGGCACCTTCGCCGCCATGTATTTCCTTGGCTTTTCGATCAACAACCTGACGCTGATGGCGCTCACCATTGCCACCGGCTTTGTGGTGGATGACGCCATCGTGGTGATCGAGAACATTTCACGCTATATCGAAAAAGGGGAGAAACCGCTGCACGCGGCGCTTAAAGGCGCGGGGGAAATTGGGTTCACCATTATCTCACTGACCTTCTCACTGATTGCGGTGCTGATCCCGTTGCTGTTTATGGGCGATATCATTGGCCGTCTGTTCCGCGAGTTTGCCATTACGCTGGCGGTCGCAATCCTGATCTCTGGCATCGTTTCCCTGACGCTGACCCCGATGATGTGCGCCCGGTTACTCACGCATCAGAGCCTGAATCGACAAAATGCCTTTACGCGCGCCAGCGAACGCTTTTTCTCACGGTTGGTCGCGCTGTATGGCAAAGGCTTACGCCGGGTGTTGAACCACCCGTGGATCACCCTGAGCGTGGCAATCGGCACGCTGGTGCTTACCGTTCTGCTCTATCTGTGGATCCCCAAAGGCTTTTTCCCGGTTCAGGATAACAGCATGATTCAGGGTACGTTGCAGGCACCGCAAAGCGTCTCCTATGCCGATATGGCACAGCGCCAGCAGCAGGCCGTATCGTTGATCATGCAGGATCCGGCAGTATTGAGCGTCTCTTCGTTTGTCGGCGTGGATGGCACCAACGCGGCGCTGAACAGCGCACGCTTGCAGATCAACCTGAAACCGCTCAGTGAACGACGCGATCGCCTGACAGACATTATCGCCCGCTTGCAGGAAAAAACCGCGCAGCTCACCGGTATCACGCTCTATCTGCAACCGGTGCAAGATCTCACTATCGACACCCAGGTCAGCCGCACTCAGTACCAGTTCACGTTGCAAGCAATGTCGCTGGAGGATTTGAGTCACTGGGTACCGCCGCTGATGCGCGAATTGCAACAGTTGCCGCAGCTACAGGATGTGAGCAGCGACTGGCAGGATGATGCGGCGGTAGCTTATGTCAACGTCAACCGCGATGCAGCCAGCCGCCTCGGACTCACCATGTCCGCCATCGACAATGCGCTGTATAACGCCTTTGGACAGCGTCTGGTCTCAACGGTCTACACGCAGTCGAATCAATATCGCGTGGTGCTGGCGCAACAGACGGCGCACACCACCGGGATCGGCGCACTGAATGAAGTGCACATCAAAAACAGTGATGGCAACAGCGTACCGCTGAACGCCGTTGCCACGCTGGAAGAGCGGCGTGGTCCACTGGCGCTGAACCGTATCGATCAGTTCCCGGCTACCACCATTTCATTTAACGTTAGCCCCGGTTATTCCCTTGGGGAAGCGGTGCAGGCGATCACGGCAGCGGAGCAGCAGTTGCAGATGCCAGCGGATATCGTCACCCACTTTCAGGGCAGCGCGCTGGCGTTTCAGGCGGCGCTGAGCAGCACCGTGTGGCTTATCGTGGCGGCGATTGTGGCGATGTACATTGTGCTCGGCGTGCTGTACGAAAGCTTTATTCACCCGATCACCATTCTCTCCACGCTGCCGACCGCTGGCGTTGGTGCACTATTGGCTCTGATGGCAGCGGGCAACGAACTGGATGTGATTGCCATCATCGGCATCATTTTGCTGATCGGCATTGTGAAGAAGAACGCCATCATGATGATCGATTTCGCGCTGGCGGCGGAACGCGAACAAGGCATGACGCCTTACGATGCCATTTATCAGGCCTGTCTGCTGCGTTTTCGCCCGATCCTGATGACGACCCTGGCGGCGTTGCTGAGTGCCGTGCCGCTGATGCTCAGCAACGGTGTCGGTGCCGAACTGCGCCAACCGCTCGGTATCTGCATGGTGGGGGGGTTGATCATGAGCCAGATTCTGACGCTGTTCACTACGCCGGTGATTTACCTGCTGTTTGACCGACTGGCACACCGTCTGCGTCGTGCCGAGCAGCCAGAGGAAGACGCACAGTGAAGTTTTTCGCGCTGTTTATTCACCGCCCGGTCGCCACCGCGTTACTGACGCTGGCGATTGCGCTGTGCGGCGTGCTCGGCTTCCGCCTGCTGCCGGTTGCCCCGCTGCCGCAGGTGGATTTCCCGGCGATCGTGGTTTCTGCCTCGCTCTCCGGTGCCTCGCCGGAAACCATGGCGACCTCTGTCGCCATGCCGTTGGAGCGTTCGCTCGGGCGCATCGCCGGGGTGACAGAGATGACCTCGACCAGTTCGCTGGGCAGAACCCGTATTATACTGGTGTTCGATTTCTCGCGTGATATCAACGGCGCGGCGCGCGACGTACAGTCAGCGATCAACGCCGCACAGAACCTGCTGCCCTCCGGCATGTCAAGCCGTCCGACCTACCGTAAGGTCAACCCAGCCGACGCGCCGATTCTGGTGCTGACATTAACTTCCGACACCTACAACTCGGGCCAGCTCTACGACTTCGCCACCAATCAGCTGTCGCAACGCATCTCTCAAATGGACGGCGTGGGCGATGTGACGGTCAGCGGCGCCTCACAGCCCGCCGTGCGCGTTGAGTTGAACCCTCAGGCGCTGTTTAATCAAGGTATCGCATTGGATGCGGTGCGTCAGGCCATTGCCAAAGCCAACGTAAAACAGCCTTTGGGCAACATCGACAATGGGCAAGCACGCTGGCAGGTGCAAACCAATGATGCGCTGAAAACGGCGGCGGATTACGCACCGATCGTGGTGCATTACAACAAGGGTGCGCCGGTACGATTGAGCGACGTGGCGCAGGTCAAAGACGGCGTGCAGGACACACGCAACGCCGGGATGGCAAACGGCAAAACCGCCGTGCTGGTGGTGGTGCAACGCGCTCCCGATGCCAATATCATCGCCACCGTGGACAACGTGCGCGCCGCGCTGCCGGAACTGCGTGCCAGCCTGCCCGCTGCCATTCAATTGAACATCGCGCAAGACCGCTCGCCGACCATTCGGGCTTCACTGGCCGAGGTGGAGCAGTCACTGGTGATTGCTGTGGCGCTGGTGATACTGGTGGTGTTCTTGTTCCTGCGCTCAGGACGCGCCACGCTGATCCCAGCCATTGCCGTGCCGGTGTCATTGATTGGCACCTTCGCGGCGATGTACCTGTGCGGTTTCAGCCTGAATAACCTCTCGCTGATGGCACTGACGATTGCCACCGGGTTTGTGGTGGATGATGCCATCGTGGTGCTGGAGAACATTTCGCGCCATATTGAAGCTGGCATGAAACCAATGCAGGCCGCCCTGAAAGGGGTGCGCGAGGTCGGCTTTACCGTACTGGCAATGAGCCTGTCGCTGGTCGCGGTGTTCCTGCCGCTGCTGCTGATGGGCGGATTGCCGGGGCGCTACTTTCGTGAATTCACCGTCACGCTGTCTGCCGCGATAGCCATTTCGCTGATCATTTCCGTCACCCTGACACCGATGATGTGCGCGCGTCTGCTGCGCAGCCATGCAACGCACAGCCAGCCGCGCAAGCGCGGTTTTGGTCGCCTGCTGGTCGCGTTGCAACAGCAGTATGGCCGTTCGCTACGCTGGGTGTTGCAACATGCACGCTGGGTGCTGCTCATTCTGATTGGCACCATCGGGCTTAACGTCTGGCTCTATATCTCGATTCCCAAAACCTTTTTCCCGGAACAAGATACTGGTCGCGTGATGGGCTTTATTCAGGCCGATCAAAGCATTTCATTTCAGGCAATGCGCAACAAGCTGCACGATTTTATGGTGATCGTCAGCGACGATCCTGCGGTGGATAACGTGACGGGCTTTACCGGCGGCTCGCGCACCAACGCAGGCTCGATGTTTATTACGCTCAAGCCGCTGGCCGAACGCAAAATGAGCGCTCAACAGGTGATCGCCCGCCTGCGCGGCAAGCTGGCGCAGGAGCCAGGGGCCAACCTGTTTCTGATGCCGGTGCAGGATATTCGCATCGGCGGACGGGAATCCAATGCCGGCTACCAGTTTACCTTGCTGTCCGACGATCTGAACGAACTGCGTGCCTGGGAGCCAAAAATTCGCCTCGCGCTCAGCCAACTCCCTGAACTGGCTGACGTTAACTCCGATCAGCAGGATAAAGGCTCGGAAATGGCGCTGACCTACGACCGGGATACCCTTGCACGCCTCGGTATCAGCGTTTCCAGCGTCAATGCCTTGTTAAACAATGCGTTCGGGCAGCGTCAAATTTCCACCATCTATCAGCCGCTCAACCAATACAAAGTGGTGATGGAGGTCGAATCCAAATATACTCAGGATGTTAGCGCGCTGGACCAGATGTTTGTGCTTAACAGCGCCGGAGAGCCGATTCCCCTGTCGGCGTTCGCCAGTTGGCGCCCGATCAACGCCCCGCTGTCTGTCAATCATCAGGGGCTGTCAGCCGCGTCAACCGTTTCGTTTAATTTGCCGGAAGGGGTATCACTTTCTGACGCCACGGCAGCCATTGAGCGCAGTATGACCGCGTTAGGAGTGCCCTCTTCGGTGCGCGGACAATTTGCCGGTACGGCACAGGCGTTTCAACAGTCACAAAGTGCGCAGGTGCTGCTGATCATTGCCGCGATTGTTACCGTCTACATCGTGTTAGGGATCCTGTACGAAAGCTATGTGCATCCGCTGACTATCCTGTCGACGCTGCCGTCTGCCGGGGTTGGCGCGCTGCTGGCGCTGAAAGGGTTTGGTGCCCCCTTCAGTCTGATTGCCCTGATCGGTATCTTGCTGCTGATCGGTATCGTGAAGAAAAACGCCATCATGATGGTGGATTTCGCGCTGGAAGCGCAGCGCGGCGGGACGTTAAGTGCACAAGAGGCGATTTTCCAAGCCTGCCTGTTGCGCTTCCGCCCCATTTTGATGACGACGCTGGCCGCGATTTTTGGTGCGCTGCCGCTGGTGTTGACCAGCGGTGACGGTGCTGAACTACGCCAACCGCTCGGCATTACCATCGTCGGAGGGTTAGTGATGAGCCAACTGCTCACGCTCTACACCACACCGGTGGTGTACCTCTATTTCGATCGTCTGCGCGGCTGGCTGGCTCGGCGGCGTAACTCAGCTAGCGTCACGTCATCTTGACGCGCAGCCAGTAAACAAGAACAACCCTGATTTCGTGAGGCCCGTTATTTCATGCGTTTTTCGTCCACTCCGTCAACGGCCCAACCCGCCTCCGTGCGCTGGCAGCTTTGGATTGTCGCGTTTGGCTTCTTTATGCAGACGCTCGATACCACCATTGTCAACACCGCACTGCCGACGATGGCGCTCAGCCTGAATGAAAACCCGCTGCGCATGCACTCGGTAGTGGTGGCTTATGTGCTCACCGTGGCGGTAATGCTGCCTGCCAGCGGGTGGCTGGCGGACAAACTGGGGGTGAAGCGGGTCTTTTTTGCCGCCATTATTATTTTCACGCTGGGATCGCTGCTGTGCGCACGGTCGGAAACCCTGAATGCGCTGCTGATGTCGCGGGTGATTCAGGGGATAGGCGGCGCCATGATGGTGCCGGTCGGTCGTCTGACGGTGATGAAGATTGTGCCGCGCGACCAGTTTATGGCCGCGATGACCTTTGTCACCATTCCCGGCCAGATTGGACCGTTGCTCGGCCCAACGCTGGGCGGGCTGCTGGTGCAATACGCCAGTTGGCACTGGATTTTCCTGATCAATCTGCCGGTGGGAATTATCGGAGCTATCGCCACCTGGTTGATCATGCCGAACTACACCACCGAAACCTCGCGCTTCGATCTCAGCGGTTTTTTCTGGCTCGCCATCGGCATGGCAACATTGACGTTAGCGTTGGACGGGCACAAAAGCCTGGCATTACCGCCGATTGCCATCGTCGGTTTGATTGCGATCGGCATTATTGCCCTGCTGAGCTACTGGCTGCATGCGCGTCAAAATGAAAACGCCCTGTTCAATCTGAACCTGTTCAATACGCCCACCTTTTCGATTGGGCTCAGCGCCGGTTTTCTGGCGCGTATCGGTAGCGGCATGCTGCCCTTTACCACACCGCTGTTTTTACAACTGGGCATGGGATTTTCGCCGTTTCATGCCGGGTTGATGATGATTCCGATGATTCTCGGCAGCATGGGCACCAAGCGCATCGTCGTCAGCATTGTTAACCGCTTGGGCTACCGCTTGGCCCTGATTGTTTCTACCCTGGCGCTCTCGCTCAGCACCCTGCTGTTTGCCACCGTCGCACTGCTGAACTGGCTATGGCTGCTGCCGTTGGTGTTGATACTGGTGGGCGTTGCCAATTCGGTGCGTTTTTCAACCATGAATACCCTGACGCTGAAAGATCTGCCGGACAGCATCGCCAGCGGAGGCAACAGCCTGCTGTCGATGACCATGCAGCTTTCCATGAGTCTCGGCGTGAGTCTGGCAGGCATTCTGCTGGGTATTTTTGCCCAGCAGGGGACGCTGGACATCGCTAGCCCGGCAACCGCCGAAGTATTCCGCTATACCTATCTGAGCATGGCCGTCATATTGGCGCTGCCCGCCCTGCTGTTCCTGCGCGTACCGCCGGACCAGATCAAGCAGAACGTGCTGCCGGGAAAAAGGTGAGGATACGATGAGATTCGGCATTACCGCTAAACTGTTCCTCGCCATTTTTGCTACCTGCATGCTGGTGTTGATCACCATGCATTGGGGCGTGCGGATGAGCTTCGAACGCGGCTTTGTGGATTACATCAAACAAGGCAATGCGCAGCGCGTCGAGCAGTTGCGTGATGCATTACAGGAACAATACGCGCAGTACGGCGACTGGGTATTTCTGCAAAACAATGAGCGCTTGGTGTTCAACCTGCTGCACACGCTGGACAAAAATGAAGACAGTAACAGCATGCGCGGCTGGCGCGTCCGACTCTGGGTGCTGGATGCCCAGCGCAACCGGCTGTTTGGTTCGCCAGCCCCGATTGCCGCCGAAAGCACCTGGCAAGCCATTCGCCATCAGGGCACAGTGGTCGGTTGGGTGGTAGCCTCTCCCAGCGAACGCTTGACGCGCGATGCCGATATCAATTTCGACCGGCAGCAACAGCGCACCAGTTGGTTTATTGTCGGGCTGTCAACGCTGCTCGCCATCATAGTGACCTGGCTGATGGCGCGTGGCCTGCTGGCACCGGTAAAACGGCTGATGCAGGGGATCCACCGTCTGGCTGCCGGGGAGTTCACCGCACGCGTGCCGGTCAATACCCGCGATGAGTTGGGGCGCCTGGCGCAAGACTTTAACCAGCTCGCCACCGCGCTGGAAAAAAACGAGCAGTCGCGCCGCGCCTTTATGGCCGATATCTCCCATGAACTGCGCACACCGTTGGCGGTACTGCGCGGCGAGTTGGAAGCCATACAGGATGGCGTGCGCAAGGCGGATTCAGGCTCCCTGCTCTCTTTGCAAAACGAAGTATCCACGCTGACCAAACTGGTGGACGATCTGCATCAGTTGTCGCTCTCCGATGTTGGCGCACTCGCTTATCGCCGCGTTTCCGTGGATTTAATCCAACTGCTGCATATCAGCGTCGCGTCCTTCAACGAGCGCTTTGCGAAAAAACATATTCAGGTCATCACGCAGTTGCCAGAACGCGCCAGCGCCTTTGGCGATCCAGACCGACTCAGCCAACTGTTTAACAACCTGCTGGAAAACAGCCTGCGCTACACCGACAACGGTGGACAGCTACAGATTCGCGCCCATACTGAAAATGGCGTGTGCACCCTGGTGTGGGAGGACAGTGCCCCCGGCGTCGACGCCGAGCAACTGGCGCGGATTTTCGATCGTTTCTACCGCGCAGAGCGATCGCGCAATCGCGCCAGCGGCGGTTCCGGGCTGGGGCTGGCTATCTGTAAGAATATCGTTGAGGCCCACGGAGGACGATTGTATGCTAGCGCTTCCTTACTCGGTGGTTTACAAATGACCGCCGAATTCCCGCTTCATCCACCGGAATCCTAAAACGCTGATGACCGAAACCTTATCGAACGAGACGCTGCCAGAGCAGGTGCTGATTGTTGAAGATGAGCCCAAGCTCGGCCAGCTTCTGGTGGACTACCTTCAGGCCGCAGAGTATCGCACGCAGTGGATCACCCACGGCGATGAGGTATTGCCTTGGGTGCGTGAGCACTCACCGTCGTTGATTCTGCTGGATTTAATGCTGCCGGGCACCGATGGTCTGACGCTGTGCCGCATCATCCGCCAATTTTCCAATGTGCCAATTATTATGGTTACCGCGCGCAGCGAAGAGATTGACCGGCTGCTGGGATTGGAAATTGGCGCGGACGATTATATCTGCAAGCCCTACAGCCCACGGGAAGTGGTGGTGCGGGTGAAAACCCTGCTGCGCCGCTGCCGCTGGCAATCTGCACCACCGCCCGAAGAGGGGCAAGAAGCGGCCTTGCAGATCGACAACAGCCGTTTTCAGGCCAGCTACCTCGGTCAACCGCTCGATTTGACACCGGCTGAGTTTCGTCTGCTGAAAACCCTTTCGGCGGAGCCCGGTAAGGTGTTTTCGCGCGAAGCGCTGCTGGATAAGCTCTACGACGACTACCGCGTCGTGACCGATCGCACCATCGACAGCCATATCAAAAATCTGCGGCGCAAGCTGGAACAACTGGACGAGCGCACATCGTTTATCCGTACCGTTTATGGCATGGGATACCGCTGGGAAGCCGGATCGTGTGAAATGGTCTAGCGCACTACCCGACGCGTAAACTGCTGCCGCTCAAGGTAAGACGCTTTACCCATTTTCTGGCCGAACAGCTCAACATGCCGCCCTGCTATGGCTGCACGGTCACATCTTTAAATCAACGCTAAGGCCAACTCGTCAAAAAAACTGTTCGACTTGATGAAAATTCTACCCTGTTATGCTTTCTAGCGGCTGCTAACATATATAACGTCACAACAATAACGATGATGATTTTTAGGTTTATCTCACCGACAGCGGGCAAGACGGGGAACACAATATCATGTCAGGTTTAGTAAACGGCCAATGGGTCAATGGCGATGTCGCCGCAGAAGAGATCAAAAACGGGGCTTTTCATCGTCAGGAAACGCTGTTTCGCCAAACGACGCTGATTCCAGAAGCGGGCCGCTATCAACTTTTTGTTTCTTATCTCTGCCCGTGGGCATCACGCACCTTGATGTTCCGTAAGCTCAAGGGGTTAGAAAATATTGTTTCTCTGTCCATTGCACAACCCGTGATTGCGGATAACGGCTGGGAATTTACCACCCCGCAAGATGCCGGAGAACACGTTGCTCCCGTGCGTTATCTGCATCAGTTGTATACCGCCAGCGATGCCCATTACACCGGTAAAGTTTCCGTACCGGTGCTGTGGGATCGTATTGAAGGGCGCATCGTGAATAACGAATCGGCCGATATCATTCGTCTGTTCAACAGCCAGTTTGACGCCTTGACGGGTAATCATGAGGATTATTATCCCCTTGCGCTGCGCGCTACCATTGATGAATGGAATGAAGTGATTTACCACAACATCAACAACGGCGTATACAAAACCGGCTTTGCCAAAACCCAAGAGCACTACGAAAATGCGGTGACAACGCTGTTCGATACGTTAGATCGTGTTGAAACTCACCTGGCGACGAATCGCTATATTGCGGGTGATACCATTACCGAGGCCGACTGGCGGCTGTTTGTGACCCTGGTACGCTTTGATGTGGCCTACCACGGTGCATTCAAATGCAACATCCGTCGCATTGAAGATTATCCTCATCTGTCGAACTACCTGCGTGAGCTTTACCAGTGGCCGGGAATCAAAGAGACGGTCAATATTGACCATATCAAAGCGGGTTATTACGGTATTCGCTGGCTGAACCCGACCGGTATTGTGCCGCTCGGCCCGCAGGTGGATTTACAACGTGCGCACAACCGCGCCAACCTCGGGAAGTAATCCCTTTTGCCCACGCCAGCGTGCGCGTGGGCAATAGCCACACTTTTTCTGCGTCGTTAGCTGATTTTTACCGACATTAGCGCTAGAATCCCCCTCCTTTACTGTTCCCTCGGGGAACAGCCTGACTTGTGATCAGACCAGAGAGACACCATGTTTAAACCGGAACTGCTTTCTCCGGCCGGTACGCTGAAAAATATGCGCTACGCCTTCGCGTATGGCGCTGATGCGATTTATGCCGGTCAACCTCGTTACAGCCTGCGGGTGCGTAATAACGAATTCAACCACCAGACGCTGGCGCTCGCCATCAATGAAGTCCACGAACTGGGGAAAAAATTCTACGTGGTGGTGAATATCGCCCCGCACAACGCCAAGCTGAAAACCTTCCTGCGCGATCTTCAACCCGTGATTGATATGGGGCCGGATGCGTTGATCATGTCCGATCCTGGCCTGATCATGCTGGTAAGAGAAAACTTTCCGCACATGCAAATTCACCTTTCAGTGCAAGCCAACGCGGTGAACTGGGCAACGGTGAAATTCTGGCAGCAGATGGGGCTGAGCCGCGTGATCCTGTCTCGCGAACTGTCACTCGAAGAGATTGCCGAAATCCGCCAGCAGGTGCCAGACATGGAGCTGGAAATTTTCGTGCACGGCGCGTTATGCATGGCCTATTCTGGCCGCTGCCTGCTTTCCGGTTATATTAATAAGCGTGACCCCAATCAGGGCACCTGCACCAACGCCTGCCGTTGGGAATACAAAGTGCAGGAAGGGAAAGAAGACGATACCGGCAATATCGTTCACCTACATGAGCCGATTCCGGTACAGAACGTAGATCCCACGTTGGGTATTGGTGAACCGACCGATAAAGTGTTTATGTTGGAAGAGAACCTGCGTCCCGGTGAGTACATGAGTGCGTTCGAAGATGAGCACGGCACCTACATCATGAACTCGCGCGATCTGCGCGCTATTCAGCACGTTGAACGTTTAACCCAGATGCATGTGCACTCGCTCAAGATCGAAGGCCGGACCAAATCCTTCTACTACTGCGCACGCACGGCACAGGTTTACCGTCAGGCGATCGACGATGCCGCCGCAGGAAAACCCTTCGATCCGACACTGCTGCAAACGCTGGAAGGTCTGGCGCACCGTGGCTATACCGAAGGTTTCCTGCGTCGCCACGTTCATGAAGATTACCAGAACTACGAATACGGCTATTCTGTTTCAGATCGTCAGCAATTTGTCGGTGAATTTACCGGTGAGCGGCGTAACGGGTTGGCTGAAGTGGCAGTGAAAAACAAGTTCTCCCTCGGTGACAGCGTGGAGATGATGACGCCGAACGGCAACATTCAATTCACGCTCGATGCGCTGCAAAACGCCAAGGGTGAAGCTATCGACGTCGCTCCGGGGAACGGGCATATCGTTTACCTTCCCGTGCCGGATGACG
Organism: Candidatus Symbiopectobacterium sp. NZEC135; assembly: GCF_025962695.1. Taxonomy (NCBI): domain Bacteria; kingdom Pseudomonadati; phylum Pseudomonadota; class Gammaproteobacteria; order Enterobacterales; family Enterobacteriaceae; genus Symbiopectobacterium; species Candidatus Symbiopectobacterium sp. NZEC135. The sequence continues at coordinate 97,573 of NZ_JAGFPF010000001.1, read as the reverse complement.
TGGCGCTGGAGTTTGCGTTACTGCTGCGTAACCTGCCAAGTGACGTGACCACCCGTAACCCCAATGCGGCGTAAGGTAGCGTAATCCCCTTGTGTGTCGTCCTCGGCGAAAGCCGGGGACCTCTCCGTTTAGCCTGTAGGAGATCCTGCCTGCGCAAGCATGCTTCAGAGGCACAATCTGCGACTTTTCGCAAATTTTAGAAACAGATCACATCAATACCCTTACTATCTGGTTAGTATTGCGTCGCTGAGAAAATCTAGAACGAAAAATAAGCGTAGTGATACTACTAGGAACCACCTCCTTGGCCAGCTCAATCTCCCTTGAGCTGGCTTTTCTTTGCCTTTTTTCCTGCTTTATCCCTTGTTCTGATACCGTTCTCGGCCATTTCTGGCTACGCTGTTTATACTTGCCTTTGCCTCTTTTCAGCGCAAAAAGGAGCACGTCATGAGCCAACATCCCGTATCCCTGTTGATTCTCAATGGCAAAAACACGGATAACGATGTCTTGCGTAGCGCAGTCCAACAGTACAGAGAAGCCGGGTTTACGCTGCATGTGCGCGTGACTTGGGAACACGGTGATGCCAAACGCTACGTTGAGGAAGCCGTGCAGCTTAACGTGGATACGGTGATTGCCGCCGGTGGGGATGGCACCATCAATGAGGTCGCCAGCGCACTGGTGCAATGTGCATCAGCCCAGCGCCCAACGCTTGGCATCATCCCCCTCGGCACCGCGAATGATTTTGCCACCAGTTGCCAGATTCCGCTTGATGTCGAACATGCCTTAGCGTTGGCGTTAAAAGGGCACGCAACGCCGATCGATATCGCCTGCGTCAATGACAGCCACTATTTTATCAATATGGCAACCGGCGGTTTTGCCACTCGCATTACCACAGAAACGCCCTCGAAGATGAAATCCGCACTGGGAGGCGCTTCTTACGTGCTGCACGCTTTGCTGCGTATGGATATGCTGAGCGCAGAGCGCTGCGAGATTCGCGGCCCCGATTTTCAGTGGTCCGGTGATACGTTGGTGATCGCCATCGGTAACGGGCGTCAGGCGGGCGGCGGCCAACCGCTGTGCCCGGAAGCGCTGATCAACGATGGGCGATTGCAACTGCGCGTGCTCTCAGCCCAGGAATTACTGCCCAACATGCTTCAGGCGCTGTTCACTGGCAGTGAGAACCCGAATGTGATCGCCGCGACCTTGCCCTGGCTGGAGATCGTTGCGCCCGATGACATCACCTTCAACCTGGACGGAGAGCCGCTAAACGCCAACCGCTTCCGCATCGACATAGTGCCCGAGGCTTTAACCTGTCGGTTACCGCCACAGTGTCCACTGTTGGCCTGAATGCCGGGCTACTCCCGTTTAAGGCGTTTGCTGTTCGCCAGATAGAGCGTTACCACCAGCACCAGAATAGCGGCGGCATACGCCAAGGTATCCAGCGGATCTTTGTGGTCTACGATGATCAAGCGAATGATCGCCGTGATGCCGATATAGACAAAATAGCGCAACGGGAAATGGTAGCCCGATTGAAAATACTTCACGATAAGCGCGATAAACTCAAAATAGAGAAAGTAGATAACAATCCCTTCAATAAGCTGAAAGGAAGAGTCTTTTTCACTGCTGATCAGCAGTACTTGCGCCAGATGAAATGTCTCCTTCATCAGGAAAATCACCAGAATGGTCGCCAGCAGCAATAACCCAATATTGAGTATCGTCTGAAGCATTTTCGCCACTTTGAGCCCGCGCGCAGAACCCGGCATATGCAGTCCTTCATCCATAGGTATTTACCTTACATCATCATCAACGCACCATGCCGCACCGTGGCATGGCTCCAGCAAGGGTACAGCTGGCAGATGTCGTTATTATGTCGCTGAGGCTGATGCCGTCAGTCGTTGTGCCATAGCGGTTTTTTACCACAAAACGCCACGTTTTTACTCATAACGTTTTGGCATTATTTCATTACGCCATGAATACCACGGGGAGAAATGACATCGCCAGGCAGCACGCTACCTGGCGATGAAGAGAAGCGGAATTGTCAGCCTCCTCAGGAGGCCACTGATGCGATTTTCTCGTCCCGATTCATACAACTGTAAATCACTGGCAATACCAATAGTGTCAACACAGTAGCAAAACCCAGACCAAACATGATAACCACCGCCATGCTTTGAAAGAAGGCATCGCTCAGCAACGGGGCCAACCCCAGCACCGTGGTAAACGCGGTGAGCAGAATAGGACGCAAACGAGAGGTCGATGCATCGATGATGGCATCACGCATTGCTTTTTGTTCACGTTGCAGGCCTATCTCCTCCACCAGCACAATACCGTTACGAATCAACATCCCGCTCAGACTAAGCAAACCAATCAGCGCCATGAACCCGAAGGGAATACCGGTGAGCAGAAACCCGACAGTTACGCCGATTAACGCCAGCGGCACGGTTAGCCAGATGGCAATGGCATGTTTCACCGAACTGAACATCAATACGGTGATGATAAACATCACGATAAAGGCTATGGGCAGGCTGGTGAACAGCCCTGCTTGTGCCTCTTTGGTACTCTCATAGTCACCGCCCCATTCAAGGCGATATCCGTGCGGCAGGGCAATGTCATCAATAGCAGGCTTGATGCGCCCCAGCAACTCAGCGGACGTTTCCCCACTCTGCGACGCGGGATCGGCCTGCACCGTCAGCGTACGCGTGCGATCGCGCCGCATAATCAGCGGATCTTCCCATTCGGTCGTGAAGCGGTTAACCACGTTGTCGATCGGAATAAAGGCTTGTCGCGCCTGACTCCAGATCATCACGTCATTGAGCCGATCGGCATTTAACCGCTCCGCATCCGGGGTGCGCAACACGATAGGCATCAGCCGCGTTCCGTCGCGATATAACCCCACATTGATGCCGCCAAAGCTCATCCGCAATGCATTGTCTATCTCACGCTTATCGACACCCAACTCGCGCCCAAGGTAATCCGAGAACTGTGGGCGAATAACTTTGCTGCTCTCCTGCCAATCATGCATGACGCCATCGGAATCCGGGTCAGCACTGGCTATCCGCTCCGCCGTGGCCGCCAACGAACGCAGTATCTTCGGATCGTTACCAATAAACCGCGCCTCAATGGAGCTGTTGTTGGACGGACCAAACATAATGCGCTTCGCCTGCCCTTTTACTGCCGGATAGTTATCACGCACGTAGGCTTCAATATCACGAATCAGCGACGGGATCTGATTCAGCGCGTCGGTCCTCACCAGTATCTGCGCATAGTTGGCATATTGCCGCTGGGCATTATAGGTCAGCATGAACCGTAACGCGCCTTGCCCTACCGTCACCATAGTATTGTCGACACCGGGTTGCTCGCTAATGTGCTTTTCGATTTCCGCCGCAACCTTCTCGGTATAGGCGATATCGGTGCTGTACGGCAGCCAGAGATCGACAAAGAAGATAGGTGTATTCGACGGTGGGAAAAAGCTTTGCCGCACACTGCCAAACCCCACCACCGCCGCGACGAGCAAGCCTGCCAGCAGCGTTAACGTCAAGGTGCGCTGGTTGAGCAATTTACCCAATAGAGAACGATAGACGCGGAATAGCCAGCCATCGTAAGGATTTTTCACCGGTTCATCCGGGTTCTGCGGCGCCATTTTCTGCTTTTCAAACGCCCATTTGGTGAAAGCGGGTGTGAGTGTCAGCGCAGTAAACCAACTCAGCATCAGCGAGATAAGCAGTACTTGAAACAGTGACTTACAATACTCACCGGTGGAGTCATTAGACAAACCAATAGGTGCAAACGCCAGCACAGCAATAATGGTCGCGCCCAACAGAGGGAACATGGTCTGCTTCACCACGCGGTTGATAGCATCCATCGCCGTAGCACCACGTTGCCGACCCACCAATACGCCTTCAACGATCACGATAGCGTTATCGACCAGCATGCTAAGCGCAATCACTAACGCTCCAAGCGAAACGCGCTGCAATTCGATATTCAGCAGCTTCATGATCAGCAGCGTGCCCAACACGTTCAGCGCCAGAGAAGCCGCAATCACCAGTCCACTGCGAACGCCCATAAAAATCAGCAGCGTGCCAATGACAATCGCCAGCGCCATCAGGAAGTTCATGATAAAACCATTCACTGCCCCCTCGACTTCATGGGACTGGTCGTAGAACACATTCAACGCCATGCCTGCCGGTCGTTCGGCTTCCAGCTGTGCCAGCCGTGCCTTGATGGCGTTACCCACCACAATCACGTTTACGCTGGGGGCAAAGGAAACACCCACGGAGAGCGCTGCCTGCGTATTAGCGCGGTAAATATTGTTCGGTGAATGTGTCACGCCTTGGCTGATGGTGGCAATATCTCGCAGATAGACGCTGCGCGGACTGCCCGGCTCGCTGATCAACAGATTACCGAGTTCTTGTACGTTGTCGAACTCACCGGTGGGATGCAAGCGGATCGATTCACTGCCAACCAAGAGTTCACCGGCATTGGACACGACATTTTGCCGACTGAGCAAATCATATAAGCGCTGTGGCACAATATTGGCAGCGGTCATCTGCGCGCGCGAGATCTCTATTTGCACCTCTTCCGGCAACACCCCGACGATCGCCACTTTCCCTACCCCCGGCACGACTACCAGTTCGCGGCGCAATACCTCAGCAAAGTTACGCAACTCCTGATTGGAATAGCCATCGCCATAGAGGGAAAAGAAGTAGCCATACACATCGCCAAAATCATCATTGACGAAAGGCGGGCTGGCACCGGGTGGCAGTTGGCGTGCCGCATCACCAATACGGCGCCGCAGTACGTCCCAGATCTGTGGTAAATCATCCGGCCCGTACTGGGCTTTGATATTGATGGTGATTTGCGACAGCCCCACACTGGAAATCGAGGAGATATTATCGATGTAGGGTAACTGCTGAATAGCATTCTCCAGCGGTAAAGTCACCTCTTCCTCAACCTGCTGCGCAGAAGCGCCGTCATAACGGGTAACCACCACCGCCGTTTTGATGGTAAACGCAGGATCTTCCAATCGGCCAATGTTCAGAAAGGCAATGACGCCCCCCAGACCTAACAATAGAATCGACAGCCAGATGCGAGTGCCGTTGTTGATGAAGTTCTCTGTCAGTTTCATTAGAGACCTCGCTCACGAACCCATGCTCGCACTTCCTGGTCTGGCGTAAGCTCACGGGTGCCAGCTGCCACAATCCGCTCGCCTTGGGACAACCCAGAAACGACCTGAACGCCATTCGCCGTTAGTTGGCCCAATTCAACCTGGCGTGAGGTGACAAACAGCTTGCCATCACGTTCATTAACCACCCACACATGCGGCTTATGCTCAGCGCTGGTATCTGGATTGAAAACCGCCTCAACCGGAACAACCACCGCCATTGCAGCGACACTGCCAGGGAGATTACCCAGATTGATCTTGACCCTGCCGCTCATGCCCGACAACAGCGGGATATCTTGCGGACGTGGCATAGTCAGCACCATACGATAAGTCAGCGCCCCCGACACCGTTTGTGCGGTGTGCTCTTTGTAACTGGCAACAAACTCGCGCCCTGGCAGGTTGTTCAATTCAACCACGGGTTGATATTTAACATTGTTGGCATCAATAAGAATAAAAAGGCTTTCGGGAATGCTGAATTCCACGTCCAGCAACTCCAGCGCGTTCAACGTGGCAATAGATTGCCCAGCCGCGACAATTTGATAATTGCGGGCGTTGACCATGGCGATAACACCGGGAAACGGAGCCCGAATAATCGTATCGTCCAGCTCTTCTTTCGCCAGTTTCAGCGCCGCCTGTGCCGAGTCACGCGCAGCGCGCTGCACGTCCAGTTCGGCACGCGCCACAATGTGACGCTCGCTCAACGCCGCATAACGGCTAAATTGGGTTTGAGACAGGTTAAACGTAGCCTGGCGATCCTGTAGGCGCAGCTTCGCATCATTGCTGTTAAGCTCCGCGATCACCTGCCCTTGTGTAACGGGTTCCCCTTCACGTACCAGCAATCGTTCTAATTGACCGGGACGTTTAAACGCCAACTCTGTTCTATCGCCCGCAATAATTCTGGCGGGAAAGATACGCACACCTTGCTGTGCGCTGTTGCTAACTTCCAGAATACTCACTGGCCGCACCGTAATACTTGGTTCGGTCGCCTCCCTGTCACAGGCAGAAATAAAAAACGCGATAAACGTAACAACGATAAATTTTATTTTCACGATGCAATCTCTTCGGATCAGATTCACGCGCCGCTACGTCATCGCCATAACCATCACAGCGGTAAACGCTATCGCAGAAAGGTGAATCAGGCCTGGCACCTGGTTAGCATAACGATCTCGTGCACTGACAGTGCGTGTTCATCAGGCGCTCGGTGAGAGCGCCTGATGGGGGACATTAATAATCCACAGGTTCACGAATGATAGGACATGTCATACAGTGACCACCGCCGCGTCCACGCCCCAGTTCACTGCCGACGATCTCGATAACCTCCACCCCTTCCTTGCGCAATTGTGTGTTGGTCTTGGTATTACGATCGTAAGCCAGTACCACACCGGGGGAGAGGGCTACCATGTTGTTACCGCTATCCCACTGCTGGCGTTCGGTGTCGTAATCATTACCGGCCGTTTCTACCACGCGCAGTTTCTTGAGGTTCAATGCGCCTGCGATCGCTTCCGCAAACGTGCCTTTATCGCGATACAGTTTCATCCCGGTTGGGCCATCATCAGGTCGCAACGAGAAGGTGCGAATCTGGTTCACAATGGCAGGGTAAAGGGTTACCACATCGCGATCGCAGAAGGTAAACACCGTGTCCAGGTGCATAGCCGCGCGCAATCTTGGCATCGCAGCAATCATCACCCGCTCAACGCCCGAGGCTTTGTTGGCAAACAGAGAGGCCGCCAGTTGTGTGATGGCCTGATGCGAAGTGCGCTCACTCATACCAATTAACACGGTTTTATTGCCAATCGGCATCACATCGCCGCCTTCCAGCGTGGCGGTGCCGTGGTGTTTGGTAGGATCGCCGTACCAGATATTGATGTTAGCGTTGGCAAAATCCGGGTGGAATTTGTAGATAGCGGTCGTCAGGATGGTTTCTTCATGACGAGCAGGCCAGTAAAGAGGGTTTAACGTTACCCCACCGTAAATCCAGCAGGTGGTGTCGCGGGTATACAGCGTATTGGGCAGCGGCGGCAGCAAATATTCAGTAATCCCCGCCGCGTCGCGGATCAGATTGAGTTCTTCGTGATCGGCATAGCCTTCTTTCGCCAGTTCAGTGGTCGACAAACCGCCAATCAACACTTCAGCCAACGCGCGTGGCGCCAAGCCATCCAGGAAGCTGCGGGTTTCGTTCAAAATGCCCAGAGAGACTTCATCCGGCACAATCTGCTGATCCAGAATCCACTTTCTCGCTTCCGGTAGTGCCACCGTTTCCGCCAGCAGATTATGCATTTCCACCACATCAACACCGTGCTCGCGCATTTTGGTCATAAAATCAAAATGGTCGCGCTTGGCACGTTCAACCCACAACACGTCATCAAATAACAATTCGTCGCAGTTGCTCGGCGTCAATCGATTGTGTGCTTTGCCTGGAGCGCACACCATAACCTTATGTAATTTACCAACTTCCGAATGCACGCCATATTTCTTCTCAGACTTCTTTTTTGTCGACATAATAAGCAGCCTCACTTAGATAGTAATAATGCCTGTCGCAATGCTGTAGATTGCAACAATGGCGGCGACCATAACGATAGCGAAAATCCCAAGTTCAGTTTTGTTGAACAGCGCAACCCGCTGTTCGCGTTTGGCCATGATGTACAACACAGTGCCCGGCCCATAAATCACAGCCGAGAGCAGCAGGTACTTCACCCCCCCGGCGTACAGCATCAACAGGGCATAGAGTGTGGCAAGGAGCGCAAACGTGAGATCTTTGCGGTGATCGCGCTTGTCGGTTTCGTACGTTTCCCCCGTCCAGGCCAGTTTCAATCCGTAAGCGGCAACCAATAAATAGGGAATGAGGGTTAATGAACTGGTCAACTCGATCGCCAATTGGAAGGCATACTGGCTGAACAGCATCAGGATCAAAAACACCTGAATAGTGATATTGGTGAGCCAAACAGCGGCAGAGGGAACGTCATGTTTGTTCTCGGTCATGAAGACTTTCGGCATGCTTTGATGCTTAGCGGCGGAGAACAGCACTTCGGCCGCCAGCAATGACCAGGAGAGGTAGGCCCCCAAGACAGAAACGATCAAACCAACGCTGATAAAAACGCGGCCCCATGGCCCAACCACAGATTCCAGCACGCCCGCCATGGAAGGTTGACGCAAGCCAGCCAATTCAGGGCGCAGCAACACGCCGTAAGAGAGCAGCGTCACCAGCACCAACAGCCCTAATACGCCGATAAAGCCCATCACGGTGGCAATACCCACGTGACGACGCTCTTTGGCATAACGGGAATACACACTGGCCCCTTCAATGCCCAGAAACACAAACACGGTCACCAGCATGGTGCTACGAATCTGGCTGAACAACGATTCCGGTTCCTGCGCTGGCATAATCGCTGCCGCCGCATGCCCGGCATAGCCATAATCGTTGAGGTGCTCAAGATCGGGCGTTACAGGCACCGCCGTCGGAGAACCCCAGAAATTTTGCATAAAGATGTCGCTTTGGAAGGCAAAAATCAGTACCCCGACAAATGCAATGATCGGGACGATTTTGGCCACCGTGGCAATGGTATTGATAGTGGCAGCGTTTTTGACGCCATTGAGCACCAGGAAATGGAAGCCCCACAGGATGATTGACGACACCACCAGTGCAGAGATCGTATTGCCATCGCCAAAGACCGGGAAAAAGGCACCCAGCGTGGATTTGATCAGCACGAAATAGGAGACGTTACCAATACAGGTTCCTGCCCAGAACCCTAATGCAGAGGCAAATCCGAGATAATCACCAAACCCCTCCTTAGCATAAATGAAGACCCCTGAATCAAGGTCAGGTTTACGTTGCGCCAGAGATTGAAAAACAAAAGCCAGCATTAACATGCCGCCACCCGCGATACACCATGCGATAATGGCACCAAATCCCCCGGTTGCGCGTCCAAATGTCGCCGGTAATGAAAATATTCCCGCGCCAATCATGGATCCCACGACCAACGCCGTGAGAGACCATAAGGACAGCTTATTTACTGATGAGCTCGCCATGGTATTCCTTCCTGACACAAGGCCATTGATGTGATGGACTATTGAAGAGTATTAATTTTCTGACCTACTCTTTTTCTGTAAGGATACAAACAACACGATTTCGTTAAGAGAAATATCTGATTTGAGAGTAGTGAGTATTACTCACGCCTATTTATTGTGGTTATCACTTCAATAATATTATAAAAAGTCGCAATATCCAGACGACAGCAATCAATCGTAAAGAATTAGGATATTGATTACATGGCGCTGCTAAAAACATTAAAAATCATGAAGTAAAATAAGGAAATAATGGAGAGAAATGCAGTAGCAACGTGCTGCGCGCAAACACCTCACTAGGCGTGAAACTGTTTTAACACTACGCTTATCTTCATGAAAAACAGGGATATAACCATAGGACCTACGGCTAAAGGTGAATGTGTCATGATCAGAGATGTCAGCCAACACGCCTTAAAAAGTTTGAGTTGTTTTTCCGCTGTCACATTTTACTCAGCCAGTCAACTTTGCGTGAATGAATGTTTTATTAATGCTAACGCGATGAGCATTCTCTATTTCCTTTCAACAATTGCCAAGCCATTGTTTTTCATCCTTATTGGCTATTTTGACAATATCGACAACCTGACCAAAAAAGAGGTCAGGATAAAAATTAAAAACGTGGTATTCATCATCGTCTTTTGGAATATTATCCTGTCATTGATTACATTCCAATATATTCAGCAGGGATACATACTGCAAAATGGAATAATGTTAACCATTGGCATAATTTACATCATCTACCCTCTTATCATTAAGGCAATGCATAATGTAAAAATGACATTGGCATTTTTTGCGAGCTTGCTCGCTATTATTTTTCTATTCGATATATTCAGCCCGTTAGATATGCGCGATGACCCACTCTTTATACACAGTTATTCATTTATCTGGGTATGGGGGGGATACTATATTGTGGGAAGAATGCTGGGAACCGCCGCAGGCAGGCTGTTCACTCACCGACCTGGTATCATCTGGCTGGCTCGCATAATGGTGGTGCCCGTAGGCATCTCGATGTTCTTTTACGAACGCTTTCTGTCAACCCACACTCAAAATATTGTCACGCCCTGGCTGATTCTTGAACATCTGCATCTGCTGACCATGTGTTTGGCATTATTCATTGTGTTTGAAAATATCACCATAAAAAACAAAATTATAACTCACGTCGTCGAGTTTATTGGCCCGGCCATGATCGGTGTCTATATTGTACATTACAGTGTGTTTTATTTCATTAGCACGCTATATGACTTTAACTACGTCAACCTGAAATTTGTTCTGCTGGTATTGGTGTTTATTGCATCAGTGCTGTTGTGCCGTTTGCTCTTGCTCAACAGGTTTACCGCCAAGATCATCTCTTTCTGAAACCACAGGCAACAAACTGCAAAGTCGGCGGTTTATCACCGCCGACCGCATCCCCCATAACCGACTACCACCATTGGTGAAAATGATGCACGGGGCCAATTCCCTGACCCACCTCCAATGAATCAGCCGCCAGTAATGCATACTGGAGGTAATGCTTCGCCGCTTGCACCGTATTTTCCCAATCGTGGTGCCGGGGGCGCAGCGCCGCCAGCGCCGCAGACAGCGTGCATCCTGTGCCATGAGTGTGGCGGGTGTTTACCCGTGGCGCACAGAAACGTTGCGGTGCATGCCCGCGTTGAAACAGCCAGTCCGGACTCTCCGCGTCACTCAAATGGCCCCCTTTGATCAGCACCGCTTGGCATCCCATCTCAAGCAACCCTTGCCCTTGCGCTTTCATCTCCGTTTCTGTCGTCGCCGCATTGCATGCCAAGAGCGCCGCCGCCTCCGGAAGATTAGGGGTTATCAGTGACACGCGCGGCAACAGCACCTCACGGATCGCGGCGATCGCTTCAGGTGCCAATAGCGGATCGCCGCTTTTCGCCAGCATCACCGTATCCAGCACAATATAAGGTACAGCATAGCGTTGCAGACGTTCCGCAACGGCTTCAACAATATCACTTTGCGCCAGCATGCCGATCTTCGCACTGTCGATACGCACATCGCACAATACAGAATCCAGTTGAGCCGCTACAAAATCAGGTTCGATACGATAAACCGACTGCACTCCCTGCGTATTTTGTGCCACCAGCGCAGTGATCACACTGGTGCCATAGGCACTCAGGGCAGAGAACGTTTTTAGATCAGCCTGGATCCCAGCACCACCGCTGGGATCGGTGCCCGCTATCGTTAACGCATTTATTCGGGGAGCGTTCTCTTTTATAAGGCGCATGCCTGTGCCTCCTGACGCAATAGCGCAAGCGCATCCAAAAATGCAGGTGTAAAACTGCCCGGCCCGCTGGACTGCGCAGCGGCACGCTCCCCTGCCTGCGCCATTACGGCACACGCTGTTGCAACCTGAAAGAGCATGTCCCCGCCGCGTGCACAAAATGCCGCAACGACGGCGGAGAGTGCGCACCCGGTACCCACCACACGCGTCATCACCGCATGACCACCGTTTACCGCGCAGACGCGCACACCGTCGGTGACGTAGTCCACTTCCCCCGTCACCGCTACCACGGTTGACCAACGCGTCGCCAGTTCGCGTGCAGCCGGGATGGCAGTAAAGGAGGCATCATGACTGTCAACGCCTCGGCCCTGAGAAGCGACGCCAGACAGTGCGATAATTTCCGAGGCATTACCGCGAATCGCCGCCGGTTTGTAAGGCAGCAATTTGTGTACAAAATCAGTGCGAAAGCGCAACCCGCCAACCGCGACGGGGTCCAGCACCCAGGGTTTTCCCGCTTGATTAGCGCTCTGCACCGCAGCCAACATGGCATCGGCGCGCGTGGATTCTAACGTCCCCACGTTAATCAGAAGCGCATCGGCCAACGTAGCAAACTGTGCCGCCTCTCCCGGATCCACCACCATCGCCGGGGATGCCCCGAGCGCCAACAACACATTGGCGGTAAAAGACTGGACCACATCATTGGTCAGGCAATGGACTAACGGCGAAGCCGTTGAGAAATCGAGCAAAAATGCCGCCGCGTGGGCAGCAGAAAAATCGGTGGGCTGGTCGTTCATCATTACTCCCAACCGGCGTGCAAGAAGACGGTAGCCGATCGGAATACCGAGACTTCCCTACGCTGGCATTATCCAGATCAGGTGGTACGGGTATTTCTCAGCCTTCACAAAGAAGGGCACCCCGAGTCATCGCAACATCAATTTACTGTGGTACTGCCACAGCAAAACATATTCAGGATAATCATCAAAACAACGTGTGTAAATTGATTTGTATTCGCCTCCCGCCAAAGGGCGATTGCCAGACCAGACATTCATTCACCGCAGAGTAAAAGGAAAGCAGTAGGGTCAGTTTTTCACACATGCCCACCCAGTCCCTTTCCCTACCTGCGTGTGCCCAGGCTGGCATTATATTCTTCTACATGGCGCTTATACCCTTAAATAATTAGTGTTATGCACAGGGGAAACATGAGATCGCCCCGATAATTTGACACGGCGAAAGGATTAGGTATACCAATACCATGAGCAGACAAGCCCGCTTAAGTATGGGTGGTTAAGTGGGGAAATTAATAAATAGTGGAAACTACGAGGCGTTGTGTTATTAACCAGCTAACGATTAACGCTCCTGCTTTCCCCACACCTCGTGTTACGCATTTTTTTACATAAGACGCTATAAAAAAATATTTCATGCCGGCGTATCTGGTGTATATTGGAAAATCAAAAAATATCTTGTAAGCTAATAATGTCTCTTCTTTTTAAAGGAACACCATGATGAGTTTTGACGTGCTAAGTAATATTCGTACTCTTCGCGCTCAGGCCCGAGATACCGATCTTGAAACCCTGGAAGAACTGTTAAGCAAATTCACTGCAATTGTGGAAGAGCGCCGCGAAGAAGACAGCAAAATTCAGAAAGAGCAGGCAGAACGTTTGGCAAAACTGGATGCCATTCGTGCTCAACTTCTTGAAGACGGCATTGATCCGGCTGAACTGCTGGAGAGCGTGAAATCCAAACCGGCCAAGGCCAAACGCGATCCTCGTCCGGCAAAATATAAATATATTGATGAGAATGGCACCGAGCAAACCTGGACTGGCCAAGGCCGTACGCCGAAAGCAATCCGTGAAGCCATTGATGGCGGAAGCAAAACGCTGGAAGATTTCGAGATTTAATTTGTTCTCTTCCTTGCCGTATTAGCGCGCGTCACTTGTCTTGTTATGCATGGAGTAATGTTGTACTCCATGCATATCTTTTCTAATCTGTAATCGTTATCTTCACCTGCGTTTCGCCTTCCTCGACAAAACGTTTTATCCCCCAAAGACCTGATTAAAATGACGGAAAAATTAATACCGCAGGTGTATTAGCATGCGTATCAATCAGGATCCGATTTTCTTTGATCGTTTGCAGCCAACAAAAGAAGCGATATCCCTAAGACGCAATACTGCGATGAAAGACAGCTTCGATGTTATATCCATCAGGATCGCGCACGAATGCCGCATAATAATGGGCATGATACAGCTCTCGAATTCCAGGCTTACCATTATCCTGTCCGCCTGCCTCGATTGCCGCGCGATAAAACGCATCAACAACATCACGCGTCTCAGCACTAAAAGCAAAATGCGCCGCCGGACAAGGTAATGCTTTTCCTTGATAGATCCAAAATTCGCCGCCAGGATCGCTGGACTTTCCATATCCTTCCAACACGCCAAAACTTACTGCATGATTAAAATCTTTAATCAGACGATAACCTAACGGTGCCAACGCGCTTTCATAAAACTGTCGACTGCGATCAATATCTGTCACCGGAACACTTAAATGATCTAGCATTGAACGTTCCCCCTGTTATAAACACGAAACCGCCTGCACATTACACCTGCAACTTGAAGTATGACGGGTATAGCGAAAAAATATCGCAATGCTGCCGCATCGTAGCCTGAACTCGCCCTACCAGATGCTGACCCTGGTCAACATTAATGCAGGCCAGAATAACGCGTTAATGAGGAAGATTACGGATATTAATACCCGCAACCGCAGCCAAAACGATCAGGGTGCCTGTCAACTGCCACCCATTTAATGGCCGATGCAACACCCAGGCATCGACAAAAATAGCCACGACAGGGTAGATAAACGCGAGCCCGCCGACCAATATTGTCGGGATTTTTTGCACTGCGCTGTAAAGTAGTACAGACATCAGGCCAGTATGCACAAAGCCAATCACGACCAGCAGCCCCCAGACAGCGCTGGAAAAGGATGTCGTGGGCAGCGAAACGAAAGGCAGCAACATCACGCAGCCAACCCCTAACTGAATAAACACCATCAGGCAAGGAGACACATCGCGCAACGCCTTGGTAATTGTTGCTGTGATGGCGTAAAAAAAGGCGGCAGCCAATGCAAACCCTACCCCATAGAGGTATTGGCCGGAATCCTGATCCTGCTGCTGACCTCCCAACATAATCAGTGCCACACCGGAAAAGGCAATGACCATCCAACCGAGCTTATAACGTGTCAGAGTTTCATTGAATAGCAACGCCCCTAGCGCAACCAAAATAAACGGCTGTACATGGTAGGTTATGGTTGCGACGGCAATAGACGTCTGCGCATACGCGATAAACAGACAAATCCAATTGAGCGTCAGAGTGACGCCACCTACCATAATCCAGTAAAACTGCCTACGTGCAAGCATGCCACGACGCAAAAGACCTTGCGTCGCACAGACCAGTGCCATGGCTACCATGCCGAAAACGCAGCGCCAAAAGACCACCGTTAACGCAGATAAGTCAGTGGCTAACACAAACCATCCCACCGTTCCTGAAATGATCATGGCTATCGCCATTTTTAGCGATCCCGCTCCCCACTCGGCACGTTGATCGGATGCCATATCGATTACCTCGCATACAATAAATAACATAACGAACGACTGTTCGATAAAAAGAACGAATGGTATAATGGCTATCGCAATATCGACTGTCAAACAGAACGATCGTTTTTTATGGAGAACGACATGCAACCTTCATCAACGCCGATAGGGATTCTCGCCGTAGCGGTAAAACGTGAACGCGAGCGGATAGGTATTTCCGTCAGCGAACTGGCCAAACGTGCCGGTATCGCAAAATCGACGCTATCTCAATTGGAGTCAGGCAGCGGTAATCCCAGCCTGGAAACGCTGTGGGCACTGGCGCTGGCGCTGGATGTGCAGGTCACGCAGTTGATTGCAGCACCGCAGCCCCACGTGAAGGTAATCCGTGCCCATGAGGGGGAAATTGTCGCCGCTGAACAGGCACATTATTTTGTGACACTGCTCGCCGTCTGTCCGAGAGGCATGCAACGCGATATCTACCGCGTGACAGCGCAGCCGGGCAGCGTACGCCGCTCTGTCCCCCATCAACCCGGCACGCTGGAGCATGTCATGATTAGCCGTGGACGAGCCGTGCTGGGTCCTGAAGGGCATGAAATTGCGCTTAACGCCGGAGATTACATCAGCTATGCCGCCGATGCGCCGCACACCTTCGAAGCATTGGAGGAAGATACCTGCGCGGTGATGATTATTGAGCACCCATAGCGGGGCGCAGGGCACATCGGCTCTCGCACCACGCCTTTTAGCGTCAGCGTTCTTGCTGCTGATCCACATTGTCAAAACCTAATCGGCCAATGAAAGGCAGGCGCAACGCCGGTGGATTCACATCAATGCCCAGGTTCATCCCTAGCAGGTTCACTTCCAGGCCTTCTTCCAGTGCCAGCGTCACGCCCAGCGCCCCCAGAACCGAAATCTGAACGCCGCTGCCAGAAGGGGCCAACCCCACCGGATTCACGATTGAGCGATAATCTTTACCAATGGCATTGGCAGGCATATCAAGCTTTAAGGCCGGTACTTCACGACCAATGTGCGCGAGAAAGGTATTGCTGTTCGGTCCAGGCCAAGCGCGATAGGTCTGCGGCCAGGGATAGCTTTTGATCGCGGCATCGATCTGCGGGATCATCACCTGCGCTGCCTCACCGCGATGTTCAACCAGCAGTTTCGGCGTGGCCCCGTACCAGAACCCGTCCGGTAAGGTGTAATTCAGGCGTACCACATTGTCGCTTCCCCAACTGATCACTTCATAACGCCGGTAGCGGGTTTCACCTTTGGCTTTCAGGATAATCCAAGGGTGAACTGCCACCAGACCACGCCAACCATAGGTCGGCGCAGCATACACTTGAACAATAGCGGTATCACGCCAACGCACGGGATCGGGCGCAACGCCAGCGGAATCACGCCGAGCAGACCACCATCCCTGACCGCTCATCGCTTCACCACCGCGCGTCGAGTGCGCCCAGCTTTGCCAGAATGACAGCAGCAATATACTAACGATGGCCACACCTACGATTTTGGTAAACTTCATCAACCCTACCCTGTTAATGACAGCAACAAATAACGCTTCATTGTCGCATCATCAAAGAAATCAAGGCTGTCAGCAATACCTTTCGCCGTAAAAACGCGCAGAGTGACCATGATGCCACACCGGTGTCGAACATGAGGCAATCTCCGTCACCCGCGTAAGACGGATGACGGCTTCGCCGCCCCGCTTAACGGCGATTTTTTAGGTAGCGTGAAGGCCAGATCTCTTCCGGGCTCACGTTTATCGCTTGTGCGATAAGCCGCTCCCCTTTAGGCCACCGTCGCGTGAGTGCATTCGCTAGCGTTGATGACGCCAGCCCAGATGCCCGAGATAATGCCGCCAGCGACGTCCCCCTCCTCTTTATGGCAGCAATGATATCTGCTGGGTGCCAATCCTGTTTTTCCATTTACGCCTCCGGTTCGTTGACTATGAGTCACTACGTTACCACAAAATCTTACTGTTGTGACTAATAGTCCGTGGACTGATAAGCATCAAAAAACAATGCTTACTCCATGAAAATATCCAATTCCATCAAGGCCCGTCTGGGCCAGCGCGTAAGATCACTCAGATTGCAGGCGAATCTGTCGCAAGAAGCTTTTGCTGAAAAATGTGGGTTGGACCGCACATACCTCAGCGGCGTTGAGCGTGGTGTGCGCAATCCAACGCTGGAAGTGCTCTATATCATCGCCGTTGGGTTACACATCGATCTGGTTACACTGTTTGCTTTTGAAGATGACGCTCAGGCAGCAGATCAATAGCGCGCTATGCCTTTGGCAGTTATTCTTCGTCTCTTATTCATCCATTCTCCATAATAGTCTCCCCTCGTTTCTATTTTTCCCTGTTGTGTGGAAAAAATAAATTTGTGCTATACCCTAAATAATTCGCGTTGCAGGAAGGCGGCAAATGAGGGAGTCCCGATGAGCTTACTCAAGTAAGTGATTCGGGTGAGCGAGTGCAGCCAACGTACCTGCAACGTGAAGTATGACGGGTATATACCTTTGTTATGTTCATCTCGATGCCTGATTTAATTAATTAAATCCAGAGGAAACACAAAAATGGCAACGCACCTACTGACGCTGTGGGATATATTGGTCACGGCATTTTCACTGTTCTTTTTTATTGCCTATCTTTTTATTCTTTTCCAGGTCGTATCCGACCTGTTTCGCGATCAGGAAGTCAGCGGTCTTTACAAAGCGGCGTGGATTGTTTTCTTACTGTTTATTCCGCTACTTACTTCTCTCATCTACCTTATCGTGCGTGGCAAGGGCATGGCTGAGCGACATCGCGCGCAGGTAAAAAAATCCGTTTCAGCCACCAACGAGTATATTCGTGAGGTAGCGGGGAAATCGCCCGCCGAACAGATATCAGATGCTAAAAAGTTGTTAGATGATGGCATCGTTACGGAAGAGGAATACCAAAAACTGAAGGCGAAAGCCTTGGCTTGATAGATATCATCCACATGCCGATATTTATTTTTCAGCGACAGCGTAACAGACGATAGCGATAAACGAAGTATTACTTTGTGACACTTCCTTACGTGGCCACGAGAGAGCAGTACTCGTGGTTCTGTTGTAATTATAGTCTGGACGAAAACAACGTATTTACCGTGGATGATGGTTAACAGGCTACACCGATGAAAGTAAAAACACTCACAACGATACTGTCGCTTTGCCCCGCGTTTTTATTGAGTATCGCGCACGCCGCCGATCGCCGCCAGGTACAGGAACCCACCTATCCGCAGCAGAGTTGTACTACGCTGACACCCGAACCGGGAAATAATCAGCAACGGATCCAACAGGCCATCGATCGTTGCCCTGCGGGGCAAGCCGTGAAACTCACTGCCGCCAACGGTCAAAATACCTTTCTAAGCGGCCCGCTGAGTATACGTTCCGGCATATGGCTGTGGGTGGATAAAGGTACCGTGCTCGCGGCTTCTGCCAACCCCGCCGATTACGATAAAGGCCGTGGTATTTGCGGCACGCTCAGCAACCAGAAAGGGCAATGTCAGCCTTTTATTCATATTGAGAACGTGCAGGGCGGCGGACTGGTCGGCGAAGGGACGATTGATGGGCGTGGCAACCAGATCATGGAGGGTAAAACTGAAACCTGGTGGCAGTTGGCGCGACGCGCGCAAAAGGAAGGGGGTAACCAGAACGTGCCTCGTCTTATTCAGGTCGATAATGCCAAAAACCTGACCTTTTATCACATCCGTTTAACCAACTCGCCTAACTTTCATCTGGTGCTGAATAAGGTTCAGGGGATCACGGTGTGGGGAATTGTTATTGATACGCCAGCGGATGCGCGTAATACCGACGGTATCGATCCGGGTGCGGCAACCGATGTAACGATAGCCAAAAGCGTTATCCGCACCGGTGATGACAACATAGCAATTAAAGCAGGCAACAGCGGGCCAACGCGTTTCATCTCTATTCTGGATAACCACTTCTATTCCGGTCACGGTATGTCTATCGGCAGTGAAACCAACAGCGGCATCAGCGATATTCTGATTAAAGATCTTACGCTGGATGGCACAACCTCAGGCATCAGAATTAAAAGTGATTCCAGCCGCGGTGGAATCGTTGAAAACGTCAAGGTTGAGAATGTGTGTTTGCGCAATAACAAATGGCCGATTACGCTGGATACGGCTTATGAAGGCAAAAAGGGCAACTTTATTCCCTGGTACCACCATATTTCGCTGAAAAATGTGTCCGGTAACGGCGGCAAGGTGGTACTTAACGGCTATGACAGTGACCATCCCCTTGATGTGACCTTTGACGGTGTGAAAATCGATAATCTTCAGGGCTGGCATCAACAAAACGTCATTGTTCATGTGGCCGAAGGCGGCTTGACGCCAGCGCCATCGACCATCGCGAATGCAACTGCGGTGAAAACGGCGTATGCCTGTGAAGATAAATGGTTGCCTTTCCCAACGACACGTCAATAGCTCCCGTAACCCAACCTGACCCCCTGACGCTGTCGTCGGTGCGATCCGGCGGCAGATTTATCTGACGCTCACCAACAGTTTGTTGTTTGCAGTAAGCCGCCGCCAGGCATTTTCAACCGCGTCAGGAATATCAACATGGTCGATAAAACCAGCTCCTGCTGGCCCGTAACCGGTTTCATCATCGCGCAGGCGCTTGACCTCACCTAAGATCATGGCGATGTAGCGTTCAATCGTCCATATGCCTGCACGTTGTCCGCCGGTGATCACCAGGGAATCGTCCACCTTGACGACATGCGGCACAAATACCGGCCAGTTGATAAATCGACTGGTTAAATTTTTCTGCCGCCAACTGTGCTGAAAAGATTCAAACGTTCTGCGCTGCATCAGCGGATCCTGCACCAGCAGTATCGTCGCGGGAATAGATGACTGGGCCAATAGCGTGTCTCTGCTGAAGTCCGCATTTTGGCCACAGTTGGTAGAGCGATTTTCTATCTCAATGTTTTCCCAAGGGATTGCAAAAACCTGATGCGCGATCTCGCCAAGAATATCCGCTTCCCCCCTCCCTTCGGTCTCAATCGTAGCTGTGAGCGGGTCCTGTTTTACCGCCTGCTGTAACAACGTCGTTGAATGACCAATACCACCGCTGAGTAACACAGGAATGCCGGTTTTTGCGGCAAGATCAAGCGCGCCGATAATGTTCGGCATAATGGCGTGCCCCGCCAAAATCAGCAGTTCTGGGTTCAGCGTTTCTCGAGCGCTGAGATCGTCAAGGGCTAACCACCCCGCCAGCGTATTCAAATCGCGAATGGCTTCATCAGACAGATACATTGCGTTTTCTACCCTATTGAATGCACAGAAAGCAACATCGTCGGCAACAAGATGCTAGTTTAAGACAGAGAATCAATAGAATAAGTCGGCACTTACCGGATGACAACGCCGAAATAAGCTCAGTAGAAAAGGCGTAGTGATTGTGCACTCACCATGACAATATTTTTTTGTATCCTGTCTGAAAATAAAAAAAAAGCGGTATCTGAAACAAAAAAAACGCTGGCTCTTGACTATCTGACCCTCTGAACTATTTTCATAGAGATAACAGGATCTCGCAGAAATTCATGCAAAAGTTTCTGCTTAATAGCGCGGGAGCATTCTCATGAATTTTCAACTCAAGTACGCCAGTAGTAAGTCACCGGATCCTATCCAGGCAGTCGCCGAATTTGCAAAAATACTTAATCATGAAGATATTAAAACGGTGATTTTTTTCTGCTCTCCTGATTACGATTTAGACGTTTTAGGTCAAGAATTAAAAAAATCCTTCTCCTGCACGTGTATCGGTTGTACCTCTTCCGGGCAAATCGGTACCCAAGGGTTTCAGCATACCGGGTTGGTAGGGTTGGGCCTGAACAAGAATTTTAGCGCCCACACCTTCACAATCCACCCTTTAAAAAACTATGCCGAAATGGTCTCTGACATTGCCGAAGTGATTCATCGCGATTGTGAGGACAGGCCAACGCTTCATCGTTTTAGTCTGCTGCTGGTCGATGGTCTATCAATGATTGAAGAACGTTTGACTGCAAGTCTGTACCAGCAGATAGGCAATATCCCGATTATTGGTGGCTCCGCAGGCGATAACCTGCGTTTCGAGAAAGCGTATGTTTATGATGGCGATGGCCGCTTTATTTCTGATGCAGCCGTATTTGCTGTTATTGAAACCCAATCAACCATCGTGACATTTAAAGTACAGCATTTTAGACCCAGCAAGATTGAACTCGTTATCACTGAAGCCGATCCAGAAAGACGGCTTATTTTTGAAATAAACGGTGAACCCGCTGCGTTTGCTTACGCACAAGCCCTCGGGTTAACCGTATCTGAATTGACCCCAACCGTCTTTTCCCGTCACCCACTTGTGCTTTCCTTTGGTGATGACCCTTATGTCCGTTCTATTCAAAAATGGAACGCCGATTTATCACTTACCTGTTACTGCGCGATTGAAGAAGGCCTTATCGTTTCTATCGGTAAAGCGGAAGATCCCGTCCAAACCCTTGAATGTGCCTTCAGTAAGGTTCGCGAGACCCTCCCTGACCCCGTCATCATCGGATGTGATTGCATTCTACGCCGTATCCAGTTTGAGCAAGAAGGCCTCGAACAACAGATCGCCAACGTTATGGTGCAAAACCGCGTTGTAGGATTTTCCACATACGGAGAGCAATACAACGGATTGCACGTGAATCAAACATTCACGGGAATCGCCATTGGAGGATAGTGAATTGACTGAAGGAACATTTTCCGCATCCTCTGCCATGTCTATCGCCGAGTTCGAGCGCAAATTAGCCGCCAGAGACAAAACGATTGATGTGCTAAAGCGCCGTATCTTGCGAGAGACAGCGCAAGATCATGCCACGCCTTTCGCAATACTGAGGCAAAATGTAGGCTTGGAAAAAGTGGTCGCCCGTAAAACGTTGGAATTAGAAAATGAACGTTACGAGTTAGAAAAAGCACTGAAAGAGCTTCGTTTAACCCAAGTTCAATTGCTACAAGCACAAAAGATGGAATCCATTGGGCAACTCGCGGCGGGGATTGCCCACGAAATAAATACACCGACACAATACGTTTGTGACAACGTGGGCTTTGTTAAAACAGCAACAACGTCACTGATCGCTTTGTTGGACACGGCGCTGGCACTGATCGATACAACACGGGAGAAACTCGCTGAAGACCCCCCCCTAAGGGAGTTCGACACCCTCCGAAAACGAACGAAAGTGGAATTCTTATGCCGCCAACTCCCAAGCGCCTTAGATGAATCGTTGGAAGGCCTTGGGCATATCACCAAGATTGTGGCTGCCATGAAAGAATTCTCGCATCCTTCGCACAATGAAAAAGAAATGGTCGACGTCCGCGATGTGATCAACACCACAGCAACCGTCGCCCGTAATGAATGGAAATACGTTGCTGAACTAGAGACACACTTTGAGCATGAATTACCCAAGCTCCCCTGTCTGAGAGACGCCATTGGGCAGGCTATTCTAAATCTGATAGTGAATGCAGCCCACGCTATTGCAGATACCATTCAGCAAGGCATTAAAGAAAAAGGCCATATTATTATCTCCGCAGCACTCAACGGTGAGCACATAGAGATCCGGGTTAAAGACGACGGGAGCGGCATTCCCGTTGGGATCCGAGACCGGATATTCGACCCCTTTTTCACAACCAAAGCCGTAGGCAAAGGGACAGGTCAAGGACTCTCCATTGTCTATTCAACGGTAGTTGATAAGCATAAAGGACAGATCCGATGTGAGTCAGAGGAAGGCGTGGGGACAACATTCATTCTGCTATTACCCCTTAACTCGCCTCAAGAGGAATCCCCTGCATGCAAGTGATGTTCGTCGATGATGAAATTCGAGTGCTCTCAGGTATTGAGCGGGCACTCCTAGTAGAAGACATCGAATGGGAATATCGATTTGCCAACAGTGGCAAACAAGCGCTCACGATGCTGGAAGAAAAACCAGCCGATGTGGTGGTATCTGACATGCGAATGCCCTTCATGGATGGTGCTGAATTACTCTCACAGGTAAGACACCATTGGCCTGGCACAATACGTATCATCTTATCTGGGTATTCTGCCCCTGATGCGACGACACGCATGCTGGCTGTCGCTCACCGATTTATTTCCAAACCGTGTGACAGCACGACATTAATAGCGACGATAAACAATATTCTACTCCTGCGCGATAGGCTGCAAGCGCCCGCCATGATCGACGTTGTCGGCCGCACCAGCTATCTACCCGCAGCGCCTGACGTGTTTATTGAAGTCTCCCGCCTCATCACTCAGGTTGACAGTGATACGCGACAGATCACCAAGTTGCTGAGTAGCGATCCCGCCTTGAGCGCAAAAATTTTACAACTGGCGAACTCAAGCTATTTCACTCGAGGGGGACGCATCACAGATATTGGAAATGCCATCTCACATTTGGGCCTGGAGCAGGTTAAGTTACTGGTATTGGCTTCTCAGATCTTTGCTGAGGCTAAAACAGATCGCTATGTTGCTCAGCTACAACAACGCGCCCTGCTTGCTTCAACGTTGGCGGCGCAGATATCGGATCATCAAGGGGGAGCGCAAACGGCCGCACTGCTTGCCAATATTGCGCGACTGATACCTGAAATGAGAGAGCCCAATAACGCATTCGTACTCACGCACAATACTATCGCGGTACACGCCGCAGTCAGTGCATATCTGATGGCATTGTGGGGCTTGCCGATGGATATCGTGGAAGCCGTGGCATATCACGTTCAGCCCTCCCTCGCCACAGATAAGACATTTAACGTCGTTGGCGCTGTGCACGTAGGCGTTGCCCTCGCCAACAACACCCCTCTCGACCTGGGCTATCTCGAACAAACCGGCATGCTTAACCAGCAAACCTTATGGCAAGACATGCTTACCCAAATAAAGGAAACACATCATGACTGAAACTGCCTTACCCCGGGTGCTCTGCGTAGACGATGAACCCAATGTCCTCGCCGCAATGGAACGCAGTCTTTTTGGTGAATTTGACGTCGTAACGGCTCGCAGTGGTGAGGCTGGCTTGGATGCCGTTCGTTGGGGTGAGCCATTTGCGGTGATCATGTCAGATATGCGTATGCCCGGTATGGATGGCGCAGTCTTCCTTGCTAAAGCGCGGGAAATTTCTCCAGACAGCGTACGTATTCTCCTTACAGGCCAGGCCGATGTTGAATCCTCGATTGCAGCAATAAACAAAGGCGCGATCTTTCGCTACCTCTGCAAACCCTGTCCCAAGGAAGAATTGGTTTCAGCGTTGAATGATGCCGTCAGTCAGCACCGCCTTATTCGTGTAGAAAAAGAACTCCTGGAAACCACGCTCAGCGCATCCGTAAAAACACTGACAGAAGTGCTCGCCATGGTAGCGCCCTGGGCTTTCCAACGGGCCGCATTTGCTCAGTCCTGTGTTCGTCATGCACTGCTCAAACTGGAATGGCCCGATGGATGGATTTACACCATTGCCGCATCACTGAGCCAAATCGGCTGTGTGGGAATTCCTATCGATATCGTTCAGGCTGACGCCGCACAACGCACACTTTCTGCGGAAGAAAAAAAACTACTTCAAGAACATCCTGATGTCGCGGCTCGCTTAGTAAAAAACATTCCCCGCCTTGAACCAGTAGCCGAAATTATTCGATACCAAGCGACCATGGCTCCCGCCGATGCCACGACTGAAGTTATGCGAGGGTCTCATCTCTTGCGCGCAGCCCTCGAACTTGAACGTCATGCCGCCAGAGGAAAGGGGCTGGAGCATCCACGGGAAATTCTCAATGCCATCAAGCCAGCCATCCCAGAATACATCATCAAAAGCCTCACCGATTTTCGCGCTAACATGGCCGGTGTCCGTACGGTACGCATTCGTGAATTAAAACCTGGCTGGGTCATTGATGAAGACATCCGCACCACAAATGATTTGATGGTTCTCACCAAGGGACATGAGCTTACCGATACCGCCATTGCTGCACTGCAACGACTCCTCAGCTTAGAAGCCATCAAGGAACCCATTCAGGTTTGTGTTACCAGTTCTGATGCCGCTGCAGGATGAATGTTTTGCATATCAGTACTCCTTGAAGAGAAAAGCCTCGTGTTGATAACGAGGCAAACGCAGTGGCTTAAATTTGTGCCATACCGCCATCGACGAAGAGCTCAATACCATTGATGAAGCTTGCGGAATCGGATGCCAGGAAGGCCACGGCCTTGCCGATCTCTTGTGGCTCCCCCACGCGGCCCAACGGTACTTGAGCAGCCAAATGATCGAACAGGCCTTGACGGCTATCGTCGTCTACCAGCCCGCCGAGTCCGGGTGTACGAATCGGTCCAGGGCTCACTACATTCACCCGGATTTGGCGATCATTCAAATCAAGAGCCCAAGAACGAGCAAAGTTGCGGACCGCAGCTTTGCTGGCACTATAAACGCTGAAGTTAGCTGTGCCTTTGATGGAAACTGTTGATGCTGTCAGGATGATCGCGCTGCCGTTTACCAACAAAGGAAGTGCTTTCTGTACCGTGAAAAGCACGCCGCGCACGTTGGTGCCAAAAATACGATCAAAGTGTTCTTCCGTGATAGCCCCCAGGGGCATCATGTCGCCCCCACCGGCGTTGGCGAACAAGACATCCAGATGACCCGCTTCTTGGGCGATTTGTGCAAAGACTCGGTCTAAATCGCTTAAAACTGACGCGTCGGCCTTGATACCCGTGGCGGCCTCGCCGATGGTGGCAACGGCTGCATCCAATTCAGCCTGGCGGCGGCCAGTAATAAATACCCTAGCGCCCTGCGTGACCAACTCCTGTGCCGTTGCCAGACCAATACCGGTGCTACCACCGGTGACGAGCGCTATTTTTCCGTTCAGTGATTTGTTCATGAGTTATCCTTGAGTAATTTCATTGATTAAGATGCTTTTGCGTCGGCGATAAGTGCATAACGGTCAGAGCATGGGATTAACTTTATTACCCCAAAATTTATTGATAAAGTAAGCAAATTCGAAAAGATTATCTATGTACATGGATAATCAAGAAGAGGTATTCCGATGGACCAGTTACTGGCTATCCGAGCCTTCGCTCGAGTCGTTGAGGCTGGCAATTTCACGCGTGCGGCTGATTCGCTTGATATGCCTAATGCGACAATGAGTAAGTTGGTGCAGGACTTAGAAGCCCATTTAGGTGTGAAGCTACTACAGCGAACGACTAGGCGCGTCACTGTGACACCCGAAGGGCGAGATTATTACGAGAAGACCACGCGGTTGCTGGCCGATCTTGAAGATATCGATACTGGCTTCGCCATTGCGCACAGCAAACCACGAGGGCATTTACGGATCGACATCGGTTCTTCAACGGCGAGTGACGTGCTCATTCCGGCACTGCCTGCATTCCAGGAGCGTTTCCCTGATATCAGGATTGATCTTGGCGTAACAGATCGATCTGTCGACCTGATCAGCGATAGCGTCGATTGTGTTATTCGGGGGGGTTTACTGGTCGACTCATCGCTGGTTGCAAGAAATATTGGTCACGCCAATATGGTGACCTGTGCATCACCCAGTTATCTCAAGCGCTATGGTGTTCCTGCTTATCCTGAAGAACTTAAGAACGGGCATCGGCTGATTGCTTATGTTTCAACGGCAACAGGACGGGCGATACCATTTCGATTCGAACGTGATGGGGTGACATCCGAAATCAAGATTGAGCATTGGATGGGGATCAATGAAAGTAATGCCCATGTCGCAGCCGGCGAGGCTGGGTTGGGCATTATCCAGACGTTTTCCTACTGTACCCGGCAGGCGCTGGAGTGTGGCTTACTGGTGGAAGTGTTAAAGGAATGGCGACCTTCAAAATTTCCTTTTCATGTGGTGTATCCGCAGAACCGCCATTTGACGCATCGTTTGCGTGTATTCATCGACTGGCTCGCTGAAGAATTTCCAAAACATTTGAATAAGTAGTGAGCAATCAATACATCCTGAGCATCGAAAGAACCGCCATAGGCACAAATTAACCCAATCGACGACCGTCGGAACACTTTGGAAGTGACCACGCAGCGCCTCAGTATTTTTAAAATTTCTGCAATCAACCAAGCAAGGGAAATTCTTCGTTTGCTGATGAAGACATTACTAACATCGTGGTATGTCAATCAACGGGGAGCAGGTCACAAATGCCAGACAAAAAAGCCCGCAGTTACGCGGGCTTAGAGGTACTTTACTGCTTTTACGTGCAGGCTGTTGCCAGACGCGAAATCATTCCCACTCGATCGTCGCAGGCGGCTTGCCCGACACGTCATACACTACGCGGGAAATGCCATCGACTTCGTTGATGATGCGGTTGGAAACGCGACCCAGGAAGTCATAAGGCAGGTGTGCCCAGTGCGCGGTCATAAAATCGATGGTTTCGACGGCACGCAGAGAGACCACCCAGTCGTATTTACGACCATCGCCCATTACGCCAACGGAACGCACTGGCAGGAACACGGTGAAGGCCTGACTAACCTTGTGGTACAGGTCAGCGTTGTGCAGTTCTTCGATGAAGATGGCATCGGCACGGCGCAACAGATCGCAGTACTCTTTCTTCACTTCGCCCAGCACGCGCACCCCAAGGCCCGGACCCGGGAACGGATGGCGGTACAGCATGTTGTACGGCAAGCCCAGTTCGAGACCAATTTTACGTACTTCGTCTTTGAACAGCTCTTTCAGCGGCTCAACCAGACCAAGCTTCATCTCTTTCGGCAGGCCACCCACGTTGTGGTGAGACTTGATGACGTGCGCTTTGCCGGTCTTGGACGCCGCAGATTCAATCACGTCAGGATAAATGGTGCCCTGCGCCAGCCATTTCACCTCAGTCTGCTTGCTTGCTTCTTCATCGAACACTTCAACGAACACGCGACCAATGATTTTACGTTTGGCTTCCGGATCGTTTTCACCGGCCAGTTCAGACAGGAAACGATCTTCGGCAGCCACGTGCACGATATTCAGACCAAAGTGATCGCCGAACATTTCCAGCACCTGATCCGCTTCGTTCAAACGCAGCAGGCCGTTATCCACGAACACACAGGTCAAACGATCGCCAATGGCACGGTGCAGCAGCATCGCCGTAACCGAAGAATCGACACCACCGGACAGGCCCAGAATAACGCGATCGTTGCCAATCTGTTCACGCAGACGCACTATCGCGTCATCAATGATTTTTGCCGGCGTCCACAGCGCATCACAGTGGCAGATGTCACGCACAAAACGTTCCAGTATGCGCTGTCCCTGACGGGTATGCGTCACTTCCGGGTGGAACTGTACGCCGTAAAAGCGTTTCTCTTCGTTAGCCATAATGGCAAACGGGCAGGTATCGGTGCTGGCAACGGTAACGAAATCGGACGGAATGGCCGTCACTTTATCGCCGTGGCTCATCCAAACGTCCAGCAGCGGCGCACCGCTTTCACTCAGCGCATCCTGAATATCACGCAACAGCGCGCTTTCCGCTTTGATTTCGACCTGAGCATAACCAAACTCACGCTCGCTGGAACCTTCAACGCGGCCACCCAGCTGCATTGCCATGGTCTGCATGCCGTAGCACACGCCCAACACCGGCACACCGGCCTGGAACACATATTCCGGCGCGCGCGGGCTGTTGTGCTCGGTGGTGCTTTCCGGGCCACCGGAAAGGATGATGCCGTTCGGGTTAAATTCACGAATCTGTGCTTCGGTAACGTCCCATGCCCAGAGTTCGCAATAAACGCCCAGTTCACGCACGCGGCGCGCAACCAGTTGCGTGTACTGCGAACCAAAATCCAGAATGAGTATGCGGTGTTGATGAATATTTTCTGTCATGAGAGGCGCATTCCAAAATACGTAAGGAGCAAAAAATAAGAGAACCCGGCGAAGTTTACCGGGTTTCTGTCAAATCAGCCATCACATCGGCAGATTGGCCTGTGGGCCCAATCAACCCATCCGATAGTTCGGCGATTCCTTGGTGATGGTCACATCGTGCACGTGGCTTTCCTGAATGCCTGCGCCGCTGATGCGAACAAATTCGGCCTGAGTGCGCAATGCGTCAATGGTGCCGCAACCGGTCAAGCCCATGCAGGAACGCAGGCCACCCATCTGCTGATGCACGATCTCTTTCAGGCGGCCTTTATAAGCAACGCGCCCTTCGATCCCTTCCGGCACCAGTTTATCTGCCGCATTATCGCTCTGGAAATAACGGTCAGAAGAGCCTTTGGACATGGCACCCAGCGAGCCCATCCCACGGTAAGATTTAAAGGAACGGCCTTGATACAACTCAATCTCGCCCGGAGATTCTTCCGTGCCCGCCAGCATAGAACCGACCATCACACAGGCTGCACCCGCAGCGATGGCTTTGGCAATGTCGCCGGAGAAACGGATGCCGCCATCGGCGATAACCGGAATGCCAGTACCTTCAAGCGCTTCTACCGCGTCAGAAATCGCGGTGATCTGCGGTACACCCACGCCGGTAACGATACGGGTGGTACAAATAGAGCCAGGGCCAATACCCACTTTCACGGCGCTCACACCGGCTTCAGCCAGCGCTTTAGCACCAGCGCCGGTGGCTACGTTGCCGCCGATGATTTGCAGATCGGGGTATTTAGCGCGGGTTTCACGAATGCGCTGCAACACGCCCTCAGAGTGACCGTGCGAGGAGTCAATCAACAGCACGTCAACACCGGCAGCAACCAGCGCATCAACGCGTTCTTCGTTGCCCGCGCCTGCGCCAACCGCTGCACCAACGCGCAGGCGACCGTGTTCGTCTTTACAAGCGTTAGGTTTACGCTCGGCTTTCTGGAAGTCTTTCACGGTAATCATGCCAAGCAGATGGAAGCTATCATCCACCACCAGCGCTTTCTCAACGCGTTTCTCGTGCATTTTTTGCAGCACCACGTCACGCGCTTCGCCTTCACGCACCGTTACCAGCCGGTCTTTTGGCGTCATAACGGCGCTCACCGGGCGTTCCAAATCGGTCACAAAACGCACGTCACGACCGGTGATAATGCCGACCAGTTCGTTATCGTCGGTCACTACCGGGTAACCGGCAAAGCCGTTACGCTCGGTCAGCGCTTTGACTTCACGCAGCGTGGTGGTTGGCGTCACGGTTTGCGGATCGACAACCACGCCGCTTTCATGACGTTTTACCCGGCTAACTTCTTCTGCCTGGCGTTCAATCGACATGTTTTTGTGGATGAAACCGATGCCGCCTTCCTGCGCCAGTGCGATAGCCAAACCGGATTCCGTCACGGTATCCATGGCAGCAGAAAGCATAGGAATGTTCAAACGAATCGTTTTTGTGAGCTGGGTAGTAAGATCGGCAGTGTTCGGCAGAACGGTCGAGTGAGCTGGGATCAGGAGGACGTCATCAAACGTCAGTGCTTCTTTGGCAATACGTAGCATGGGCAATATCTCATGTGGGGATGCGATAAAATATTGCCGTGGCATTATACAGAGCGTAATCGGTTGCCTCCAGCTTTTTTTATAAAAAAACTTGATTAACCTTTCAGGCAAGGTAGTATCGGTTAATTAACCCTCTGTTTTAAAATTTGATCTCGCTCACTAAATCGGGTTAGCCAACGCCATGTCCCAAGCGCCTTCATCCGCTATTTTTACCGTCAGCCGCCTCAATCAAACCGTCCGGCAACTGTTGGAAATGGAAATGGGGCAAATCTGGCTGTGCGGCGAGATTTCCAATTTCTCTCAGCCCTCCTCCGGTCACTGGTACTTTACTCTGAAAGATGAGCGCGCTCAGGTGCGTTGCGCCATGTTTCGCACCAGCAATCGCCGTGTGACGTTTCGCCCGCAAAACGGGCAGCAAGTGCTGCTGCGCGCCACGATCACCCTGTACGAACCGCGCGGTGATTACCAACTGCTGGCAGAGAGCATGCAGCCCGCAGGCGATGGCCTGTTGCAACAGCAGTTCGAACAGCTTAAGCAGCGGTTAGCGTCAGAAGGGTTGTTCGATCAATCATTCAAGCAAGCACTCCCCCGTCCAGCCAGCAGCGTCGGTGTGATTACTTCACCCAGCGGCGCAGCGCTGCACGATATCCTGCATGTGCTACAGCGGCGCGATCCGGCACTGCCGGTGGTGATTTATCCGAGCCAGGTGCAAGGCGAAGAGGCCCCAGCACAAATCGTTCGCGCCATTCAGCTTGCCAATCAACGACAAGAGTGTGATGTGCTGATCGTTGGGCGCGGCGGCGGTTCGCTGGAGGATCTCTGGGGTTTTAACGATGAACGGGTGGCTCGCGCCATCTTCGCCAGTCGTATTCCTATCGTGAGTGCTGTCGGCCATGAAACCGACGTCACCATTGCCGACTTTGTGGCGGATTTACGCGCACCTACGCCGTCGGCGGCGGCAGAGTTGGTCAGTCGCGATCGCAACGAGCTGCTGCGCCAACTGCACGCACAGCGTCAACGGCTGGAGATGGCGATGGATTATTCACTGGCCCAGCGCCAGCGCGATTTCTCTCGGCTCTACCACCGTTTGCAGCAACAGCATCCGCAGTTACGCTTGGCGCGCCAGCTTAACCAATTGATTACCCTACGCCGCAGGCTCGATGAAAGCATGCAGCAGCAACTGCGGCGCGCAACCCTGCGCAATGAGCGTTTGCAGCAGCGGCTGACGCAGCAGCAACCGCTTTCGCGTATCCATCGTGCGCAGCAATACCTGCAACAGATGCAGTATCTATTGCAGCGGCTTATGACCCGGCAACTGAGTGAGAATAAACAACGGTTGGGTGAGGTCTGTTCCCATCTGGAAGGGGTCAGCCCGCTTAAAACGTTGGCGCGCGGCTATAACGTGACCACCATGCCCTCTGGGCAGGTTTTACGCGCCACGGCTCAGACAGCGCCGGGCGACACGCTAAAAACCCGCTTACAGGACGGCTGGGTAGAAAGTCAGGTTACGCAGGTCACACCGGATGCCAAAAAGCGCACACGGCGCAAATCCTCCTAGCTATTCCGACACTGGAAGGTAACTGAACTGCACGCGTTGGCGTGAAATCAAACCGTGGCCGCGTTGACAGAAATAACTCACCGAGCCACAGGCCGATAAGGTTTGCAGAGGCTGTTGACATTCCGGGCAATGCGCCTGTTGTTGAAAATGGTGATGACACTGCGAACATTGGAATCGGCTGTCGCTCAGCCAGTTCAAAGTATGTTGGCAATGCGGACACAAGATGTCCATTGGCTCCTCCGTTTCAGGATTAAGCGATGCCCCAGGCGCGTAACAAGTAAACCCCGAGCGCCGTGGCAAAAAACGATCCTACCGTGGTCATGGCAATAATATTGGCCGCCAGCGTAGCATTCCCGCCCATAGCCCGTGTCATGGCATAGCTGCCCGCCGCCGTCGGGGTCGAGGAAAAGAGAAAAATAACCCCCAACTGCACACCGCGAAAGCCAACCAGCCAGCCGCCGAGCGTCAGCAGGCCCGGCACCACCACCAGCTTGGCAACGGTAGAGAGCGCCGCGACATTACTGGTGCGCAGCATGGTTTTGACATCCAGGCTCGCCCCGGCACACAGCAATGCCAATGGCAGTGCCAGCCCGGAGATCTGCTGACCCGTTTGCCGCATCACGTCAGGCAGCGCCAAGCCAGACTGCGCATAGCACACGCCCAGCAACAGCCCAATAATCAACGGATTGGTCGCAATGCTGGTCAATAGCGCTTTCTTGCTGACGCGGCCCCCATCCTGTCCCCGCCGTAAACTGCGCGTTAAGGTGATCACGGACAGCACGTTGAACAAGATCACCGTGACCGTCAGATAGAGCGAGCCTATCGCAATCCCCTGCTCACCATAAGCGCGCACCGCAAACGCCAGCCCCATGATTCCGGTGTTAGAGCGAAAGCCGCCCTGAACGAAAATACCGCGCTCACGGGGATCTTTCACCAGATACACCGCCGCATACTCGAGCAATAAAAACGTGGTGACGGTGCCTACGGCACCATAGAGTATCATCGGAAGGTGCGTGGCAATTGACTGCTGGCTGGTCGCCACGCTGAAAAACAGCAGGAAGGGCAGCGCCAGGTTAAACACCAGCTTCATTGCCGAATCGCAAAAGGTGTCATCCAACTGCCCCAAACGGCGCAGCCCCATGCCAATCAACAGGATTAACAGGTTGGGCATGGTGACATTAAAGGCAAAACTCCAGGTTTCCCAAGACATAACGAACACTTTCACACAGGGTTGACGGTGATTGCTGATTCAAAGGCCATAATAACAATGGGGCGGATCATCGATTCCGCCCCATTCTGGTTACTTGCCTTTCTTAATGTGCTGCATCAAGCGTTTACGCTTACGCAACTGATTGGGCGTGAGCGTATTGCGCTTCTCAGCAAAGGGGTTCTCCCCCTCTTTAAACTGAATGCGAATCGGCGTGCCCATCACGTTCAGCGAACGGCGGTAGTAATTCATCAGGTAGCGTTTGTAGGAATCCGGCAGATCTTTGACCTGATTACCGTGGATCACCACAATCGGCGGGTTGTAGCCCCCGGCGTGCGCGTATTTCAGCTTCACGCGACGGCCCTGAACCAGCGGCGGCTGGTGATCGTCAACGGCCATCTGCATGATACGCGTCAACAGCGAGGTGTTAACGCGCTTGGTGGCGCAGGTATAGGCTTCGTGCACCGATTCAAACAGGTTACCGACGCCGCTGCCATGCAGCGCAGAGATAAAGTGCACGCGGGCAAAATCGATGAACCCGAGACGCAGGTCGAGCATGTCTTTCACCTGCTCTTTGATCTCTTGCGACAGCCCATCCCATTTGTTCACCGCGATAACCAGCGAACGTCCCGCATTGAGAATAAAGCCCAACAGCGAGAGATCCTGATCGGAAATGCCGTCGCGCGCATCGATAACCAGCAGCACCACGTTGGCATCTTCAATCGCTTGCAGCGTTTTGATCACCGAAAATTTTTCGACAGTTTCCGTGACCTTGCCACGTTTACGCACGCCAGCGGTGTCGATCAACACATACTCGCGACCATCGCGCTCCATCGGAATGTAAATGCTGTCGCGGGTGGTGCCCGGCATGTCATACACCACCACACGCTCTTCACCCAAAATACGGTTGGTCAGGGTGGACTTGCCCACATTAGGGCGACCGACGATAGCCAGTTTGATGGGCATACTTTCCGGATCGAAGTCATCTTCGGTGTCCTCTGGCTCATCGGTATTTTCACCTAACTGCTCAGCCCAATAGGCGGCATTAGCCTCTTCTTCCGTCAGTTCAACCGGTTCATCTTCCTGCTTGGCGTAAGGCAGTAACACGTTTTCCAGCAACGAGGTGACACCGCGCCCGTGGGAAGCCGCCATGGGATAGACTTCGCCCAGCCCCAGCGAATAGAAATCCGCCATCGCGATATCCGCATCTACGCCATCAATCTTGTTGGCGACCAGAAAGGTGGCTTTCTCGCGGCTGCGCAAATGCTGTGCGATGCCCAGATCGGCAGGCATCAGTCCGGCGCGCGCGTCCACCATAAACAGCACGATATCCGCTTCTTCGATGGCGAGCAGCGACTGCCCCGCCATACGGGTTTCTACGCCTTCTTCCGAACCGTCGATACCACCGGTATCAATAATAATGAACTCCTGCCCTTCCACTTCCGCCCGACCGTATTTACGGTCACGCGTCAGCCCAGGAAAATCCGCCACCAGGGCGTCGCGGGTACGCGTCAGGCGGTTAAACAGGGTAGATTTTCCCACATTCGGGCGCCCAACGAGCGCGACGACAGGTATCATTTCACAACCTCATTTATTATATTTCAATATGTTACAGCAAATCGACTCGCTGACATTTAAAAGACGAAACGGCCCCTGATGCGTTCAGGAGCCGTTTCAAGGCTCACACCGCCTGCGCGGTGTAGCCCAGATACATGCTGTTTTTTAGCGGGTAAACGCGTATACGTCGCCGTTCTTGGCCTGAATCAGCAGCTTATCGCTTGCCACCACCGGGTCGCTCAGGAAACCGGCGCTGTCCACTTTATGTTGGGCCACGAAACGACCATCCGCCGTATTGATCCAGTGCAGATAACCTTCGGAGTCACCCACCACCAGATAGCCATTATACAACGCTGGTCCCGTCAGGTTACGGTGTAGCAGATCGCTTTGTCGCCACAGATTCACGCCGCCATTGGTGCTGAGAGCCACCACGCGATCGTTTTGATCCACAACGTAGATGCGATCGCCATCGATGACAAAATCCTGCACGCTGCCCAGCTCGCGTTTCCACACGATCTGGCCGGAACGCAAATCGAGCGCCGTCATGTTGCCGTTATAGCCGAGCGCATATACCTGTTCACCCGCTACCACCGGCGTCGTGTCCACATCATTCAGGCGATCGATTTCGGTCGCGCCGCTCGGTTGAGAAATGCGCTGCTGCCAAATCAGTTGCCCTTGGTTGATCAGCACGGCGTTCACACGACCATTGTCACCGCCGACAATGGCAGCACCAAACGCAGTGGCAGGCGCAGACTCACCGCGCAGCGACAGCGTCGGGATATCCAGGTTTACGGTCCATTTAATGGTACCGTCACTTTCATTCAGCGCTTGCAGCATACCGTTGCTGGTGTGCACCAGCACCACGCCATCACTCACCACCGGGCGCGATAATACTTCACCCGCTGCCGTAGCTTGCCATGCAAGGGTACCGTCTGCCGCATTAAGCGCAAACACCTCTGCGCGCTCACTGCCGACATAGACATGATCGCCAGAGACCGTCACACCGCCGGAAAGCAGCGCGGATTCACGCGACGAGAGCAGCCCACGCTTGGTAGACAGATCGGCGCGCCACAGCTCTTTGCCGTTCGCCAAATCCATCGCTTTCACCAGACCTTTACGATCGGCGGCAAATACGCGATCGCCCTGCCACGCTGGACGCAAATTGGAGTAGTGCCCGTCAAGGCCGCTCCCCACAGAACTGCTCCAAACTTTGGTTGGCGTAAATTGGTTCTCAACCTTGGGCAGCGGCGACATGGTTACCACGTCTTCTTCACCGCTGAACAGTGAACATCCGCTCAAAAAAGCCAGAGAAAGCATTCCAACCACAAGTGTTTTACGCAATTGCATGACGTTCCTCTTAGCCCGGCAGATTATTTAATTTCATACGCAGCAACGCCTGCAATGCCTGTGGCGGATTCGCCGCCACCCCTTTGTCGTATGCCGCACGTGCCGCCGCGTTATCGCCTTTGCTCACCAGGGCATCGCCGCGCACATCCGCCACCATGGCAGCCCATCCCGCCTGTGTGATGGTATCCAGCGTTTTCAATGCGTCATCGGCCTTACCCTGCTGCACTTGAACGCGCGCCAAACGCAGTGCGGTCAATGCTTGCAGATCGACATCTTTGGTTTGCGTCAACGCGGTGCGCAATTGGGTTTCCGCCTGAGCGAACTCCCCTTTATCGGCGTGATAGCGCGCCAGTTGCAAGGAAGACAACACGCCATAGCTGTTTTTATTCTCGGCCGAGAATTTTTCCGCTGCCGAAACGCCCGTCGCATCGCCTTTCGCCAATGCTTCACTGGCCTGTTGGTAAGCCAACGAGGAAGACATGGCTCCTTCAGACTGATGATTCTGCCAGTAACGCCACCCGACCAGGGCACCGATACCCAGCACAATCCCCACCACCAACGCTTTACCGTTTTCAATCAAAAAGCGGCGCAACGCATCAACTTGCTCATTCTCAGTGGTATAGACTTCCACGGTGTCTTTCTCCTCAATCCAGTAACGTTGCCAGACGCGCGGCAACGTCCGCCTGCGCCAATGTATCCTGCTCACCGCTGCTCAGATTTTTCACCACTACCTGACCGGAAGCCACTTCGTTCTCGCCCAGCACCAGCGCAATACGAGCGCCCCATTTATCCGCGCGAGCAAACTGTTTCTTGAAATTACCGCCGCCGTAGTTGGTCATCAATTTCAGCTCCGGCAGCGCATCACGCAGCGTTTCAGCCAGTTGCATGGCCGCTGACTGCGTGCCAACGCCGGAGGAAATCAGATACACCTCAACGCCAGGCAGTGCGGCGAAATCCGGGTTAACCGACTGCACTAACAGCACCAAGCGCTCCAGCCCCATGGCAAAACCGACGGCGGGCGTGGCATGTCCACCGAGCTGTTCTACCATGCCGTCATAACGACCGCCTGCACACACGGTGCCTTGCGAACCCAGACTGGTGGTGACCCACTCGAACACAGTACGGTTGTAATAATCCAGACCGCGCACCAACCGCGGATTCACCGTAAATGGGATACCCGCTTGCGTTAAAAGTTCACCGAGTTGCTCAAAGTGTTGGCGAGATTCTTCATCCAGATAGTCCGTCAGCACCGGCGCATCATTGAGAAGCGTCTGCACCTGCGCATTTTTGGAATCCAGCACGCGCAGCGGGTTGGTGTACATGCGACGCAAGCAATCTTCATCCAACTGATCTTTGTGTTGTTCCAAAAACGCGATCAACGCTTCGCGGTAGCGCGCTCGCGCTTCCAGCGAACCGATGGAGTTGAGTTCCAGCGCCACGTGTTCGGCGATACCCAATTCGCGCCACCAGCGCGCGCTGAGCAGGATCAACTCGGCATCAATATCCGGCCCTTGCAGACCAAACACTTCACAGCCTAACTGATGGAACTGACGATAACGCCCTTTTTGCGGACGTTCGTGACGGAACATCGGCCCCATATACCACAGGCGCTGTTCCTGATTATAGAAAATGCCGTGTTCAATACCGGCACGAACGCACCCTGCGGTCCCTTCCGGGCGCAGCGACAGGTTATCACCGTTACGATCAT
The DNA here is from genome assembly GCF_025962695.1 of Candidatus Symbiopectobacterium sp. NZEC135. Lineage (NCBI taxonomy): Bacteria > Pseudomonadati > Pseudomonadota > Gammaproteobacteria > Enterobacterales > Enterobacteriaceae > Symbiopectobacterium > Candidatus Symbiopectobacterium sp. NZEC135. The sequence continues at coordinate 59,765 of NZ_JAGFPF010000001.1, read as the reverse complement.
CGAAACTGTACATCTCTTTTTCGACCACGTCGGTCACTTCGCCAATCGCGCGCTTAAACAACGGCGTTTGCTCCATGATCGGTGTGCGGATTTCGTTGTAACCGTAACTGCGGAGTACTTTTTTCAGGCTATCTTCAATACGCTGCCATAAGGCCGTTTCAGCAGGCAGGTAATCATTCATGCCGCGTATGGCTTGGATATTTTTTGCCACGTCAGTTCTCTATGCGTTGTAAAATTGTTTTTCCAATGGACCCGATTATAGGGGGTTCAATGTGCTCTGTTCAACGTTAAAGCCAGCGCCGGGTTTAACGGTCACTGACAGTGCGAGGCTAATTATTTGTCCACCACGTTGACCGTGATGCGTTTATTTTCATCCAGCATCGCCGCTTTGGCGCGAATTTTCGCTTCCAGTTGGTCAATCATGTCGTCGTTGTCAAAGCGTTCTCTCTGGCGCACGCCATCTTCATAAAAGCCGCTTTTCTTGTTACCGCCGGTCACACCCAGCGTGGAGACTAGGGCTTCGCCCGGCCCGTTGACCACACAACCGATAATGGAAACGTCCATCGGCGTAATGATATCTTCCAGACGCTGTTCCAGCGCGTTGACCGTACCGATAACATCAAATTCCTGACGAGAGCAGGTAGGGCACGCGATGAAATTGATACCGCGCGCGCGAATACGCAGCGATTTGAGGATATCAAAGCCGACTTTGACTTCTTCAACCGGATCGGCCGCCAGCGAAATACGCAACGTGTCGCCAATGCCTTCCGACAGCAGCAGCCCCAGACCGATTGCCGATTTGACCGCACCGCTGCGTGCGCCGCCCGCTTCCGTAATCCCCAGATGCAGCGGCTGATCGATACGCGCCGCCAGTAAGCGGTATGACTGCACCGCCAGAAACACATCCGACGCTTTCACACTCACCTTGAACTGATCGAAGTTGAGGCGATCGAGGATGTCCACATGACGCATTGCAGATTCCAACAACGCTTCCGGCGTGGGTTCACCGTATTTTTCCTGAAGATCCTTTTCCAGCGAACCGCCGTTGACCCCAATGCGGATCGGAATGTTGTTATCGCGCGCGCAATCGACCACCGAGCGAATACGCTCTTCGTTGCCGATATTGCCGGGATTGATACGCAGGCAATCTACGCCGTATTCCGCCACTTTCAGCGCGATACGGTAGTCAAAGTGGATATCGGCCACCAACGGAACGTTAACCTGCTGTTTGATGAGTTTAAACGCTTCCGCGGCGTCCATGGTGGGTACGGAGACGCGGACAATGTCCACGCCAACGCGTTCAAGGGCCTTGATCTGTTTTACCGTGGCGTCCACATCGGTGGTTCGGGTGTTAGTCATCGACTGCACGGCAATCGGTGCGCCGTCACCAACAGGCACCTTGCCGACGTAAATGCGCGTTGATTTGCGACGGACGATGGGTGCAGGGTTATGCATTACTTCTTCTCCACATTTACAGCATCACCGGCACCGGAAATTACTCCGCTGCCAGCGTCAGACGAGCAATCTGGTTGCTTCTTACAAACCGGCTCAAATCCACCGGTTTACCTTGATACTGAATTTGCACGGCTGCCGGTGCGCCGATCTTCAAACGATAAGGCGCCTGACCGCTCAGGTTTAATACACTGCCGCCGCGCTGCACGCCGCTGTAGAGTTTTTTGCCTGCCGCATCGATCACTTCCAGCCAGCAGTCGGCGCTAAAGGTCATGGCAATGGCGTTGCCATTGCCACTGACAGGCGTTGCGCTTGGTGACGCAACGGGCTCTGTAGCAGTAACAGGGGGAGTGGTCGCTGGTGCAACAGGCTGATGCCCATTACTTGCCTGCGCTGGCGCCCCCGTGGTCGCTGCTGCATTTGCTGCAGGCGTACTCACTGACGGCGCATTCGCCGCGGTGTTGGCACCTTCCGGCGCGGCCGGCGCAATCTGCGTCAAATCGATGCTCTGTGAACCGGTTGTGGCGAGCGGAACTGCCGTTTGACTTTCCGTTTCTTCCGAGGTGTTAGCCGCAGCGTGATCGACCATCGAGCTGATCTCTTGCTGCTGCATCTGGTAATTCTGCCACCACCAGGCACCGGTTAACCCCAGCACGATAAGCACCACCAGCCAGGTGAAGGTCATCAACCAGCCATCGCGTTTCTTACGGCTTTTTCCCAAGGCAAAGCCTTGCATTGACGCCACGTTGGCGATTCTCGGCACCACGTGTTTATCCAACGCAGGCAGCAGTTCGCTTTCCGGCAAATGCACTAGCTTGGCATAAGAGCGGATATAACCGCGCAAAAAGGTAGGTGCTAAATCAGGAGAGGTGCTGCCCTCTTCGATCTCTCGCACGGTGGTCACTTTGAGGCATAAGCGTTCAGCGACAGTTTGCTGTGTCAATCCCATATGCTCACGCGCCTGACGCAGACGCTCGCCAGGAGTGACAGGGGTGGTATTTTCTAGAGTGGCTTCAGTATTCATTCGCTAAGAACTGCTGGTACTGTTTAGAGTGTGGAAAACTTCGCGCCAGCCTGTCGCCATGATAGTTACGCTCATCATCACGGCCCGCCAACGCGGCGAAACGAATCTCTAACCACAGACTCTCAGCGCTGGCTGGAAGACTATGGTGATAAATATCCAAAAGGTGCCTGGCTTCGTTAAAGTGCTGGGCAGTCAGTCGATGCTCCACTTCACTGAGCACCCTGCCGCCTTTTGTCGGGTCATAGTGTAGCGCCCGAATTAGCAATGTGCGTGCTTCATTACATTTTCCTGCTTTGAAATGGCAGTATCCCGCGTTTTCCAAAGCCTGAGCAACTTCCCGATAATCAGGCTGTTGCACCGCAGCGCTGAACTGTTTCTGCGCCGCTACATACTGCCCTAAACTACAGAGAAACGCACCGTAATTATTCATTACGCTGGCATTTTCCGGTGCCTGACGCAGTGCAGTTTGATAACGCCGTTCAGCTGCACTGTACTCGCCAATACGCTGTTCATACAATGCCATACCCAGTTGGGTACGATAATCGTCTGGAGCGGCCTCAACGGCGCTCGACAAGTTGCGCTGTGCTGCGTCAAGATCGTCTCGTTTCAGGTATGCCATACCCAATTGCAACCGCGTAGTGACCAACACCTCACTCGCCGATGGGCGCGGCACCTTGGCACACCCACTCAACAGCGGCACTACGATGCCGAGTGCAAATAAAACACGACGCTGTACATACTTATGACGTTGTACATACTCTTGCTGAATACGAGGTGTCATCCTGACCCTCCGCTAAAAAACGGATTCCCTGTCCGTTCGCTGCCGCATCCCGCGTTGTGTTAACACGAAAAACGTCATCGCGTATTCAACCACTACACGCTCGCTACGCGGACGCCATCATATGCCGATGAAAGGCGTTTAGCACCCTGATTTGATGCCAAACGCCATTTCACCAAGCACATTAAGGCATTAGACCGCTTTAACCTGAATTGGTTCACCCGCGCGTTTGGTGCGCAGCGTCCGCTTGGTACGATCGACCACTTCGCCCGCCAATTGACCGCACGCTGCATCAATATCGTCACCACGCGTCTTACGCACGATGGTGGTGAAGCCATACTCCATCAGCACCTTGGAGAAACGATCTACCCGGCTGTTAGAACTGCGACCATAGGGTGCCCCCGGGAACGGGTTCCAGGGAATCAGGTTAATCTTGCAGGGAGTATCTTTTAAACACTCGGCAAGCTGATGCGCATGTTCGGTGCCATCATTGATGTGATCCAGCAGCACGTATTCCACGGTAACGCGCCCCTGATTGGCATTGGATTTCTCGAGATAGCGACGCACAGCGGCTAAGAAAGTCGCGATGTCATACTTTTTGTTGATGGGCATGATTTCATTACGGATATCATCCGTCGGCGCGTGCAGCGATATCGCCAACGCGACATCGATCATATCACCTAATTTATCCAGCGCCGGTACCACACCAGAGGTAGAAAGCGTCACGCGGCGTTTGGATAAACCAAAACCGAAATCATCCAGCATGATCTCCATGGCCGGCACCACGTTGTTCAGGTTAAGCAACGGCTCACCCATACCCATCATCACCACGTTGGTGATGGGGCGTTGACCGGTGACTTTCTGAGCGCCGATAATTTTCGCGGCACGCCACACCTGACCAATAATTTCCGACACGCGCAGGTTACGGTTAAACCCCTGCTGCGCGGTCGAACAAAATTTGCATTCAAGAGCGCAACCTACCTGCGAGGAGACGCAGAGCGTGGCACGGTCTTCTTCCGGGATGTACACGGTTTCGACCCGTTGCCCGCCGACCAGAATCGCCCATTTGATGGTGCCGTCCGAAGAACGCTGTTCAGCGACCACTTCCGGCGCACGGATCTCGGCGATCTGCTGTAACTTCTGACGCAGCACCTTATTGATGTCCGTCATGTCGGCGAAATCATCGCTACAGTAGTGATACATCCACTTCATCACCTGATCGGCGCGGAACGGCTTCTCACCAATGGAAGCAAAAAAGGCGCGCATTTGCTGGCGATTCAAATCCAACAGATTGATCTTTTCACCGTCGGTTTTCACGACAGGTGCAGCATCGGTAGCAGTGGAGGAACAGGTGACGGCAGACAGGGTAGTGCTTTCCGCTAAAGACGGAGACTGGGACATGCTCATAATGATAACTCTTGGCCTCGTTATTACACGTTGTGGCGCGACAGATGACGACAATATATACCCTAAATAATTCGAGTTACATGAAGGCGGCAAGCGAGTGAATCCCGATGAGCTTACTCAGGTAAGTGATTCGGGTGAACGAGCGCAGCCAACGCACAGGCAACTTGAAGTATGACGGGTATTAATAGGAAACGCCCCGGACAAACAGTGCGTGCTCATCCGGGGCGCGGCATTGTACAAAGTTTAAAACAGCGATGCTACCGCCGTCGCGTTTTTTTACGCTTGATGCGAGAAAAACACTCGCACCGGATTAACGCAGGCGCGGGCAGATCTCTTCAGCACTGAAAAAATAAGCGATTTCACGTGCAGCAGATTCCGCAGAATCGGAGCCATGTACCGCATTTTCGGTAAAACTGTCGGCGTAATCAGCACGCAGTGTACCTGCCAGCGCATTTGCCGGATTGGTCGCCCCCATGATGTCACGGTTGCGCTGAATGGCGTTTTCCCCTTCCAACACCTGCACCATGACAGGGCCTGATGTCATAAAACCCACCAGCCCATCAAAAAACGGCTTGCCTTGATGCTCGGCATAGAAACCTTCCGCCTGCTCGCGGGTTAATTGCACCATTTTGGCGGCCACCAGCGTGAATCCGGCGCTTTCAAAACGCGCGTAAATGGCACCGATGGCATTCTTGGCTACGGCATTGGGTTTTACGATGGAAAAGGTACGTTCTACCGTCATATTGACCTCATTATGTCACACGCTAATAACGACCGGATTAAAAGAATTATCATACCAGTCAGTGAAAGTGGCGCCGATTATAGGGTGGCAACATTCCCTTGCCTATCGGCTTTATAACATTTTCTTAAAAAAATCGTATCTTTTTATCTCGTCATTGCGCGCACCGCCACACGGGTGGGCAAATCCCGGCATCACAGCAATCACTGTGCGATCACAGTTCCCAGAGTAATTTGTTACCTTTTGAGTAATTTGTTTTTAAAACAATAAGATAACTAGAATTACTGCACAGTTCACTGTTAGGCTTTACCCGTACGCTACACCTTCTCAGGTGACACCTGACAGACGTTACCCTTAACAATAGCCACGAAGAGGGCAAAAAATGAAAAGAGCCGTTAATGCGTTGCAGAATTTCGGCAAATCGCTGTACGGTCCGGTGCTGATCCTGCCAATCGTCGGGTTGTTTATCGCGTTTGGTAATGTGTTCGGTAACGGCAACCTGGCCGAATACCTGCCTTTGCTGCACCACCCCATTATTCAGAATTTTGGTCAACTGATCGCCAAATCCGCCGTTGCCATTCTGGCTAACCTGGCGCTGGTGTTTGCCGTCGGCATCCCCATTGGCCTTGCCACCCGTGACAAAGGTTATGCCGCCCTGATCGGGTTAGTGACCTTTATCATTTTCATCAATGCGATGAACATTACGCTGCAACTTCAGGGCAAACTGGTGCCTGCGGCGGAGATGCGCCCTGCCGGACAGGGCATGGTGCTGGGCGTGCAAGTGCTGGAAATGGGCGTGTTCGCCGGTATCCTTATCGGCGCCTTTTCCGGTTATCTGTTTAACCGTTATTCCAGCAAGCAGTTTAACGGTGTGATGGCTATCTACTCGGGTCACTGTTTTGTCACCATCCTGGCGATCCCCAGCGCGATATTGCTCGGCTTTGTCATGAGCGCCGTCTGGCCCTATGCCCAGCACGGTATTAGCGCACTGGCCTTTGCGATTAAAGGCGCAGGGCCGTTTGGCGTAGCGATTTACGGCTTCCTTGAACGGATTCTGATCCCAACCGGACTGCATCATCTGGTCTATACCCCGTTCCTGTATACCGAACTGGGTGGAACCGCCGATGTGTGCGGCAAGTTGTACCAGGGTGCGCGTAATATTTATTTCGCTGAAATGGCCTGCCCCAGCGTCACACAGCTGAGCCCGACCGTTGCCTGGGATGCGCGCGGTATCAGTAAAATGTTCGGCCTGACCGCAGCGGCATTGGCGATGTATGTCACCGCCAAACCGGAAAAACGCATTGCCGCCAAAGCTATCCTGATTCCCGCGGCCTTTACCTCTTTCCTGCTCGGCGTTACCGAGCCGCTGGAGTTCTCCTTCCTGTTCGTCGCACCGTTACTGTTTGTGGTACACGCGGTGTTAACCGGACTGGGGATGATGCTGTTCTCACTGCTTGGCGTGCACGCTATTGGCGCTAACGGCGTGATCGATTTTCTGCTGTATAACCTGCCGCTGGGCATCGCTAAATCCAACTGGCCGATGTACATCGCGGTCGGTCTGACCATGTCGGTGATTTATTTCTTTGTGTTCCGCACTCTGATCCTGTACTTCGACATGCCGACGCCCGGACGTGAAGCCGATGAAGCGGAGACGCGGCTCTACTCCAAAACCGACTATCAGAGTAAGGCGCAAGAAAAAGGCAGCAACGCCCCCGACGGTGCCACCGTTATCGCCGGACTGGGCGGCAAACCCAATATTGAGGTGGTCGACAACTGCTACACCCGCTTGCGCGTGACGGTGAAAGACACCGCGCTGGTTGACGATCAGCAATTGAAGACGACCGGAGCTAAAGCCGTTATCCGCCAGGGTAACAATGTTCAGGTGGTGTATGGCCTGCATGTGAAAACCGTTCGTGAAGCCGTAGAAAATGCGCTTTAAAAGGAGACAGACGATGACTAAACCCCCTTTCATCCTGACCATTGCCGGTGGCGGCAGCACGTATACGCCTGGCATCGTGAAAAGCCTGATGGTACGCCTGGCGGATTTCCCGCTGGCTGAAATCCGCTTGTACGACATCGACAGTCAACGTCAGGACACCATCGCACCAGTGGTCGAAAAGGTGATTCGCGATCACAGCGACAGCATTCGTTTCTGCGTCACCACCGATCCGGAAGTGGCGTTTTCCGGCGCGCATTTTGTGTTTGCCCAGATGCGCGTTGGACAATACAAAATGCGCGAGCAGGATGAAAAGATCCCGCTGCGTCACGGTGTCGTCGGGCAGGAAACCTGCGGCCCCGGTGGATTGGCCTACGGCTTGCGCACCATCCTGCCGATGGTGGAACTGATCGATCTGGTTGAGCGCTTTGCACATAAAGAGGCCTGGATTGTTAACTACTCCAATCCAGCGGCCATTGTCGCGGAAGGGATCCGTCGCCTGCGCCCTGATGCCCGGGTACTGAATATCTGCGATATGCCGGTGGCCGCGATGCGCAATATCGCCGCCGTGCTGGGTGTAAAACGCGAAGAGATCACCGTCGATTATTTCGGCCTGAATCACTTTGGCTGGTTTACCCGCGTACTGGTCGAGGGTGAAGATCGTTTGCCGCAGTTGCGTGAGCACATCGCCCGTTATGGCCTGCTCACCGCCAATGCCGCAGACACCGATCCGCAGCATGCGGATCCCTCTTGGGTGAAAACCTGGCGCAACATCAAACCGGTGATGGACCACTTCCCGGAATTCGTGCCGAACCCCTATTTACAGTACTACCTAATGCCTAATGAGATCGTCGCGCATCAGGACCCTAACTACACCCGCGCCAACGAAGTGATGGACGGGCGCGAGAAGAAACTGTTTGCCGCCGCCGCCACCTACAAACAAACCGGGATTTTGCCGGACGCGTTCCACGTTGGCGTACACGGATCCTTTATCGTCGACGTTGCCTGCTCACTGGCGTTCGATCTGCGCCAACGTCATCTGGTGATCGTTGAGAACAAAGGGGCAATTGCCAATCTGCCCTATGATGCGATGGTGGAGGTGCCCGCGTATATCACAGCAAACGGACCAGAGCCGGTTCGCATGGGCAATGTGCCGACGTTCCACCGCGCGCTGCTGGAACAGCAGTTGGCATCCGAGCAGTTGTTGGTGGAAGCGACCCTTGAAGGCAGCTACGAGAAAGCGTTACAGGCGTTTACGCTTAACCGCACCGTGCCCACCATGCAGCATGCCAAGGCTATCCTCGATGAGATGATCGCGGCAAACCGAGAATATTGGCCGCAGTTGACACAGGCCTACCGTGACGGCGTGGCGGTGAACGCAGGCAAATCCGAATAGCTGCTTGTCGGAAAAGGAAAAATGGCTGACAATATTTACCACTGTTTCACTCAGGGCGGCATGCACTGCCCATGCGTGGGGTTTATATGTCAGCTTCTTCTTCCCGTTTGTTTGTTTCTGCCGACTGGCTCGCGGAGCATCTGGCTTCCGATGACATCACACTGATCGATGCGCGCATGTTACCCGCGGGTGAAACCAGCCGGGATATCCATGCTGAATACCGCGCGGGTCATCTGCCCGGTGCGGTTTTTTTTGATATTGAAACCCTGTCCGATCCCAGCACCACATTGCCCCACATGATGCCCAGCGCCGACACGTTCGCCAAAGCGATGGGTGAATTGGGCATCAGCGACCAGCAACCGCTGGTGATTTACGATGAAGGTAACCTGTTTTCCGCTCCGCGTGCCTGGTGGATGCTTACCCACTTCGGCGCTCGTCAGGTGGTGATCCTTTCCGGCGGGCTGGCGGAGTGGAAAGCGCAGGGTTATCCGATTGAGCAGGGAGACGTGCATCCCACACCCGCGCATTTTAATGCCGTGTTGACCGAAGGGGCGATCCGCTCTCGGGAACAGGTATTGGCGATCAGCCGCGATGGCTCGGCGCAAATCGTCGATGCGCGCCCAGCACCACGTTTTCGCGGTGAAGTGGATGAGCCGCGCCCCGGCCTGCATCGCGGCCATATTCCCGGCAGTCTGAACGTGCCGTGGGGCGATCTGGTGACACAGGGCACCCTGAAACCCAGCCCCGAGTTAGCGACGATTCTGCACAAAGCGGGACTGGATTTCAGCCGCCCGATTGTTGCCAGTTGCGGCTCTGGCGTCACTGCCGTGGTGGTGATCCTGGCGCTGACGCAGTTGGGCGTGTCCGATGTTACGTTGTATGACGGTGCCTGGAGCGAATGGGGCGGCCGTGATGACACCCCTATCGCGTTAGGCTGATTGCCGCGCAGGAGCAGCACCATGGATAGCCGGTTGACATCACTGGTTCACCACGGCAGAGACTTGACGCGCGCGGAACACCGCGTGCTGGTATTTATTGCCGAGCATGCGTCACTGGTCGGCAAGATCACCGTACGTGAACTGGCGCAGCAAACCTACGTCTCGACGGCAACCATCATGCGCCTGTGCCAGAAAATGGGGTTTAGTGGCTACAGCGAGTTTATCTATCACTGCAAGCAGTTGCTCGCCGACGTGCCACGTTCGTTTCCGGCTAGCCCCTCGTCCGTTGCCAGCGACGGCATCCCCGACGCCTATCGCCATTTTGTCGCCAATTACGAAAAAACCTTCACCCACGTAACGCCTGCGCTGATGGACGCTTTCTGCCATATCCTGCGTCACGAGAGCCATTTTTTTCTTTACGGTGCCGGGTTCTCTCACCTGTTTACCGAGTACTTTGCCAAAAAGCTGCAAATACTGGGTAAAGATGCGTTTGTCTCCGGTCTGGGGGACAGCAAAGGGATTTTTCTGAGTAATGCCCCCAAATACCGCATCTTTATCGCAATCTCGCGCAGCGGAGAAACCGAGCAGGTGATTGAAAAAGCGCAGATCGCCAGAAACATCGGCATGACCGTGGTCGCCTTTACCCGCGCGTCGTTAAACCCATTAGCCAATGTGGCGGATTTACACTTTCGCTTGCATGATGACGCCATTCATTTTGCGGCCGAAGCGGGAGAGGTTAGCTCGTTCGAGTCTAATTTGGTGCTGCTGATTGATTTGCTGTTGCTGCGGGCGACCACGGGAAACCCGGTCTAGATGGCATCCCCTGAACAGGGGATGCACAGGGTGAATTACGCTTTGCCCGTCTGTTTGAACTCGCGCAGGAAGCTGCCCCATTTACGCTCATAAAACGGCGTGGCGTGGTGCAGAAAATAGTGGCTGACGCCGCCCTTTTCTTCCTTATCGACGATACAAATATCCACCGGCCGATCGTCGACGACGGTATCACTGGCAACCGTGCCTACGGCCTGAACAACCGTCTCAACCTCATCCAAATCGACCAGTTCCAGACCGATAAGCAGGTTCGGTTCGGCCTCACCTTCCTGAATTTGTACCACCCACGCACGGCGCACCGGGCGGTGCTTGGCAAGCAGTTGCGTCAGCGAATCGATCATTTGAACCGGCGACGGTTCCGGCAGGCTGAGATGCACTTCTACCGGCTCATCAACCACACGGCTTTGCACAAAGCCATTGCCCTCACCTGCCAGCATATGTTCCACCTCCTGCGGCAGGAACTCTTTGCCGTAGGGGAGTTTAGGATTAAGGAACAACGTCTGCCCCAGCGTTAATTCAAACAGCGAGCGCGCGGGCAGTGCCAGAAAAGCGGCTTCGGTTGAGATTGCCATCTGCAAGGCTTCCAGCGACGAGAAAAACGGGATAGCGGTGCTGCCATCGGGTTTTTCCCAATGTTGAATCTCAACCTGGCTGCCCACAGGCAGTGTACTGGCACCCTGTTCGCTCGCCTCATCGCTGTCGCCAATGATATAGACGGTGGCGTCCATCAGTTCGGTGAAAAACTCAGGGCGATGGGCAGGCTCGGTCGCCGCCTTCATCAGCACCTCTTCCAGCTTGTTTTGGGCTGTAAATGTCATACTGTTATTATCACTCACGCCTTATTCACTTTCGCTCAGCAGCAGATTGGCCAGCGTGCGCACGCCCAGGCCGGTCGCTCCGGTCGCCCACTGCTCCACCGCCCCTTTGCGATAAGTCGCGGAGCAATCGATATGCAGCCACCCTTTCTGATAGGACGAGACAAAATGCGACAAGAACGCCGCCGCCGTGCTGGCACCCGCGCTGTGCGCCGCGCCTGCAACGTTATTCAGTTCGGCAAAGCTGGACGGCAGTTGTGAACGGTGAAATTCTTCCAGCGGCAAGCGCCAGAACGGTTCATTTTCCTGTTTTGCGCTGGCGAGCAGGCGTTCAGCAAAGGTATCATCAAAGCTGAACAGCGCGTGATAGTCGTTACCCAGCGCCGTTTTGGCTGCACCGGTGAGCGTGGCACAGTCGATAATCCACTGTGGCTTTTGCGCACTGGCATCGATCAGGCCATCCGCCAGCACCAATCGCCCTTCTGCGTCGGTGTTCATCACTTCGACGCTTTTACCGTTGCGATAGCGCAAAATGTCACCGAGACGGAAAGCGTTACCGCTCACCATGTTGTCAGCGCAGCACAGGTAGAGTTTTACGCGACGGGTTAACCCTTGTGCAATCGCCAGCGCCAGCGCACCGGTAACCAGTGCCGCGCCGCCCATATCGGATTTCATCGAATCCATAAAACCACTGGATTTCAGGCTGTAACCACCGCTGTCAAAGGTGATGCCCTTGCCCACCAGACACGCAAACACCGGCGCATCCGGGTTACCTGTCGGGTTAAAATCCAGCGCCAGCAACACCGGTTGGCGTTCAGAACCACGTCCGACGGTGTGCAGCCCGATATAGTTTTGATCGCGCAAATCTTCACCCTTGGTGATGCGATAGTTGACCGCGTTGCCGCCCACATCGTGCAGCAAATCCACCGCACGCGTGGCCAGTTGTTCTGGCCCCAGATCTTCAGCGGGCAGGTTAATGGTGTCGCGCACCCAATCGACAACTTTCAGGCGCAGATCCAGCGCCTTGCGCTGTGCCTCTTCCAACGGTGCCCACTCGACGGTACGTTTGCCTTTCGGCGCGCGGTAGCCTTGCCAGAACGCCCAGCTGGTTTCCAGATCCCAGCCTTCGCCCACCAGTTTGACGTGTTTGATGCCTTGCCCGTCGATTTTGCGCGCCGCACGCTGAAGGGTGCCCAGCGCCGCCGTTTCGGGCAGATGAATGGTAAATCCTTGCTCGTTCGCGCTCAACGACGCTTTTTCTCCCCAGCGTGCATCGGCGGGCTGGGTGGAGAGTGAAATCTGCATAGCTTCGCTTGTCATATCAGCTCCGTGGATATTATTTTCAACAGCAGCCTATACCCATCATGTTTCAATTCAAATTATTCAGAGTGAGGGTGCTGAAAAAAAGGGCCGCCCGTCAGGCAGCCCCGAATTGTCATTCTGCTTCGTCTAACCACACCAGCAGTATCGCTTCCAGGATTTTTTCGTTGGACGCGTCCGGCACGTCATCAAACTCATCCAGCTCGCAAATCCAGCGATGCAGGTCGGTAAAACGCACTGTTTTCGGATCCGTGTCGGGAAACGCGTCATACAGTGCTTCACCAATGGCACGGCTGTCTGTCCATTTCAATCCCATGATCAGCTCCTGTTAATGCTCGCGGGCATGGTTAATGGTGTAACGCGGGATCTCAACCACCAGATCGTCGCCCGCGACACGCGCCTGACAGCCCAGACGGCTTTCGGGTTCCAGCCCCCAGGCCTTGTCCAGCATGTCATCTTCATCTTCTGTGCTTTCCGCGAGAGAATCAAACCCTTCGCGCACAATGCAATGGCAGGTGGTGCACGCACAGGATTTCTCGCAGGCGTGTTCGACTTCAATACCATTGCGCAGGGCGACGTCCAGAATCGTCTCACCCACGTTGGCTTCCAAAACCGCACCTTCAGGACACAGATCCTGATGCGGTAAAAAAACTATCTTAGGCATGCTTACACCTCATCCACAGAGTGTCCAGCCAGCGCCCGACGAATGGAAGCATCCATACGACGCGCTGCGAACCCCTGGGTTTGTTGATCTACGGTTTTTATCGCGGCTTCAATCTGCGCAACGTCATCACCTGCACTCACCTGTTGCAGCGTCGACACCGCCTGAACGATAGCCGCCTGTTCTTCGGCGCTCAGCAAGTCCGCATCGGCGGCCAGCGCGCTTTGCACGCTTTCCAGCACCCGTGCAGCTTCGACTTTCTGCTCTGCCAGCATGCGCGCCACGACGTCGCTCTGCGCATTCTGCATCGAATCGGTGATCATCGCGGCAATTTCATCATCGCTCAACCCATACGACGGTTTGACCTGAATCGCCGCTTCCACGCCCGTGGATTTCTCCATGGCAGTAACACTCAGCAGGCCATCCGCATCCACCTGGAAGGTAACGCGAATATGCGCACCACCGGCGGGTAGCGGCGGAATGCCGCGCAGCGAGAATCGCGCTAACGAGCGGCAATCCGGCACCAGTTCGCGTTCACCTTGCAGTACGTGGATCATCATGGCAGTCTGGCCGTCTTTAAAGGTGGTGAACTCTTGCGCACGCGCCACCGGGATGGTGGTGTTCCGCGGAATCACCTTCTCGACCAGACCACCCATGGTTTCCAGACCGAGCGACAGCGGGATCACATCCAGCAACAGCATCTCGCTGTCTGGCTTGTTGCCCACCAAAATATCCGCCTGAATGGCTGCGCCCAGCGCCACCACTTTATCGGGATCGATGGCGGTCAACGGCGTGCGACCAAAAAAATCGCCGACGCGGGTGCGCACCAATGGTACGCGGGTTGAGCCGCCCACCATCACCACTTCCTGCACCTCATCGGCCTGAACGCCCGCGTCTTTCAGCGCCCGACGGCAGGACAGCAGCGTGCGTTTCACCAGCGGCTCGATAAGTGCATCAAACTGTTCGCGGCTCAGTTCGCCCTGCCAGGTGCCAACCTGCACCGGCACTGACGACGCGGCACTCAGTGCAACCTTGGCCTGCAAAGCCGTATCAATCAATTCACGCTGCACGCGCGCATCGCAACGATCGTTAACACCGGCCTGCTCGCGCAGCCACTCCACCAGCAGGTTGTCGAAATCGTCGCCGCCAAGCGCAGAATCACCGCCGGTTGCCAGCACTTCAAACACCCCACGACTTAAACGCAGGATGGAGATATCAAAGGTACCACCGCCCAGATCGTAAACGGCAATCACCCCTTCCTTACCCGAATCCAGCCCGTAAGCGATGGCTGCCGCCGTCGGTTCATTGAGCAAACGCAGCACATGCAGCCCGGCCAGACGCGCGGCATCTTTGGTGCCTTGACGCTGAGCGTCGTCGAAATAGGCAGGAACGGTGATCACGACACCATCCGGCACGCCGCCCAGTGCCGCTTCAGCGCGCACTGCGAGCGCAGAGAGGATATCGGCAGACACCTGAATTGGGTTTTTATTACCCGCCGCCGTTTGCAACACGGGCAAGCCGTTGTCGCTGGCCTGAAAACGGTACGGCAAATGGGGATAACGTTGCTGAATATCGGCCAGCGAACGGCCCATCAGTCGTTTGATAGAGCTGACGGTGTTGGTGGGATCGTTTACCGCCTGCGCCTGTGCCGCCCAGCCGACATCGATACTTTCTGCCGCATAGCGCACCACCGAGGGCAGCAGTTCGCGCCCTTCGGCGTCCGCCAGCGGCTGTGCTTCACCGCTGCGCACCGTTGCCACCAGCGAATTGGTGGTGCCGAGATCAATACCCACGGCAAGACGGCGCTGGTGCGGTGCTGCGCTGAGGCCGGGTTCACTAATTTGTAATAGGGCCATATTGAGCTTCCATCAATTGGCTGTCGGTGCCACAGTTGCGCCGACGAAATAAAAAAACGTTATTCGATTATGTGCAGCATTACGCGGATTAACGATCCAGCAGTTGTTCTTCGAGTTGTTCCACCTGCTGTTGCAGCTTATCCAAAAAGCGGAGTTTACGTACCGTATCGGCGGCCGCCGACCACGATGCCTGCGCCAGTTCGGACTGCATCTGAGCAGTACGCTGCCGTGTCATGGCGGTTAACTGGTTGGCAAAATCGGCCAGTGCGGCTTCAGCCTCTTGCTGGTGGGAAATCGCATCCAACTGCTCGCGCAGCTCCAGTTGCTCCATCAGAAAGGCGGTATCACGCATCGTATGTTGCTCGTTACCCAGATCAAAACCGTGCAACGATAACATATATTCTGCGCGTTTCAGCGGGTGTTTCAGCGATTGGTAAGCATCATTAACCGTTGCCGCCTGCTGTACGGCCAGCAGACGCTCCCGCTCAGGCTGCGTGGCAAAACGATCGGGATGGAACTGGCGTTGCAGTTCCTGATAACGAGAAAGGAGCAGGCTGCCATCCACATCGTAGTGAACCGGCAGCCCGAATAACGTAAAGTAATCCATAGTGCGCTCGGACATTCTGGCGCTAACGGGTAGCCGCCCTGCGCCAATGCGTCACGAGCATGCCCCCGTTAACACGGGCAAAACGAATCAGACCGTAAAGCTTTCGCCGCAGCCGCATTCGCCGTTAACGTTGGGATTATTGAACTTGAATCCTTCGTTCAACCCTTCTTTGACGAAATCCAGCTGCGTGCCGTCGAGATAAACCAGGCTTTTGCCATCTATGATGACTTTTACCCCTTTATCCTCAAACACCACATCGTCGTCGTTAAGGTCGTCAACAAACTCAAGCACATAAGCCATGCCAGAACAACCTGACGTCCGCACACCTAAGCGCAGACCAACGCCTTTGCCTCGATTTTCCATAAAAGCGCTGACACGTTGTGCTGCGCTATCGCTAAGAGAAATAGACATACAACAACCTCAATATCGTTAGCACACCTTCTGCCCAACGCTTTCACGCCGGGCAGCACGGTTCACCGACAGATTATTTCGCAGTGCGTTTGCTTTTATAATCCGCGATCGCAGCTTTGATCGCATCTTCTGCCAGAATAGAACAGTGAATTTTCACCGGTGGCAGTTCCAATTCCTCGGCGATCTGGGTGTTCTTGATAGCCTCAGCTTCGTCCAGAGACTTGCCTTTCACCCATTCAGTGATCAGCGAACTGGAAGCAATGGCGGAGCCACAACCGTAGGTTTTAAAACGTGCGTCTTCGATAATGCCGTTGTCGCTGACTTTAATCTGTAATTTCATTACGTCGCCACACGCCGGTGCACCCACCATGCCGCTGCCAATCGACGGATCGGCGTTGTCAAAGGAGCCGACGTTGCGCGGATTTTCGTAATGATCAATAACTTTTTCGCTGTATGCCATGATTAACGTTCTCCGTGCTGCGAATTAATGATGAGCCCATTCGATGGTGGTCAGATCCACGCCCTGCTTGAACATCTCCCACAGCGGGGAAAGGTCACGAAGACGTCCGATGGATTTCTGGACCAAATCGATGGTGTAGTCGATCTCTTCTTCGGTAGTAAAACGGCCGAGAGAAAAGCGGATCGAGCTGTGCGCCAATTCATCATTCATGCCCAGCGCACGCAGCACGTAGGATGGCTCCAGGCTCGCAGAAGTACAGGCAGAACCGGAGGAGACAGCCAGGTCTTTCAGCGCCATGATCAGGGATTCACCCTCAACATAGTTAAAGCTGACGTTCAGGATATTCGGCGCGCCCTGCTCCAGGTCACCGTTGAGGTACACCTCTTCAATATCCTTGATACCGTTCCACAAGCGATGACGCAGTGCGCTCAGGCGAGCGACTTCTGCCACCATCTCTTCTTTGGCGATACGGTACGCTTCACCCATGCCGACGATCTGGTGCACGGGCAAGGTGCCAGAACGCATACCGCGTTCGTGACCGCCGCCGTGCATTTGCGCTTCAATACGGATACGGGGTTTACGACGCACATACAGCGCGCCGATGCCTTTCGGGCCATAAATTTTATGACCAGAGAAAGACATTAAATCGACTTTTACCTTGCTGAGATCGATAGGCAGTTTGCCCACGCTCTGCGTGGCATCAACGTGGAACACAATACCACGGCTACGGCACATCTCGCCGATAGCGGCAATGTCCTGTACCACACCGATTTCGTTGTTCACGTGCATGATGGAAACCACAATGGTGTCTTCACGCATTGCCGCTTCGAGTTCGTGCAGGTCGATAATGCCGTTACGCTGCGGCGCGAGGTACGTGACCTCAAAGCCTTCACGCTCTAACTGACGGCAGGTATCCAGCACGGCCTTGTGTTCGGTCTTGCTGGTAATGATGTGTTTGCCTTTCTTCTGATAGAAGTTGGCGGCACCTTTGATAGCCAGGTTGTCGGCTTCGGTCGCGCCGGACGTGAACACAATTTCACGCGGATCGGCACCCACCAGATCGGCGATTTGGTTACGCGCGATATCCACTGCCTCTTCCGCCTGCCAACCGAAGCGGTGAGAACGGGAAGCCGGGTTGCCAAACGTACCGTCCAGGGTCAAAAACTGCATCATTTTTTCAGCCACGCGCGGGTCAACCGGCGTCGTGGCTGAATAGTCTAGATAAATGGGTAACTTCATTGCTCATAAACTCCGTACATCACTTCAAAACGTACAATGCGTTTTGTTTTTATTATTCCTGCGAGGCTGAACTGTCAGGCGCGCAGATTAACATTAATGGTTTCTTGAATACGTCCGTTGGCGGTACGACGAATGTCAGCATCCTGACGATCCGCTACGTCCAGCACTTCCTGATTATTCACCAGTTCGTCCAGCGTGATATTGTTCAAGAAATCGGTGATACGGTCGCTGAGATCGCGCCACAGCGTGTGCGTCAGGCAGCGATCGCCACCCTGACAGCCTTCACGGCCCTGGCAACGAGTCGCATCGACGGATTCGTCTACGGCAGAGATCACGGCACCAACGGCGATTTCATTGGCGTTTTTGCCTAGCAGGTAACCACCGCCCGGCCCACGGACGCTGGAAACCAGCCCGTTTTTGCGCAAGCGAGAGAACAGTTGCTCCAGATACGACAGCGATATTCCCTGCCGCTCGGAAATATCCGCCAAAGGAACCGGCCCTTCTTTGGAGTGCAGCGCCACATCAAGCATGGCGGTAACGGCATAACGGCCTTTTGATGTCAGTCTCATAATAGTGGTACCTGTAGATAAAACAGCTTATTATCGAACACGGTTATTATAACATGCACCAAGAATGCATGTACTTACATAGCACCCTTTGAGTCTGACATTCCCGAGTGTTTTAGTCAACTATTTAACCGAGTAAATCACTCAAGTATTTAGTCTCTGCTTTTCTAGTCCTGAGCGTCATGCCGGTTTTTTTGTACCGAGCTTAAAATGCCGCGCAAAATGGCTAACTCCTGCTCTTCCGGGCGGGCGCGGGTAAATAAACGACGCAGCTTGTGCATCACCTGCCCCTGATGAGCCTTACGAATAAAACCGGTGTAATGCAGCGTTTCTTCCAGATGGGCATAGAAACGTTCCAGATCGTCAACCAGCGGGTAAGGTTCTTCCGCAATCTGCGGTGCTCCCTGCGCCTGCAAATCCAAATGCGCAACGCGCACTTCATAAGCAATCAGTTGCACTGCCATCGCCAGATTTAACGAACTGTACTCGGGATTAGCGGGAATGCAGACGTGATAGTGGCATTTTTGCAGTTCGTCGTTGGTCAACCCCACACGTTCGCGGCCAAACACCAGCGCCACCGGAGCGTGCTGCGCTTCGTGCGCACTGCGCACGCCACACTCGCGCGGCTCGAGCATCGGCCAAGGCAGCGAACGGGAACGCGCGCTGGTACCAACCACCAGGTTGCAGCCGACCAGCGCCTCATCCAGCGTGTTGACCAGCGTAGCGTTGCCAATAATATCGCTGGCACCAGCGGCCAGTGCGATCGCCTGTGAATCCGGTTTGATCAGTGGGTTCACCAGATAGAGGTTCTTTAACCCCATGGTTTTCATCGCTCTGGCGGTGGACCCCATATTGCCCGTGTGCGAGGTTTCCACCAGAACGATACGAATATTCTCTAACATGTTGACTCGGCAGTAAGAAAGAAGAAAAAGAGTGAAAAACAAGATTAGTGTATCACAGACTTCGCTATTTTCTCTTTCCCCTGCTATACTGCGCCTCGCTTTCTGTTCTTTAACATCCTAGTGGACGATACCATGCATCCGATGCTTAACATCGCTGTGCGCGCTGCGCGCAAGGGCGGTAATTTAATTGCCAAGAATTATGAAACCCCTGACGCCGTTGAAGCGAGCCAAAAAGGCACCAACGACTTTGTTACCAACGTTGACCGCGACGCCGAACGCCTGATTATTGAGGTGATTCGCAAATCCTACCCCCAGCACACTATTATTGGTGAAGAGTGCGGCGAAGTAGTCGGTGAAGACGACACAGTGCAATGGATTATCGATCCGCTGGATGGCACCACCAACTTCGTTAAACGTCTCCCCCATTTTGCTGTTTCCATTGCCGTGCGCATTAAAGGCCGCACTGAAGTCGCTGTGGTTTACGATCCGATGCGCAATGAACTGTTTACCGCCACGCGCGGTCAGGGCGCACAGCTGAACGGCTATCGCCTGCGCAGCGGCAACGCGCGCGATCTGGAAGGTACCATTCTGGCGACCGGTTTCCCTTTCAAGCTGAAACAGCACGCGACCCCCTACATCAATATGGTATCAGCCCTGTTTACCACCTGCGCTGACTTCCGTCGCACCGGTTCTGCCGCGCTGGACCTGGCCTATGTGGCTGCGGGCCGCGTAGACGGTTTCTTCGAGATTGGTCTGAAGCCCTGGGATTTCGCCGGTGGCGAACTGCTGGTACGTGAAGCAGGCGGTATCGTGACTGACTTCATGGGCGGTCACAACTATCTCGCTTCTGGCAACCTGGTGGCGGGTAACCCACGCGTGGTGAAGTCCATTCTGGCAGCCATTCGTGAACAACTTAGCGAAGCCCTGAAACGCTAAGCAGTCCTTTGTCCCGTTCGCCGTCGGTGGACGGGACAACATCTGATATTTTTCCTTACATTGCGTTCCTGTTAAGTTTTGGCGTATGGTAATACGATAATGATTATCAAATGCATTACACCTGTCTGATTTGTATTGGGAGAGGCCTAATTCATCAGGGCAGGTGGTAACGGGATGACACCATGTTTAAGAAATCCATCAACTCGCTGTTTTTCACCGCACTCCTTGCCACACCGCTTTTCAGCCACGCCACACAATACCCTTTAACCATCACCGATATGGCGGGCAATACCGTCACGCTGCAACAGGAACCGAAGCATGTGGTGCTGCAAGACGGACGCGATATTATGGCGCTGGCGCTGCTGGATCGCGACGATCCGTTCCAGCGTTTAGTGGCGTGGAACAACCTGCCGAAAAAACAGGATACCGCTACCTGGAACCTGTTGAAGGGTAAATGGCCGGACGCAGAAAACATCCTTGATATGGGCTTTGGCGACAAAGGTGATATCGAGCTGGAAAGCGTGCTGGTGAAAAAACCGGATTTGATGGTGGCACAACTGCGTGCCAAGCCGTCACTGGAAGGCAATGGCATCGTTAACAAGCTGAACGAACTGCACATTCCGTTGCTGTTTGTCGATTATGAAATCGATCCGGCTAAGAACACCGCGGACAGCATCGACCTGCTCGGCAAGGTGCTTAACCGTGAAGAGAACGCCAAAGCCTATACCGACTTCTACCGTCAACATGCCGCAGACATTCAGCAAAAAACCGCAGCGATTACGCCGAAACCGCGTGTGTTTATCGAACCTATCGCGGGTAACAGCGATGCCTGCTGCTTCAGCCATAAAGATAACGGTTGGGGCGGTTTGCTAAGAGCGGTTGGGGTGACCAATATCGCCGCCGATCTGCTGCCGGGCGCCACGGGTTTTATCTCACTGGAAAAAGTGATTGCGGAAAAACCGGATGCTTACATCATGACCGGTTCCAAACGCGGCAACAGCGCCAACAAAATTCTGTCGTTCGGCTATAACGCCACTGCTGAGGATATTCAGGCCAAAGCCGATGTGCTGTTAAGCCGTCCGGGTATCGATCAGGTCCCTGCCATCAAGGCTGGTCAGGTTTACGGGGTGTACCACCACTTCTATAACCACCCTTATAACATTGTCGGCATGGAATATCTGGCAAAAATTGCCTATCCGCAAGCGTTGGCAACGTTAAATCCGGATCAAACCTACCACGATATCGTGCGTCGCTTTACCACGCTTCCAGACACACCGTTTATTTTCAGTCAAAAGTTGGCCAAGTAGTCGATGAGTACAACCACTGATATCAGCCGCCAAGAGGCGGCTGACTCGGATATCCTCCGTCATTATCAAGATATTCTGCGCCACCGGTTGCTTCTCATGCTGCTGTTGGTCGCCGCCATCGTGGCTTCTCTGTTGCTGGATTTCACGATGGGGCCATCCGGGCTTTCGCTCGACGTGTTGTGGCAGACACTGACCAACCCCGCACAGGCCGATGCCGGCACGCGGGTGATTGTGTGGGATATTCGCCTGCCCTACGCGCTGATGGCGTTGATCGTCGGACTGGCCTTAGGGTTAGCTGGCGCAGAGATGCAAACCATCCTGAACAACCCGCTAGCCAGCCCGTTCACGCTGGGTGTTTCTTCAGCCGCCGCCTTCGGTGCTGCACTGGCGATTGTGCTGGGGATTGGTATTCCCGGCCTCCCGGCTCAGTGGTTTATCTCTGCTAACGCCTTTCTCTTTGCGCTGATGGCCGCGCTGTTACTTGATGGCATTACCCGCTGGACCAACGTCGCGACGTCCGGCGTGGTCCTGTTCGGTATTGCGCTGGTGTTCACCTTCAATGCGCTGGTCTCGATGCTGCAATTCATTGCCAATGAAGATACCTTGCAAGGGCTGGTGTTTTGGACCATGGGCAGCCTGGCGCGCGCCTCATGGGAAAAGTTAGGCGTACTGCTGCTGGCACTGGCGGTATTAATGCCGCTGTCGTTTATGAGCTCATGGAAGCTCACCGCCCTGCGTCTCGGGGAAGATCGCGCCACCAGTTTTGGCATCAACGTGCGCCGTTTACGTCTGGCGACGCTGCTGCGCATCAGTATTCTCTCTGCATTGTCAGTGGCGTTTGTCGGCCCGATCGGTTTTATTGGTCTGGTTGCGCCACACATCGCCCGTATGGTATTCGGCGAAGATCACCGCTTCTATCTGCCTGCCAGCGCTCTGATTGGTGCGCTGGTGTTATCGCTGGCGTCGGTAGCGTCTAAAAACCTGATCCCCGGTGTGATTATTCCTGTTGGGATCGTGACATCGCTGGTTGGGGTGCCCTTCTTCCTGAGTATTATTCTGCGCCACCGGGGGAATGTATGAACCAGACGCTGTCGCACACCGGTTTGCGCATCTCTCGTTTCGAGGCTGGTTATCCGAAACGACAAATCATTCACAACCTCAATGTGCCGCTGCTGCCGCGCGGTAAAATCACGGTGCTGCTTGGCCCGAACGGCAGCGGCAAATCAACGCTGCTGCGCGCCCTGGCTGGACTGGGCAACGCCAACGGTGAACTGCATCTGGACGATACCGAACTGATGCAATTGCCGTTCGCCCAGCGTGCGGAACAGGTGGTTTATCTGCCGCAATCCCTGCCCGCAGGCGTACATCTGCACGTGCTCGAGTCGATCATCGTGGCGCAGCGAGCGTCCGGCGGTTTGAACTCGCGCGAGAAAGAGAATGAGGTGTTGACGCTGCTGCGCCAGCTCGGTATTGAACATCTGGCAATGAGCTATCTGGACCAACTCTCCGGCGGCCAAAAACAGCTGGTGGGGCTGGCGCAATCGCTGATCCGCCAACCCTCCCTGCTGTTACTGGATGAACCGTTAAGCGCGCTGGATCTCAACTACCAATTCCACGTGATGGATTTGGTGCGTAAAGAGACGCGCAAGCGCAATATCGTCACGCTGGTGGTGGTGCACGATATCAATATCGCCCTGCGCCACGGCGACCATGTGCTGATGCTGAAAAACGGTGAACTGATTGCCGATGGCGCGCCTGCCGAGGTGATCAGCGCAGACAGTTTGGCGCAGGTGTATGGCGTGCGCGGACGAATTGAATGCTGTTCGCAGGGTATACCGCAAGTGATGATTGACGGGTTAGTGTCTGAACCGACGATGTGATTGCTCTTGCATTGAATGACCATCAAGCCCGCATCAATGCGGGCTTTTTCATCGGTACTTATTTCTGCTGCGGCGGCAGTGTTACCCAATATCCCGGTTGATACGGCAGCGGCAAGAATTTCTCATGGAAGGTTCTGAACGTCGCGTCCGGATCGATGTCCTTAAACAGATCCGGATGCAGCCATTTTGCCATCGCCTGAATCGCGACAAACTGATACGGGCTATCGTAGAACTGGTGCCAGATGGCGTGCGCATTGCCGTTAGTCGCCACCGGCAAGGTTTTGAACGCAGAACGCTGCATCAACGCTGCCAGACGTTTGGTGGCTTCCACCGTATCCGCTCCCGGCCCCACGCCAACCCACTTGTTCGCGGTGTTGTAGTTCTTCCAGTTAGCCCCTGTAACAATCACCACATCTGGACGAGCGCTGATGATAAATTCCGGATTCAAGGTGCCAAAGGTACCGGGGATTGCCGTTTTAGCGATATTGCTCCCACCGGCAACTTCCACCATTTTACCAAAGTTTTCATCACCAAAGGACATGCAGCACTCGTCATCATAGCCGCCGGCACGATCGATCATCACTTTTGGACGCGGCCCCTGATAATGTTTCAGGCGATCTTCCACCACGGCGATCTGCTCGCGGCGGAACTGCACGATCGCCTCGGCACGCTGCGGCTTGTTCAGCAGTTGTCCCATGATACGGATGCTCTTTTCCGCATTCTCAAACGGTTTCTCGCGGAAATCGATAAACACCACCGGAATACCCAACTGCTCCAGTTTTTCAATCAGTTTGCCTTCATCTGTCGCTGCCTTTGACTCCAGGTTCATCAGCACCAAATCAGGTTTGAGCGTTAACGCCTGCTCAACGTTAAAGGTGCCGTCTTTCGCGCCGCCAAACGTTGGCAGCGATGTGATGCTCGGGTACTGTTTTTCATAGGCCTGATAACCATCAAAATCCGCTTTGGGCAAATCGTCACGCCAACCCACCACGCGTTTAAACGGTGCATCGGTGTCAAAGGCTGCCAGCAGGTAAATCTGCCTCCCTTCGCCCAAAATGATGCGTTTGGCTTCTGCAGCAATTTCAACCTTGCGACCACTAACATCTTCGATAACGATCGGGGCGGCATACGACAGGCAGGTGACACTCCATAGCGCGATGGTAGCTATCCAATGTAGCGTTTTCTTCATTTTTATCCCTGATTTTTATATGAATAATGAGTCTCATTATCATTTTTAAAATGATATGCTGGCCGCCAGTGCAGACGCAATGGCTTTTTAACACCAGACTCGTTCAGAGAAAAAAATCAGAAGCCGACGCGTCAGGAGAACGGGCGGATACCACCGGTAATGGCAGGTTGCGCCGAGAGATAAAGCAGAACGCCCGCGCCAAACAGCACCATACCGCCCGCCAGCGACAGCGTGCTCCAGGCAGTGTGTTGCCATAGCGCAGGCGTGCGTGAGCGCCCCATGCGTTCAATCACTCGGCGGCAAAAGAACACCAGCAGCGCCAACACCGAGAGCGTAATGGCCGTGCCCAGCGCCATGGCGAGCGCAGAAGCAACGCCCCAGGCAAACACGTCGATCACTTTGGAGAACAACAGCACCAGGATGGCTCCCGAACAGGGACGTAACCCCATGGCAAACACAACCGCCAATCGGGTACGCCAGCCATCACCACGTTGCAATTCTTCCTGAGAAGGGAGATGACGATGACCGCAGCCGCACACATCATCATCCGTCACGGGCGATAACGGCGCGAACGGTAACGGACGCGTCTCTGTGGTTAACGCGTGAATACGCTGAATGCGTGGTTTGCTGGCATGCCGAGCAGGGGTAACCGCCGCCCACAGACGTTTAAGAGCGCGTACGCTGAGCCACAATCCCAGTAGCGCCACCAGCATAAAACTGGCCTTTTCCATCCAGAAACTGCTGGCGTGCAGCGCCCGGCTGGAGAGTTGCAAAACCCCGAGAGTGACACTCACTAATCCAATCGCCATCATGCCTTGCAGCAGCGAGGATGCCAGCGTCAGTTTCAGACTGTTTTTAAGCTGCGTCGGGTGGGTGGCAAGGTAGGTGGCGATCACC
This sequence comes from Candidatus Symbiopectobacterium sp. NZEC135, assembly GCF_025962695.1. Lineage (NCBI taxonomy): Bacteria > Pseudomonadati > Pseudomonadota > Gammaproteobacteria > Enterobacterales > Enterobacteriaceae > Symbiopectobacterium > Candidatus Symbiopectobacterium sp. NZEC135. The sequence continues at coordinate 34,218 of NZ_JAGFPF010000001.1, read as the reverse complement.
ACTTTACCGTGTCCCGGCCCCACCGCGTGCAAGATGCCGTAGACCAGACTGAATGCGAGCAGGCTCAGCCCCGCCTGATGCGGCTGTTCGTGCACCGCCTCGAGCAGCGCTGACATCTGCTGATGCATCGCCTTCTGCCAGACAACGCTTTGCAGCAGAATATCCGGCCAGTAGCGCAGCGTCACCTGAAGCCCCAACGCCAGCAGCAGTAAAAAAGCCGCTAACGGCCACAGGCCAAGACACAGTCTCAAAGTACGATGACGTTTGCGTTTTTCCAACACAATCAGTGACATTCCAGCGTAAGTTGTTGTGCAAACTGTTTGCCCAGCGCCAGATCCTCATCGGGGGCATCGGCTTTATCCAGCGACAGGGCATAAGAGCGTAAATCAGCACTGGGTTTCGGGGTAAACAGCGTTGTTTTACAGTGTTCAACCAGCGCAGGCGCAAGACGGACAGCGTTTTTATCCTGATAGGACATATCGACAAAATAGGTCGGGTCATAGGTGGAAATCTGTAGCGGTGCACCTTTTAAGGCCTGCGGGTGTGCCAGCGGCAGCACAAACTCCAGCACCGCTTTATTACCCTGTCGTGACAGATGATATTCTGTCGGCATCGGTTGAAATTTCACCGCCGCGTTATCCCGGTAGATCTCAGTAAAATAATGTTGGCCCAACACATTCGCCATCACTTCCGCCGCCAGCTTTTTCCAGATTTCAGAGTCACTTTTCGCCTTGCCCGCATCGTAGAGCAGATCGGCTGAGGTGATCGGATCCATCGTCCAATGCATACGCAATCCGGTGATGGTGTCATTCTCACCTTCAACCGTGGTTTGGATATCGATAAAACTGTGGGGATGCGCCCACACCGAAGGCGAAGCAAGCGACAGCAGCGAGAACAACACGCCCCACCGCCACCCTAACCGAGCACCACAGCGACCGAAAGTGTTATAAAGTAACATAATGTATCGTCTCTTGACGCAGACGATGACACCCGAACGTTCCAAGTGTCATCCGATTCCGAAATGAACGTGATGCCCGGTTTATGCGTGCTGCACGGGCGTAGCGGGTCGCAAAAACAGCGCGGGAACCACCAGCGCCGCCATCACCCAGAAGGTAGCGTGTTGCAGATGTTCAAACAAAAAACCTGACACGACAGTCATCACCGCAATGCTGCCGCCCATTGCCAGTGCCGAGTAGACGGCCTGCAAACGCAGCACGTCGCCACCGCTACGCGCAGAGATAAAGCGCATCGCGGCCAGATGGCACAGGGTAAAGGTACCGCAGTGCAATATCTGTATCACAATCAGCCAGGGCAGCGCTACGGTGGCCCCCATCAGCCCCCAGCGAACAATGCCTGCCACCGCTGACAGCAGCAACAGGTCGCGGGCGCTGAAACGCGCAAACCAACGTTTGCTGAACATAAACACCACCACCTCGGCCACCACCCCCAGCGACCACAAATAACCAATCACCGCTGGCGAATACCCCGCCTCCTGCCAGTAGATGACGCTAAAACCGTAATAGGCCGCATGCGCACCTTGCAACAACGCCACGCAGAGCAGAAGGCGCCACACACCCGCTTCACGCAGTAATTGCGGCCAGGGAGTGACTGGCGCGGCGTGTTCGCCGCCCGCGCTGGCCTGTGGCATCACAGAAGGTCTCAGCAGCATGCCCAACAGCATACAAACCAACCCGGCGGTCAGCGTTGCCAGAATTGCCGTGTGTCCCCAGGCAGCCACCAATTCACCGGTGACGGCAGAGCCAATGACAAACGCTATCGATCCCCAGACGCGCACTTTGCCATAGTCCATGGCGATCTGGCGTTGCCAGGTGGCGGCCAGCCCATCGTTGAGCGGCACCAACGGTGAAAAGAACAGATTAAAACCCACAATCACCAACAGCAGCCATACCCAGGCATTGCCCAGCCAGAAACCCAGCGCAAGGATCAGTGACAGCAAGGCCAAAAGACGTATTGCATTAATCAGGTGAGCCGGATTTTTTACACAGGGCGTAATGAAGAGACTCCCGATACAGCGCGCGACCAGCCCGGCACCGAGCAGCAAACCGATGTTTTCCGCGCTGAGGCCTTCCCCTTTTAGCCATCCGCTCCAGAACGGCAGGAAAATGCCGTAGCAAAAAAAGTAGGTGAAATAACTGAGCGCCAGCCAGTAGGTGGATTGCAGAACCATCGTCTCTCCTTGTCAGCTGCGCAGCACATAGCGTCACTACGGCAACGACAGCCCCATTATCGCGCCCTAAAAAGGCGTCTTAGCCTAACAGGTAAGGCAGTGGCTTCCCAGCGTAGGTTGGCAAAATTCAGCGATCAGGAGCGGAGCAAAGCGCGTTGCGCAGGATCTTCACACGGGACACGCATCTGCAACAAGGCAGACCACAGCGCGGGCCAATCGCCCTCATGATCCATGTCGTGCACTTCACGCACATCGGCACAACGCCCGACAGCAGTAACAAAAAAGTGAGCAATAACCGAAGGCACAATGCGATCGCTATCACCACTGAAATGCAGTTGCGGTACAGCGGCAATCTCGTTCGCGACATCGGCCGGGTTAAGCGAATCGGGCATGAGGGCGACGCGGTGTAAGCGATTAACCGCGACATGATTGAGGTTGCCCGCCACCGTGCGTAGCAGGGCAATGTCTTTACGCCGGGCAGCAATCAACACCGCAATAGCACCGCCGCCAGAGTACCCGGTCAACACCACCGGTTGCCCCGGTGTCTGGCGCAAGTAGTGGGAAATGGCCGCATCCATCGACGCCACCACATCGTGTGCAAAACGTTTGCCCGTCCAGTATTCAGGGCGGCAAGCAGAGGCCTGCTCGGCAACAGTAAATTGGCAAGGGCGCGCGAGATAAACCACGTTGGCCGCCGTATCCTCCGCCGCTAATGCCAACCCCATCGCCCGTCGCGGCGTGGGATCGCGCGAAACCCGAAAGTGTTGGATCCAAGCGCGCCCATCCCCCTCAATATAGACATGTAAGGGCCTGTCAGCACGCGTAATACGGGTGTAGGTGGTTAAGTGAAAAGGGGCGGCCCACAGCGTGCCATGTTGCAAATTACCGCGCTGCGCGAGTTGATCGGCATAATGACGCGGATCGGCGTTACACCCGGTCAAACTGGTCGCCAGCATCCACAGCAGCATACTGAATGGCGCAAGCAATAATGTAAAGAACGCACGGATCAGCATGGCGTCTGCCGAGGCCACTGAGCCAGTTGTTGTGCCATGGCCTCTACCACAGGCGTCCACTGCCCGTGCTGCGGCTGACGAAACAGCGTGACAGAGGGATACCAGGGCGAGTCATCACGTGCCAGTAACCAGCGCCATTCCGGCTCGTAGGGGAGCATTACCCAGGTGGGTCGTCCCAACGCACCGGCCAGATGCACCGGGGAAGAATCCACCGAAATCAACAGATCGATGACGCACAAGATAGCCGCGGTATCATCAAAATCGGCAATATCATCACTCAACGACAGCAGATTGATGCCAGCAGGCGGTGCATCGGCTTGTGACGCCGCAGCGCCTTTTTGCAGAGCGAGAAAACTGACGCCGGGCTGTGCCAGCGGCGCAAGATCGTTCAGGGTCATGGAACGATTTTTATCATTGTTATGTTCGGGCCGCCCTGCCCATACCAGCCCCACCAACGGGCGCGGTAAGTGCGCCAGACGCTGTTGCCAGAGTTCGACACGCTGAGGATCGGCAAACAGATAAGGCACCGTACCGGGTAAATCCGTCAGTTGTAGGCCTAACGCCATCGGCAGGCTCATTAGTTCGCAATGATAATCAAAGGGCGGCGGTAAGCTTCCACGCACAATAATCTCATCCCAGCCGGCACAGCGGCGTGCCAGCGTCAGACAATCGTTGTTCACTTGCAGGATAATGCGCGCACCGCTGCGCTCGCGCGCGGTTTGCACCAGGCGTAAAAACTGAAAGGTGTCGCCGAAGCCCTGTTCGTCATGAATTAATAAGCATTTTCCCGCCAGCGGCTGCCCTTCCCAACGCGGTTTCTGCACATGACGGCACACCTTAGCTGTGTGCTCCATCTGGTAACGAAAGCGGTATTCGCGCCAGCCGTGGGTAAAATCACCGGTCACTAACAGCAGTGAAGCCAGATCGAAACGCGCTATCATCTCGCCAGGCCGAACTCGCACCAGCATGGACATAATTCGCAACGCGGGTTCCATTTTTAACTGCGCGCGCAGCGCCCGCGCCAGCAGGTGCCACAGGGTCGGTGGCCCGTTGCCGTTCTCCAACGTTTGTGTCAGCAAGGCTTCCACTTCGGCATGACGGCCTTCGGCAGAAAGGGCGAGCACGTGCTGATGGCAGGCGGCAATCGTCTCGGCGGACAGCGCCGTACCGGACGTCGCGCCCTGCGCATTAACCCTGTCCGGCGCGAAGGCGCGTAACGCGTCCAGCCAACGGGTCGCCTCTTCAGGCCGCTGACGCGCCGTCGCCAGATCGGCAAGGTTAAGATAGGCTTCCGCGCAGCGTGGATCGAGCGCTATCGCCTGTTCGGCTAGCTCGGCGGCGCGATTTAGATGGCCGAGTTCACGCAACAGCGACGATTGGTTGATACAGGCCTGAACAAACTGAGGATCGTGCACCAGTGCCTGTTGATAGTGATGCAATGCTTGCTGGCTCTGGCCTAAACGGCGCAGCGTGTTCGCCAGATTATTGTGTGCCTGCGGACTGTCGGGACGCGCGATCAGCACCTTGCGCAGACAGGTTTCGCTGAAAGGCAACTTTCCACGCTCTTGTGCGATGATACCAAGGTTGTTCCACGCCTCCATCAGGAGCGGATCGGCTGCGATCGCCTTGTTTGCCGACTGCTCCGCTTCCTTCAACCGCCCTTTTTGGCGATACATCTCCGCCAGATTGCAGTGAAACAGCGCCGGGGCTTGCGGTGAGCGGGTCGCCGTCTCCAGATAGGTTACCGCGCGTTCCTGAAAACCATAAGCATGGGCCATAACGCCGAGCAGATGCATGGCACTCGGCTGCTGAGGCACCGCACGCAAAATGCGCAGGCAGAGTTGCTCTGCCTGCGCCGCCTGACCAGCCCGCCAGTGTGCATACGCGCGCCGCAAAGCCGTTTCCACAGTAAGCGGTGCCGTCACTGGATGAGTCGGATTGAGCACAAAAATATCCCCGATGCTAGCGCATGAACTGAGACAATGCGCCAGCGGCGTGACAACACCGCTGGCGCGGGGAATCAGAACTGCCAGCGCAGTTGCAGATTACCGGTGTGACTTTGGTAATGTCGGGCCGCTTCGCCGGTATATTTTATTGTCACGCTGAGGTCACGAGAACCCACGAGAGAAACGCCCGCAGAGAATACACCGGTGTCGATAACCGGCTTGGAACCGCGTGCCACAAATGAACTGGCACCGGTGCTGTCGGCGGAGAAACTCGCCACCGATTGCAGCGCATCGTCATGATATTCATGGCGCCATCCGCCTTGGATAAACGGCTGAATTTCGCCGTCTGACATTTTGAAGCGATGATCCAGCTTCAACGCCAGGTCGCTTTTCAGCGAGGTCACCGTGGTATCGTCAACCCGCAATCCCGCACCGTTGCCGCCTGATTCGGTGTAACCGTCCTGACCCAGTTTGCTGTAGGTCAAGGCAGCGATCGGTGTCAATCGGGTCCACAGGGTTCCCATCGAGAGTGGATACCCCACCAGACCGGAGGCAACAAATTGATTCCCTTTAAAGCTTGCCGTGGTATTACCGTTAAAGCCGGTGAAATCAAGCTGACGTTTGGTGCCGTAATGGTGGAAGATACCGCCAGTCGTCAGGTTGACATACCAAGGGTCCCCCTCATAGTTGGCATAGCCAAACACGCCGTAAGATTTGACATGGGCCGAACTGCCCAGATTATCGCCGCTGCTGTTCACCATGGTGGTGGTGTAGCTGCCTAATCCCCCAAGACGCCACTTGTCATTGACTTCACCGTCGCCTCCTAACATCACGCCAACGAAGTGTCCGTCGTAGCCCGCGATATCCCCCTGCTGACCTCGGTTAACCTTGCCACCGAAGCCCTGACCCCAGGCTACCGGACCGTCATCATTCTCCCCGGTCGAAATACCGCTGCCTGCGCCTGCAAGACGAATGGCTTCACCGCGTTGTGCCAATACGTCCAGCACCGACATGGCAGGCAGTGCTGCTGCCTGTGCAGAAGCTGAGGCGATCGCCGCCGGGCTCAGTTGTGCCCCCGCACGATTAGCTTCGGCCGTATTGCCTACCGCAGCACTGGCATTAAACAGGTTGAGCAGTGACGATTCCGTGCCGCCATAGTTAAACAGGCCGTTCAATGCGGAGACGGCGTTTGACGTCGTGGCATAGTCGATCGGCTTGTAATCACCATTACAATCACCCAGCGTAATCACCAGATCGCTGGTGCTGCCGTGCGTGACCGTATTACCCGTTAGTAACCCGGTGTAATCCTCAGCCCAGTAATCCAGCTTGTCAGCGTTGTAATCGGTACCATCGCTGTTTGCCCGAATCACCACATAGCGCTGCCCTTGAGCGAACGCATATTGGCCGTTACCCATCAGCCCCACGTTAGATCCGCTGGTGATATTGGCGCTGCCAGACACCACCAGACGGCCATACCCGTTGTAGGAATTGATGTCACCGTTGGTAGCAAGGTAGTTATTGACGCCAAACAGCAGGCTGGCACCGCCGCCCTGTTGATAGTCACCATCGATCGTGAGCACGTTATTGACCATCAGTTGGGCTGAGCCATTCACCAATTGGCCTTCCCCCAGAATGACATTGTCATTAAGCACCGTGCTGCCCGTGACAAACGTCAGGTCGCCGGTTGCAATGGAAATGGTGCCGATACTGCCTTTTTCATAGCCAGTCAACGTACCGATGTCTTCATCTTCGCCGCCAAAGAAGGTCAGGCCGCTGGTGGAGTAGATATTTCCCGCGATAACCCCATCGTTATAAATCGACCCGATACTCCCGCCATCAATGGAAAGCGCGGCTGATTCACCGCCGATGATGCCTTCATTACTGAGCGAGCCAAGGGTGCCGCCGTTGTAAATCCCCATGGCGATATTGGTGTCGATGGAGCCCGAGTTGAAAAACGTCCCGACATAGGAGCCGCCTTCCACCACCATGCCATCCTCAGCGTCAATCAGCCCGCTGTTGTTAATGTAAGCAATGGTACTGGTCTCATTTTCTTGATCGCCAAACGCACCAATGCCGAGATTGGCGCTCAAGGTACCTGAGTTGAAGAAGGTGCCGACATACGCGCCACCCGCCACAATCAACCCGTCACTCGCATCAATAAGACCGGTATTAGCAATAGAGCCGATCGAACTCGCCTCCTCAACATTATCGCCAAATACGCCAATGCCTAACCCCGCGCTGATGGTACCGCCGTTGATTAACGACGCTATGCTGGCATCATTGTCCAAAACGATCCCGGCATCACCGGTAATCAACCCAGTGTTACTAATGGAATAGATACTGGAACTGTTGAGCAGGATAGCGGCATCGTCATCAGAGGAAATCACCCCGGAATTCACCATCTCATACAGCATGGAATTATTTTCCAGCACGACGCCCTGGTCGCCATAGATTTCGCCCGAGTTTTCGAAAGAGCACAGGCTGCTGCCATTCACTAAAACGGCTGTATCTTCATCACCTTCGATATAGCCCGCGTTGTTGAACTCCCCCATGAAGCTGTCGTTTTCGAGGTAAACGCCCTTATGTCCCGAGATAGTACCGGTGTTAAACAGCGAATCAATGTTACCCGCATCGCTCCAAAGACCGATATTGTCACTGGCAGAAATTAAACCGGAGTTGGTTATCGGACCAATCGACCCGGTGTTATAAAGCCCATCATTACCCGTAATGACACCGGCATTGCTGATCGAGCCAATGGTCGATGTATTGGTGACGCCGAAATCGGTTCCGGTGATCGTACCGGCATTGGTTATGCTCAGATAATCCTGCGCAGTGGTGATGCTCAGGCCGCTGATGTTGGTGGAAACATCGATCGATGCAGCGGATGATGGGTAAGTAGAAAGTACGCCTAGTACGGCACTTACTGCCACCACCAACGGTTTGACTTTGAATGACGAAGACCTCATCCGGCACTTCTCCCAATATATAATAACTCATTGATATTTAATCATTCCGCTGATATTGATAGCTTATTAATTAATAATCATGAATAAACATAACTTATGGTTATTAATTAAAAGCAAACCTCCTGGAAACAGCATGTTTGCTATCAGAACTGTCTCAAAGGGTAGACGGGGTGCGGGAGAAAACTTTCATATTCTGATTCTTGCTATCGGGGGGTCACGGCGGATATATCAGAGGGTTACGCAAAGATGGCGAGAAAGCGCGGTAAAAAAAACGCCAGCCCGAAGGCTGGCGTTAACGTATAAGTGATTGGCGATCAGGCATAAACCGGGAAACGCTCGCAAATAGCGAGGACTTTTTGTTTCACGCGTTCAATGGTCGCTTCGTCATTGATGTTATCCAATACGTCGCAGATCCAGCCAGCCAGCTCACGCACTTCCGCTTCTTTGAAGCCACGACGGGTTGCCGCTGGCGTACCGATACGGATACCAGAGGTAACAAACGGGCTCTTCGGATCGTTTGGCACGCTGTTTTTGTTAACGGTAATATTAGCGCGACCCAAAGCAGCATCGGCTTCTTTACCCGTCAGGTTTTTGCTTACCAGATCGAGCAGGAACAGGTGGTTGCTGGTGCCACCAGAAACCACGTTGAAACCGCGCGTCAGGAAGACTTCAACCATGGCCTTGGCATTCTTCGCCACTTGTTGCTGGTAAACTTTGAACTCAGGTTCCATCGCTTCTTTCAGCGCGACCGCTTTACCAGCGATAACGTGCATCAACGGGCCGCCCTGACCGCCTGGGAAGACGGCAGAGTTCAGTTTTTTGTACAGATCTTCATCACCGCCCTTGGCCAGAATCAAGCCACCACGCGGGCCTGCCAGCGTTTTATGGGTAGTGGTCGTGACGATATGTGCATGGGGAACCGGATTAGGATAAACGTCAGCCGCAACCAGACCCGCAACGTGCGCCATATCCACAAACAGATAAGCACCAATGCTGTCAGCGATTTCACGCATTTTCGCCCAGTCAACCACACCGGAGTATGCGGAAAAACCGCCCACGATCATTTTCGGTTTATGGGTTTGTGCCAGTTCAGCCATTTCTTCGTAATCGATTTTACCGCTTTCATCGATACCGTAAGGAATCACCTTGTACAGTTTGCCAGACAGGTTAACCGGAGAGCCGTGGGTCAGGTGACCACCGTGAGCCAGGTTCATCCCCAGAATGGTGTCACCCGGTTGCAGCAGTGCGGTATACACGGCAAAGTTGGCCTGAGAACCGGAGTGCGGTTGCACGTTAGCGTAGTCAGCGCCGAACAGCGCTTTGGCGCGATCAATCGCCAGTTGCTCTACGATATCAACGTATTCGCAGCCGCCGTAGTAACGTTTGCCGGGATATCCTTCGGCATATTTATTGGTTAACTGAGACCCTTGAGCCTGCATAACACGTGGGCTGGTGTAGTTTTCTGACGCTATCAGTTCAATATGCTCTTCCTGACGCACCACTTCTTGCTGCATCGCGTGCCACAGTTCGGCATCGTAATCGGCAATGTTCATTTCACGCTTTAACATCCGCATCTCCTGACTCAGCTAACTATATGTACAGTAAAAATGCCCGCAACGGGTATTGGCCTATAGTGTAAACCGTTTATCCCCTTGCATGATAGGGCTTGACAGAGGTTTTTACGCAAACGATTAGCTTCAAGCAGCACAAGGCTTAGCGGCCTAATGACTTCATGCGCTGGCAAGGGAGTTTTCTTCATCTACATCCTGCATTTTCTTCATTTTGTGTTCCCGTCGACACAATAAACACCACCACAACGCAGGGATTTACAAGGTGGCAACGCTCGAATAAGATGCATTAAAAATACATCTTATAAAACCACCTGGAGTCACCATGCTAGACGAAAAAACCATCGCTACCGTAAAATCCACTCTGCCCTTGCTGGCAAAAACCGGCCCGGCACTGACCGCCCATTTTTATCAGCGCATGTTCAGCCACAATCCTGAACTGAAAGACATTTTCAACATGAGCAATCAGCGCAATGGCGATCAGCGAGAAGCCCTATTCAACGCGATCTGCGCCTATGCGGCCAACATCGACAACCTCTCTGCGCTGCTGCCTGCGGTGGAGCGTATCGCACAGAAACATGCCAGCTTTTCGATCCAGCCCGCGCAGTATGGCATCGTTGGTGAACATCTGTTGGCGACGCTGGACGAATTGTTTAGCCCCGGCGAGGAAATCTTGGATGCCTGGGGCAAGGCATATGGCGTATTGGCGGATGTTTTTATTCAACGTGAACGCGCCATTTATCAGGATGCAGCCAGCCAACACGGTGGTTGGGAAGGCACGCGCCCCTTTCGCATCGTGAAAAAGCAGGCGCAGAGTGCGCTGATCGCCAGTTTTACGCTGGAGCCTGTCGATGGCAAACCGGTGGTGGATTTTAAACCCGGCCAGTATCTGGCTGTCTACATCCGCCACGACAGCCTTACTCATCAGGAGATTCGCCAATATTCCCTGACACACGCCCCTAATGGTCGCACTTACCGCATTGCGGTGAAACGCGAGGATCAAGGAGCCGTTTCCGGCTATCTCCATGACATTGCACAGGAAGGCGATATCATTTCGCTGGCAGCCCCCCATGGGGATTTCTTTTTAACGGCCTCCCCGACCACACCAGTCACGCTTATCTCTGCGGGCGTAGGGCAAACACCGTTACTCAGCATGCTGCACCAGTTAAAAGATCGAGCGCATGAGGCAGACGTCCTGTGGTTGCATGCCGCTGACAACGGCGATGTGCATGCCTTTGGCGATGAGCTGGCGCAGATTAACCAGCAATGGCCCACACTGGCACGTTACGTGTGGTATCGCCAGCCCGGTAAAGACGATAGTCCCGGTGAAGATTTTCACTATCAAGGCGTAATGGCGCTGGACAAACTGGCGTACCGTTTGACCGACACTAACATGCATTTTTATCTGTGCGGCCCGGTGGCCTTTATGCAATTCGTCGCTCGCCAACTCCTCGCATTGGGCATCGCCCCCTCACAGCTACACTACGAATGCTTTGGTCCACATAAAGTCGTGTAATACGCCGACTCGCAAGCCCCTACCGCGCGGCAAACGCACGCGCGGTAATCTTATCCACGATCACAAATTTATGCTGCCACCCGATCCGGTAATGATAAAAAACGGTATCGATCACAAAAATCCGCCACGCCATAATTAAAATAACGTTTCATTTTAAAAAAACGTAGTTTTAGCTTCTTGATTTGCTCTGCGGCCTGTCTGCATCCCACTTTTTTGGCCAAGCTAACAAGGAATTTGTGTAAGAATCATTAGCACTGCGGCAAGCCTGTTGCACACCACCCAAACGACGTCGTCTTTTTTACTACTTTTTGCTACAAGGGATGTATCTGACCATGTCTATACGATTTTCTCACCGCATTACGCTCGCGCTGCTGATTAGCGCTTCTGTGGGCTATGCCCATGCACAAAAGAATGCTACACCGGCTAACGAAACGCTGCCCGCCACGGTGTTGGGAGAACACACCACGCTCGAAGGTATCGTTGCACACCGCGATGCCCGCCTGCCCGCCACCATTATTGTGCGTGACCAACAGGGGCACCGTCGCCAAACGCAAACGGATGAGCAGGGCCACTACCAGTTGGACGTATCTGAATTAACAGCACCGCTGCGCCTGTCTGCGGTTGAGTCCGGCGGCAATAACTGTTTACTGAACAATCAGGCGCGCGCCATCTGCCTGAGCGCGTTGCTGCCAACCGCGCAATCGGGTAAAGGAAACACCGCCAACATCAACCCGTTTACCGATCGCATCGCCTCCGACATGGCCGCGGCGGCAGGCTATATTGGCCCGCAACAACTTTCCGATGACGCCGGTACGCCAGTGCTCTCAGCGGCAACCTGGAAACAGGCTAACGCGGTGTTTCATGCCGGTTTCGGCCCCGCGTTAAAACAGGCGGGTATCACGAACCCTACACAGTTTGATCCCCTGCACTACCCGGCGACGCAGCAAAAAGCCGTGCGCCAACTGGTCGAGGTAATCAATCACAACCGTAACTACCATAACGACAGCGGACAAGCAGGCCACACGGTGTTGACGGATAGCGTGTTCCGACCGATCGTCGGCCTTAGCGCCGACGGCAGCTACGAAGGATTGGATTATGGCTATGCACGCCGTCAGTTGGATGAGATCAAAAAGGCCAAGACGCGCATCTTTATCGTTGGCGACTCCACCGCCGCCAACTACGAGAAGCTGCGTTTCCCGCGCATGGGCTGGGCACAGGTATTTGAACAACAATTCCGCCATGACGGCAGTGTCAAAGTGATCAACGGCGCCCGTGCCGGACGCAGCTCGCGTGATTTTTTCTATGAAGGCTGGTTCCGGCAGATGCAGCCGCTGATGCAACCCGGCGACTACATCTTCATTCAGATGGGCCATAACGATCAGAACTGCAACGGTGCCAGAGCGGTACGCGGCGCGGCGGATGTCGGCAATTTGTGTACCTACCCCAATGATGCGGCAGGTAAGCGCCAATTCCCGCAGGGTAAGCCTGATATGTCATTCCAGAACGCGCTAGAACGTTACATCACCTATGCCCGCCAGCACCAGATGATCCCAGTGCTGTTAACCCCGACAACCCGCGTGAAAGATGCACAAGGCAAAGACGGCACCCCGGCGGTTCACAGTCACTTCACCCGTCAAAATGCTGAAAACGGGTTTGCTTTTATCGGCGACTACAGCCAAACCATCAAAGACACCGCGAAGGCCAACAATGTCCCGTTACTGGATGTCGAACCCGATACCATTGCGCTGGCTAACCGGGATAACGGACGCCACTGGAAGCAATACTGGCTGGTGATCGATCCTAAACGCTACCCGTACTACAAAGATCAGGCGGGCAGCACCAGCAAACCGGATACCACCCATTTCCAACAAAAAGGCGCGATTGCCGTGGCCGAGATCGTCGCAGACAGCATTCGCACCGACGACGCGCTACGCCCACTGGCCGATTATCTGCTCAAGAAAAAACACTAAAGCTTTACTCCCCTGAGCCTTTGCTCAGGGGCGCTTTCCCATCGTGCAAATCGATGGGCTTTACCTCTCGGACACGACAGTTAAGGAATGATCGGTATGCTTAAACCTCTCTCAGGCGCGATTGCGCTGGCCGTTCTGATGACCGCCCCCTGGCATCACGCGGTTGCCAGTTCAGATGTTAACGCGGTGGTGTCGACCACGGCTCCTGCCGCACCCAACACCTTTAAAACCATTGGTGAAGCTATCGCCAGCGCGCCCGCTGATACCACGCCGTTTGTTATTTACATCAAAAAGGGCACCTACCATGAGCGTCTGGTGATCACCCGTCCCAACGTGCATTTTAAGGGCGAAGACCGTGACCACACGATTATTGCCGTGGACACGGCCGCTGGGGCACTGAAGCCTGACGGTTCCAAATGGGGCACTTCCGGCAGCTATACGGTGAAGATCGATGCGCCTGATTTCAGTGCCCGCACGCTGACCATCCGCAACGATTTTGACTATCTGGCCAATGAAGCCAAGAAGAGTGATGACCCGACCAAGATAAAAGACACTCAGGCCGTGGCGCTGTTGGTGGCAGAGAAGAGCGATCGTGCCTACTTCCACGATGTCAGTCTGGTAGGTTATCAAGACACGCTGTACGTCAAAGGGGGGCGCAGCTTCTTTGAAAAATGCCGTATCAGCGGCACCGTGGACTTTATTTTCGGTAACGGTACGGCGCTGTTTGATGATTGCGATATCGTCGCGCGCACGCGCGTCAATCCCGGTGATGAATCTTATGGTTACCTGACCGCCCCCAGCACCGATATCAACCAGAAGTACGGTCTGGTGATTACTAACAGCCGGGTATTCAAGGAAAGCAGCAATGTCCCCGCGAAAAGCTATGCGCTCGGTCGCCCTTGGCACCCGACGACCACCTTCCCTGATGGCCGCTATGCCGACCCTAACGCTATCGGACAAACGGTGTTTATCAACACCCAGATGGACGATGTGATCTACGGCTGGGACAAAATGTCCGGCAAGGATATCAAAGGCGATAAAATTTGGTTTCAGCCGCAGGATTCGCGGTTCTTCGAATACCACTCAACCGGGGCGGGCGCAGAAAAAAATGACGGACGGCGTCAGCTCACCGCAGAGCAGGCCGCAGAATACACTAAGGACAAGGTTCTGGCAGGCTGGACACCCACCGCACCTTGACAGGACGTTGCACGATCCCTGCTCAGCGGGGATCGTGGCTTACGCATCAGATAGCCGCTTCGTCTTCTTCGCCAGTACGGATACGTACCACGCGTGCCACATCAAACACGAAGATCTTGCCGTCACCAATTTTACCGGTCTGCGCGGTCTGAATGATGGTTTCGACACAGGTATCGACGATGTCATCGGCAACCACCAGCTCGATTTTTACCTTGGGCAGAAAATCGACCATGTATTCGGCACCGCGATACAGTTCGGTGTGGCCCTTCTGGCGTCCGAATCCTTTTACTTCCGTGACGGTCATGCCGGTGATACCCACTTCGGCTAACGCTTCACGCACGTCGTCCAATTTGAACGGTTTGATAATCGCATCTATTTTTTTCATGAAATAACCTTTGTGAACCTGTTTCTCTTCGACCGCAGTCGGGCATCAGTAACAAACATTCAGTGAAACGATAATGCTAACCGCAACAACGCACGACGCGCTGTTACTCTTTAAAATCGTTGGCATCCAACGCGTGACGTCCAAGCAACTTATAGAATTCGGTGCGATTACGCCCCGCCATTCTGGCCGCCTGCGTCACATTGCCTTTAGCAATTTGCAACAGCTTGCGTAAATAGTTCAGCTCAAACTGGTGACGCGCCTCCACAAAGGTCGGCAACGCAGTGTTCTCGCCTTCCAACGCTTGTTCTACCAGCGCATCATTAATCACTGGCGCGCTGGTCAACGCCACGCAGCGTTCAATCACGTTCACCAGTTGACGCACATTACCGGGCCAACTCGCCGTCATCAAGCGTTTCATTGCATCACTGGAAAAACTGCGAACGAACGGCTTATGGCGATTGGCCGCTTCGCGTAGCAGATGATTTGCCAGCAGCGGAATATCCTCGGCCCGTTCATGCAGTGCAGGCAATTTCATGGTCACGACATTTAAACGGTAGTAGAGATCTTCACGAAATTCGCCTTTTTCCATCGCGACCGGCAAATCGCGGTGCGTAGCAGAAAGAATGCGCACATTGATATCGATATCCCGATTGCTGCCCAGTGGGCGCACCTTACGCTCCTGCAACACCCGCAGAAGTTTGACCTGTAACGACAGCGGCATATCGCCGATTTCGTCAAGGAACAACGTGCCCCCTTCAGCCGCCTGAAACAGCCCCTCGCGGCTGCTGACCGCACCGGTAAACGCGCCTTTGGCATGGCCGAACAGTTCAGACTCCAGCAACGGTTCCGGCAGTGCGCCGCAGTTGATAGCGATAAACGCGTTTTTTGCGCGCGGACTGGCACTGTGGATTGCCCGCGCCAGCACCTCTTTCCCGGTTCCGCTCTGGCCGTTAATTAGCACGCTTACGTCAGATTGCGCCACCAGTTTAGCCTGTTCCAGCAGACGCAGCATCACCGGGCTGCGCGTCACGATGGTTTCTCGCCAGTGAGACTCTCCGGCAGGGGCGCTGAGCGCCAGCGCATCATCGATCGCCTTATAGAGCGCATCGCGATCCACCGGTTTAGTCAAAAAGCCAAATACCCCTTGCTGGGTCGCAGCCACGGCATCAGGAATCGATCCGTGGGCGGTAAGAATAATCACTGGCAGCCCAGGCTGCTGCTTCTGTATTTCAGAAAACAGCGCCAGACCGTCCATTTCATCCATGCGCAAATCGCTGATGACCAAATCAATGCTATCGCGAGCCAGCACGCGCAGCGCTTCCGCACCGCTTTCCGCCGTCACGACATGAAACCCTTCACTGGTCAAACGCATACCCAGCAGTTTTAGCAAACTGGGATCGTCATCGACCAGCAACAAATCAGCCGTTTTTCGAATTGTCATGGGCGTGTAGGCTCCTATTTTGACGCCGCAGGCGCACCGTGGCGCTCCGCCGCGCCAGACTCATGCGAAGTCGCAGGCTCTGGAAGTTCACCGCTCATCGGTTTGCGGGTGGAAAGCTGACGCTCAATATCCGTCAGGTTTTCCAGTTTGCGTGTCGTCACATCCAGTTGATATTGCAAATTGTTCTGTTGAACCCGCATCGCTTCAAGCTGTTTGTCGTTGGCCTCCTGCAAACGCTGAGTGCGTATGCGCTCATCCGTCAACGCCAGCCAGAACGTTTGTTTGTCCTGCCAGGTTTGCAGCAGCGGACGCAGTGCCGCGGGAAAGTCCGTTTGAAACCCATTCAGACGATCGAGCGTCTGACGCCGTTCTGCCGGGGTAATTTTGACCTGATCGAGTAAAATGCTCTGCTTGAATGCCTGATCCCAGGTCGCGCTCCCCAGCGTTTGCGCTGCTTCACGCGCCAGTTGCGGGGTTAATCGCTCGGCACAATCCATGGCGCGCAACCAATAAAGGGCGTTATTCACTGCGTCGCGATCGTCAATGCGCAACAAGCTATCGCACTGCGTCAGACGGTAGTCGCTTACTTGTTCCTTCGGTGTGACATTTTCAACATCACGTATCGCAATACGGTGATGTGTGGTGTCAACGCAGCCCGCGAGCAATGCCAGCAGCGCCAACACCGATCCGCGAACCCTGCCGTCAGAGCACCTTGCTTTCATTTGTTATTCATTCTCAGCGGTTAAGGGCAATTCAATACGAAAACAGACGTCAGCATAATCCACCGGTATCAGGCTCAGTTCCCCGCGCATGCGACGAATACAATCGCGCGCAATGCTCAACCCAAGACCGCTGCCTTTCACCGCGCCTTTGCGCTGGTGGCTTCCCTGATAAAAGGGCTCAAAGATCATGCCTTGCTCTGCTTCAGGGATCGGCGCGCCATCGTTGGCAACGTCAATTTGAACCCGGTGCCCATGCTGGCGACTCCGAATCCAAATGTTACCGGATTCCTTGCCATAGTGCACCGCATTGGAATAGAGATTATCGATAACGCGCATCAGCAATGTGGTCTCGGCCCAGCACTGAGTTACATCAAGCCGCGTTTCGGTATGGATAGCCTTAGTACGGGCAGGCAGACTGTGCGAAGACATCACGATATCCACCACTTCATCAATGTCGACAGGCTCCATCTCCGTTGGGGTATCCGCCAGCTTGCGGTTGTAATCCAGCAACTGATCGATAAGTTCCAGCAGGTGCCGACTGCTGTTATCCAAAATCGCTACCACGTCTTTTTGATCCGGCGTCAATGGTCCGACAACTTCGTCGGCCAATAGCGAGGTGCCTTCTCGCAGGCTCGCCAACGGGGTTTTCAGCTCATGAGAGATATGACGCAAAAATTCGTGCCGCTGCGACTCCAGCCAGGAGAGTCGCTCACTCAACCAGATAATGCGCTGCGCCAGCGTGCGAATCTCTCTTGGCCCTTTAAAGGTACTGGTATTACCGAGCGATCGCCCTTCTCCCAGCCGTTTGATCATGCGCTCCACGCCGTTAACCGGTCCAATGATCATACGGGTAAACAGCACCACTAGCAGCAAACTGACCATAAACAGCACCAGCGACTGCCAGCCAAAAAACTTGCCGCGCTCGGCGATACCCTGTTGCAATTGCTGCCCGCGAGAAAACACCACTTCTCGCGTCATTTGCAGCAGTTGCGCATTGGCCTGCGCAAACTGCGTCAGTTGTTCCTGCGCCGCGTTGGTCGGCGTGCTGTTGGCACAATCCAGGCTCGCCAGTGCGACAAGGTGTTGGCTTAACTGTTGGTAAGTGCGGGGATCGGGCAGAACATTTCTGTGCGCTTCCAGCATCTGCGCATATTGCTTGTGTTGGCTTTGGTAGAGGGTAGCCAGCGTGCTGTCATCCAGCACGCAGTATTGGCGATAGCTACGCTCCATCGCCAGTGCGGTGCCACTCATGGCTTCACTGCGGCGCGCGTCCACCAGCATGGATTTGTTAATGTCTGCGGCTTGTTCGCTCAGGGTATCCAGGCTGTCATACGCCTGATAGGCGAGCACCAACAGCGGCAAGAGCACCAGCAGGAACGCCATAATCACTAATTGGCGCAAAGAGCGCGGAAACAGACGCCAGCGTTTCAAGGAAATCATCTCGTTATTTATTCATCCGTCATGATGCTAACGAAGTGGCATAAAAGCGCAATGTTTTTCCCTTGAGCAAACGGGGTGATAAACCCATCAAGAGGTGCAGAAAAGAGGGTCAGTCGCTGCCCGGTTGCGTAAGCGCTAACCGGGCAACTGAATAGGTGGTGCCTCACTCAACGTGTCGCCCGATGTTTGATAAAGCTGCATGGCAGACTGTTATCGGTGTAGTGGACGATAGGCACCCTTTCTTGTGGCGTCATTCGGTGTGTTTTGAGCGCAAAGCGATATTATCAACAGCGCAATCATAACGAGGTGAATGAGCAACGCAGGATATTATGCACTATTCATGCCACTTCGCAATATCAATTTTAACTAGTTGATAAATAATAACTTAAATTTAAATCAACGATATAAAGCGCAGAAGGATGTCTTTATTAACGCCATATTACGCGCCTATCGCTAAAATCTGTCGTCAAAAAAATACGACTTATATTATCCAACGCATATTATCAATAAAATCAATCAATTAAATGTCGTCAAACAGAGACATTAATAAAGCCAATTGTCGCTATATCACGACAAATCTCGATATTGTAGAAAAAACGACTCTCCGCGCAATAAAAAAGGGGCTATTCGCCCCTTTTATTGCTCAGTGACCGGCTACCCCTTAGCCAAGCTGACGACGCGCATTGCGGAACATACGCATCCACGGGCTGTCTTCACCCCAGGTTTCTGGGTGCCAAGAGTTGCTCACGGTACGGAAAACGCGTTCCGGGTGTGGCATCATCACTGTGGCACGGCCACTGGCGCTGGTGACGGCCGTGATACCGTTCGGAGAACCGTTCGGGTTCGCCGGATAGTTCTCAGTGACCTGCCCAAAGTTGTTCACAAAGCGCAGTGCGACCAGATGTTCATGCTCCAGCGCCGCCAAGTGAGCAGCATCGCGCACTTCAACGTGCCCTTCACCGTGAGAAACCGCGATCGGCATGCGCGATCCCACCATATCATTCATAAACAATGACGGACTTTTGGTGACTTCAACCAAACTGAAGCGTGCTTCAAAGCGGTCAGACAGGTTGCGCACAAAACGCGGCCAGTGGTCTGCGCCCGGAATCAGCTCGCGCAGGTTAGACATCATCTGGCAACCGTTGCACACCCCGAGTGCCAGCGTTTGTGGACGTTGGAAGAAGGCAGCAAACTCATCGCGCACGCGCGGGTTAAACAGAATGGATTTTGCCCAACCTTCACCCGCGCCCAGCACATCGCCGTAAGAAAAGCCGCCGCACGCGACCAGTGCCTGAAAATCTTGCAAATCGCGGCGCCCTGCCAGCAAATCGCTCATGTGCACATCGATAGCATCAAAACCGGCACGATGGAACGCGGCTGCCATTTCAACGTGGGAGTTAACGCCCTGCTCACGCAGCACCGCCACTTTAGGACGAACGCCTTTGGCGATAAAGGGCGCAGCAATATCCTGTGCGGGATCAAACGTCAGTGAGACATTCAGGCCCGGATCGGTTTCATCCTGTTTAGCAGCATGTTCTTGATCGGCACAGTGCGGGTTGTCACGCAGGCGCTGCATCTGCCAAGTGGTTTCCGCCCACCAGGTGCGCAACGTGGTGCGGCTCTCCTGATACACCACATCGTTGCCATGCGTAATCACAAAGCGGTTGCCCTGAGAGGCATGGCCCAAACGGTGAACAATATCAGCCAAACCGTGATCGGCCAGAACCTGCTCAACGTGCGCCAGACGATCGGCGGACACTTGAATCACAGCACCCAGTTCTTCGGTAAACAGCGAGGCCAGCGGGTCGTTACCCAATGCCGCGATATCAACATCGATGCCGCAGTGACCGGTAAACGCCATTTCTGCCAGCGTCACCACCAGACCACCATCAGAACGGTCGTGGTAAGCCAGCAGCGCATCATCCGCTACCAGCGTTTGGATAGCGTTAAAGAAGCCAGCCAACTGCTGCGGATTCCGCACATCGGCGGTATGACGGCCCAACTGACGGTAGACCTGTGCCAGCGCTGTCGCGCCCAGCGTATGGTGCCCGGCACCCAGGTCGATCAACAGCAGCACGTTATCACGATCGGCGCGCAACTGCGGCGTGACCGTTTTACGCACATCTTCTACGCGGGCGAATGCGGTGATCACCAGTGAAAGCGGAGAGGTGACGCTGCGCTCCTGATCGCCGTCTTGCCAGCGGGTTTTCATCGACATGGAGTCTTTACCCACCGGAATGGTCAACCCCAATGCCGGGCAGAGTTCTTCGCCGATAGCTTTTACCGCTTCGTAAAGTCCGGCGTCTTCACCGGGGTGCCCTGCTGCCGACATCCAGTTTGCAGAGAGCTTCACGCGGGTTAACGCACCAATCTGGGTCGCGGCGATGTTGGTTAAGGCTTCACCCACCGCCAAACGCGCGGAGGCACCAAAGTTGCGCAACGCCACAGGTGCACGTTCGCCAATCGACATCGCTTCGCCGTGGTAGCTGTCGAGGCTTGCGGTGGTGACGGCGCAGTTTGCCACCGGGATCTGCCACGGTCCGACCATCTGGTCCCGTGCCACCATACCGGTTACGGAACGGTCACCAATGGTGATTAGGAAGGTTTTCTCTGCCACCACCGGCAGGTGCATCACGCGCTCTACCGCTTCAGCCAGGAAGATACCTTCGCGGTTCAGCAAGGTGCCTTCGCTCGCCAGACGCTTAACGTCGCGCAGCATTTTCGGCGTTTTGCCCAGCAACACGTCGAGCGGCAGATCGATCGGCTGATTATTGAAGTGGCGATCGTTCAGGGTTAAATGTTGCTCTTCCGTCGCTTCACCAATGACCGCATAAGGGGCGCGCTCACGACGGCACAACTCATCAAACAACGCCAGTTTTTCTGGCGCAACCGCCAGCACATAGCGTTCTTGCGATTCGTTACACCACACTTCCAGCGGACTCATGCCCGGCTCATCGTTGAGAATGTCGCGCAGCTCAAAGCGTCCGCCGCGTCCGCCATCACTCACCAGCTCTGGCATGGCGTTGGACAGACCGCCCGCCCCCACGTCATGGATAAACAGGATCGGGTTCTCTTCACCCAGTTGCCAGCAGCGGTCGATCACTTCCTGACAACGGCGTTCCATTTCCGGGTTATCGCGCTGTACGGAGGCGAAATCCAGATCGGCGTCCGATTGGCCGGAGGCCATGGAGGAGGCCGCACCGCCGCCCAGACCGATGTTCATGGAGGGGCCACCCAGCACAATCAGTTTGGCGCCTACCGTGATCTCGCCTTTTTTCACGTGATCGGCACGGATGTTACCAATACCGCCTGCTAGCATCACCGGCTTGTGATAACCGCGCAGTTCACTGCCGTTATGACTGTCAACCTGCTCTTCATAGGTACGGAAGTAACCGGTCAACGCAGGGCGACCAAACTCGTTGTTAAAGGCCGCACCGCCCAGCGGGCCATCAAGCATGATGTCCAACGCGCTGACGATACGATCCGGCTTACCGAAATCTTCTTCCCACGGCTGTTCAAAGTCAGGAATACGCAGGTTAGAAACCGAAAAACCGACCAAGCCAGCTTTAGGTTTGGCGCCACGCCCCGTCGCCCCTTCATCACGAATTTCACCGCCGGAACCGGTCGCCGCACCCGGCCACGGAGAAATGGCCGTCGGGTGGTTATGGGTTTCCACTTTCATCAGAATGTGTGTCGGTTCCTGATGGTAGGCATAGTGCCCTTGCGGATCGGCAAAGAAACGCCCTGCTTCGGAGCCTTCCATCACCGCCGCGTTATCTTTATACGCAGATAACACGTGTTCCGGCGTGTGCTCGAAGGTGTTCTTGATCATTTTGAACAGCGACTTGGGCTGTGCTTCACCGTCAATCACCCAGTCGGCGTTGAAAATTTTGTGGCGGCAGTGCTCAGAGTTGGCCTGAGCAAACATATAGAGTTCAATGTCGGTCGGATTGCGGCCCAAACGGGTAAAGGCATCCAACAGGTAGTCGATTTCATCTTCCGCCAGCGCCAGTCCCAAACGCACGTTGGCCTGTTCCAACGCCTTACGCCCTTCAAGCAGCGCGTCTACCCGTTTCAACGGGGCAGGCTGATGCTGGGCAAACAGCTGCTCCGCCTGCGCCATCGCTGTGAATACGGTTTCCATCATGCGGTCATGCAGCAGCGCGCCCAGTTGCTGCCACTGTTCATCGCTCAGCGTCGGCGCATGAATATAGAAGGCTAATCCGCGCTCCAGACGAATCACCTTGTCCAGACCGCAGTTGCGGGCGATATCGGTAGCTTTGGAAGACCAGGGAGAAATGGTGCCGGGACGCGGTGTGACCAACAGTAAGCGCCCACTTGGCTCATGCTCCGCGAGAGAGGGGCCATATTTTAACAGTCGTGTCAGTTTGACCTGCTCATCGCTGTTCAGTGGTGCACGCACGGCGGCGAAGTGAACGTACTCCGCATAGATATCACTAATTGGCAAAAAGTGCTCTTTGCAACGCGTCAGCAACTTATTTACACGGAAGGCCGATAGGGCAGGTGAACCACGCAGTATTTCCATCATCTAAAAATCTCTCGTCTTCGATGTACTGAGTTTCAGTACGTCAGTGGGCGCTACTTTGTCGCGCAGCCAAGGGGGGAAACGCGCGTCATTATAGAGAATTGTGACGCTCGACGAAACCGTTTGCGCAGAGTTTGTTGCACATCTTATTTTCGTCATGGTCAAACTTTAACCTGATGGATAACTGTTGCACACTGGCGGTTTGTTAAGCAAAATGCCCCCACTCTGGGAGAGTGTAGACAAAAAAACTGCCGTTACAGACAGAAAGGCCACACGGCCACCGAGAGATAACTATTTGAAGCGTTTAACATTAAATTATTTTTTCATCGGGGTTATTACGTTACTGCTGATGTTGGCGCTCTGGCCCAATATCCCCTGGCGCAGCGGCCAGGATACACAGCTCAATCAGATCCTTTCTCGGGGCGAGCTGCGTATTAGCACGCTCACTTCGCCGCTGACCTATACCCTCAGTAACGGAACCCCCTCAGGGCTCGATTATGAACTGGCTAAACGATTCGCCGATTACCTTGGCGTGAAGCTGGTGGTGTCGGCACGCCCCAATCTTGACGCCTTGTTCAACGATCTCGACAACGACAATGCCGATCTGCTTGCCGCCGGGCTTATCTACAACCATGAGCGATTGGATCGCTTTCGCGCTGGGCCAACCTACTATTCCGTCTCGCAGCAACTGGTTTACCGCATGGGTGCCACGCGCCCTAAAAACCTGGAGAAACTGAGCGGTCGGTTAGCGGTTACATCGGGCTCAGCCCATATTGCCACGTTACGTGATTTGAAAAGCAATAAATATCCGGCGTTAAGCTGGGAAGCCGCCTCGGATCTGAGCACACAGGATTTGCTCAAACAGGTAGCGCAAGGCGCATTGGATTACACACTGGCGGATTCCGTCACCATCGGTTTGATGCAGCGCATTCACCCACAGCTTTCCGTGGCGTTCGATCTGAGCGACGAAGAACCTGTCACCTGGTATATGCGCCGTACGCAGGACGACAGCCTGTACGCCGCCCTGTTGGACTTTTTCAGCCAAACCGTGGAAGACGGCACGCTGGCGCGGTTGGAAGAAAAATACCTCGGCCATGTCGGCGAATTTGATTATGTCGATACCCGCACCTTCCTGAGCGCCATCGACAATACCTTGCCCGACCTGCAACCACTGTTTGCCAAATATGCCAGCGACATTGACTGGAAATTGCTGGCGGCCATCTCTTATCAGGAATCACATTGGAACCCGTTGGCGACCTCACCGACCGGCGTGCGCGGGTTAATGATGCTGACGCGCAATACCGCTGAGAGCCTGAATGTGACCGACAGGCTCGATCCGGAACAGAGCATTAGCGGCGGTGCACGCTACCTGGCGCACATGATGGAAAAAATGCCGGAAAGCATCCCCGAGGATGAGAAGATTTGGTTCGCACTGGCGTCTTACAATATGGGTTATGCCCATCTGCTGGATGCGCGCAAACTGACGGAAAAGCAGAAGGGCAATCCTGATAGCTGGGCGGATGTGAAGGTCCGCCTGCCGATGCTGAGCCAGAAACGCTACTATACCCAGACCACTTACGGCTATGCCCGCGGCCACGAAGCTTATAACTACGTTGAAAACATTCGCCGCTATATGCTGAGTCTGGAGGGATATCTGACTGAGAAGGCTAACAAAACCCAGCAGCAGGAACTGTTAGCGAGCGCTTACCCTGCCGTTCCGCCAGAAAAACTCGGCAAATAAGCGATACCCTAAATAATTCATGTTGCAGGACAAATCGTGAAGTATGACGGGTATATCAGGCTGCCCCGCCAGCCTTTTCCTGAGCACGTCGTGCTTTATGCTGTGCGCGGCGTATACGGAAGAAATCGCTGAGGGTATGAGCGCATTCGGCAGCCAGTACGCCAGACGTGATCGCTATCTGATGATTCATGCCGGGATGACGCAGGATGTCGACCAACGACCCCGCCGCCCCGGTTTTTTCATCGTTAGCACCATACACCAGCCGACCAATGCGGCTGTGCACCATCGCCCCGGCGCACATCACGCAAGGCTCAAGCGTCACATACAGCGTTGCATTGATTAAGCGGTAGTTCTGCAAGATTTTCCCCCCCTGACGTAACGCCATGATTTCGGCGTGTGCGGTCGGATCGTGATGACCGATGGGGCGATTCCAGCCCTCACCAATCACCTGATTATCCAGAACCAGTACAGCACCGACGGGCACCTCCCCCTCCTCCTGCGCCCGTTGGGCCAGAGTCAGGGCATGACGCATCCAATATTCATCAGACGTATCATGACCATCAAGGGTGTCATTCATGGTGTCTCCCGGGTATTCATCGCGCTTTTTGGGTCGCGCGCATTATACAGGGTGTGAAGAAAAAGCAGAGAGCTTATTGTCTCGCCGACACCGTTACTCCAACTGTTGCAACGTGCCTGCACGCGTCACGCGCCAACGGTGTTCGCAAAAAAACAGCAGCGGATTATCTTGCTTGCTATCGCTATACCCGCTGTGCAATTGCAGTGGCGCACCAAGCTGTTTTTCCATCTGCACTACCTTCTCCCGCCCCAGACAGCGCAGCGGTAACACCCAGCCACCATAACCACGCACTATCTGACTGCCCATCAGTTTGACGCCGGGTAGAAACGCGGAATCATGGTAAACCTGCTCAACCAGACGCTGCGGCGAGCCAGTTACCAGCCACACTTGCGCATCGGAAGCCGCGAGGTAGTCGGTCAAGCGCTGCTGCACCAAAGGAAATGGCGTCACCCAGCGACGAAAGCGGGCAACGAACCCCTGCTCCAGCGCCCGTAAATGTGCCTCACGGCGACCAAAGGTAATGGCCCAAAGCAGAGCGCTCATTGGCCAGCGCGCCGCCCTGCCGCGCGCCAACAATACCAGCCCGGCCACCGGCAGCACCGGAATAACCAGCAGTAAATTTAACGGCAGGCGTTTTAGCAAATAACGTAAAAAACAGCCAAACATGTCCTGACGATGCAACGTGCCGTCCAAATCAAAAAACACGATACGTGTCGGTGATTGTTCACCCAAACCGTTTTCCTCTTGCCAGGTAGTCGCCACGTTACGGGAAAGTATGGGCATATTTCCGTCTAGTTAGGGAAGCAGCGCATCGCGTAGATAACCGTGGTGCCTTTCCAACCGCTGCTCGGCCTCTGCCGCGCTGATACCGCTGAGGATCATCAGTATAGCGGGTTTGGCCGCATAGCCGGTTTCTTGTAACGCTCGCTGCGCATCGTCACGCGCGGCCCCCGTGGCTTCCATCACGATACGGCAGGCCCGGTCTACCAGTTTTTCATTAGTGGCTTTTACATCAACCATCAGGTTTTGGTACACCTTTCCCAGCTTAACCATCACTCCCGTGGAAATCATGTTGAGCACCAGCTTTTGAGCCGTACCGGATTTCAGGCGCGTCGAACCGGTCAACGCCTCCGGCCCCACAACGGGAGAAATCGCCACCTCGGCCAGCGCCGCAATCGGGGATGCCGGGTTACAAGAGATGGCGACCGTACCACAGCCTTGACCACGTGCATATTTCAACGCGCCAATAACATAAGGCGTGCGGCCCGATGCAGCCAGCCCCACTACGGTGTCCTGCGGTGTCAGTGACAGCGCCACCAGATCGGCCTCGCCGAGAGAAGGATTGTCCTCTGCACCTTCGACAGCTTTCAACAACGCGCCGGGTCCACCCGCTATCAGCCCAATAACCAGCCCGTGAGGCACGCCAAAGGTAGGTGGGCATTCAGACGCATCAAGTACCCCTAATCGCCCACTGGTGCCCGCGCCGAGATAGATCAATCGCCCACCGGCCCTCATTCTGTCAGCCGCCATATCCACCGCGCGCGCAATCTCCGGCAGCACCAGACTTATCGCCTCGGGCACTTTACGGTCTTCCTGATTGAACAGCGTCATCATCGCAAGCGTTGGTTGACTGTCCAACGCCATCGTTGCCGGATTGCGAGTTTCTGATACCAAGGTGGCTAAATTCATTTTTTCTCCCTGACACACGGTGTGCGCTGCTGACCCAGCTTGCTACTATACCCTAAAAAATTCGCGTTGCAGGAAGGCAGTAAGGGGGGATTCGAATGGCAACGCTGCAACTTGAAGTATGACGGGTGTATACCCTAAATAATTCGAGTTGTAGGAAGGCGGCAAGTGAATGAATCCCGATGAGCTTACTTAGGTAAGTGATTCGGGTGAGTGAACGCAGCCAACGCACCTGCAACTTGAAGTATGACGGGTATAATTACTTTTGGCTGCCATAAAAGTAGGTTATTCTGCCATAATCGTTAACGACAATTCGTCTGTATCGACAGCGTTTCCGCCCTCAGCGCCTATTCTATCTCCACGCCAGGAAGGTGTGCATGTTTGCCTTGTGCTCAACAGGGCCGCATGGCGTATTTTCACGCAATAAGGCCTGCACACTGCAATGAGGATGAGAGGCTTACTCTGGTTCAGTCAATAGCGAAGAGAAACACCGGTGAATGGCCGCTGGATAACGACATGGCGTAAGAAAGGCGTTCTGCTTGTGCTGTTCAGCAGTCTGTTACTGCTGACGGCAACGCTGCGCGCGGATTGGGATTTCGTTACCATTAATCAGCGCACAGAACAACTTTATGGCCCCGCAACACCGGAGGCGCGTAAGCGAATTAATGAGTGGCAAGCATTATTAGGCTCCTTGTCAGGCAGCGATGAAAAAAAATTATTGGAATCGGTAAACCTTTTTTTTAATGAACGGCTGCTATTTCGCGACGACCGCGTCATCTGGCAGCAGGAAGATTATTGGGCAACGCCTATCGAAGCACTGCGAAAAGGAATGGCTGACTGCGAAGATTATTCTATTGCAAAATATTTTACGCTACGTCGGCTCGGTATTCCGAATGAAAAGCTGCGAATTACTTACGTTAAAGCATTGCGCCTTAATCAGGCACATATGATCGTTGCTTATTATCCTACCCCGACCGCTATTCCTCTGGTATTGGATAATCTAACGGATAAAATATTACCCGCGACGCAGCGTACCGATCTCATCCCCGTTTATTCCTTTAACGCAGAGGGATTGTGGCTGCCCGGTAGTGGCGGCAGCAATAAACGGGTCGGCGACAGTAAACGGCTTTCGCGTTGGCAAGATGTATTGACCAAAATGCGGGCCGAAGGTTTTTCTCTTGAAGAGTAGGATTAGGCGATGTCTCTATACAAACAACTTTTGATAGCCATCTGCTTATTCGTGCTGGTGATTTTTAGCGGCAGCTTTTTTGTCAGTCTGGAAAATTCACGTGAGCAGTCGAATAACCAATTGCAATCCCACGCGCAGGATGCCGCCACCGCACTTGGATTATCGTTAACACCCAATATTGACGATCCGGCCATGGTGGAATTAATGGTCAGCTCAATTTTCGATAGCGGCTATTTTTCCAGCATTCGCGTGCGTGACATTAAAACCGGTAACGTCACGCTGGAACGCGTCGCCTCACCTGAAATTCCCAATGTTCCAGCCTGGTTTGTGCAGTTGGTCAATCTGACGCCGGGCACTGGTGAGGCCATCGTGATGCGCGGGTGGGAGCAGGCAGCAAAAGTGGAAGTGGTCAGTCACCCAATGTTTGCCGTTACTCGTCTGTGGCAAAGCACCTCAGCGGGAGCCCTGTGGTTATTGGGCTGCGCGGTGTTCGGCTTACTGATCGGCGCGCTGCTGCTGCGCCGCCAGTTGCGCCCCTTGAATTACATGGTGAAACAGTCGTTGGCGATCACCCGCCGCGAATACCTCACCCAGCCGGATTTACCCAGCACCCCCGAATTCCGCCGCGTGGCGCAGGCCATGAACTTGATGGTCAGCAAGCTGAAGATGCTGTTTGAGGAAGAGGCCGAGCGAAGTGAACGCTTACGTCAGGAAGCCTACCAGGATCCGCAAACCGGTCTGCCTAATCGTCGTGCTTTTGAGATGCAGTTCAATGACAAAAGCAGCGATGAAGAGACACCGCCGGGCTATCTCATCATGATTCGCATACAGGATCTTGCCGGTCTCAACCAACGGCTCGGCGGTCAACGCACCGATTCGCTGCTGGAAACCATGGCGAAAATGATGCGTACCGCGAAAAGGCTCTATGCCGAACAGGAGAGCGTGCTGGCACGTTTACGCGGCGGTGAATTTGCCTTATTGTGCCCCGGCATGGCAGAAAAAGAAGCGCACACGCTGGTCGTCGCGCTTTCACACAACCTGGAATCACTCGCATTAACGGGCGAGATCGACAGTTCCCCCGTTGCCGCATTGGGCATGGTGCCGTTCAAACACGGCGATAGCCTTAAATCGCTGTTGATACAGGGAGATCACGCACTCACACGAGCAGAAAGTTCCCCTCTGCATCATGAGCCGCTGACGGAAAATGAAGCCAATTCACCGGCGGAAGCCGATCGCCACCTGTGGTTTAATCGCCTGGATACGCTGCTGAATGAGGAGCGCTTGCAACTGTTCTTCCAACCGGTTTGCCGCTGTGCGCCCCCCGGTGACGTGCTTCACCATAAGGTGCTGGCGCGTATCAATGATGAGCAGGGCAACAGCATCGCAGCAGGATTTTTCCTCCCCTGGATCCAGCGTTTTGGCTGGAGTGCCCGGTTAGATCAGGTGATGGTAAAACAAACATTGGATTATCTGTCGCGCAGTTCTGGCACGCTGGCGCTGAGTCTGTCGGGCAGTACAGTACTGGATTTAAACCTGCTGGCGCAAATGCTGGCACCACTTAAGGGCCATCCTGAGCGGGCACGCCGTGTGATTCTGGAACTGGATGAAAACCAGTTGCCGGAAACCCATCATCTTGAAGCACTGATCGCATTGCTCGGCGAATACGGTTGCCAACTGGGACTACAACACTTCGGCGGGCGTTTTAACCTGATAGGTAATCTGGCGCAATGGGGGCTTGCCTACCTGAAAATTGATGGCAGCTACATTCGCAATATCGATCGGGAAAACGACAAAAAGGTGTTTATTGAAGCCCTTTACCGCACCGCCAACAGCATCGATTTGCCGCTGATCGCTGAACGTGTCGAGACTGAAGGTGAACTGGATACGCTGCGCGGCATGGGGTTACAGGGTGCTATGGGGCGTTTGTTGGGAGAACCGTTCCCCGCACCGGATAACACGCTGCTGCTTAAATAGCGTTTAAGGGCGTTAATAACAACAGTGCGTGCAGACAAGCTTGGCTGCACGCACTTTGAAAAAAATTACAACGACTGAGGCTTAAAACATCGCCTCATCTTCGTCGTTAATCAGCTTGCTCAGCCCACCGTTGAGTGCTTCACGTGCATGGGCACGGTTAATCAGCTTCAACTGTGCGGCCGCAGGGAAATCGGTAATATTGATCACGCCTTTCTGCGTCAGCACCTGGATCAAATCCTCAAGCACACGCACCATTTCCAAATCACTTTGGCGTAGCTGCTGCAACCCACTGAGCATCACTTCCTGATTTTTCCGCCATAGGATCGCTTCCGGAGAATCTTTTGCCAGTTTGCCGGTCATTTCGTCAAAGGGCACATCCGCCACTCTAACTAAAAGCCCCTGGCTATCGCGCTGGATATAATACATGCACCACCTCTTCTCTCCGGTACGGTATGGCTGCCTCGCCCCGGAAAAGGCCAATGCCTTCTCCGGGCGCAAGTAATACAACTCAGTTTACCGTCTGTTCGGGCTTGCTGACCAGACTTTCCAGCGAAGGCATTGATCCACTGTAATGCTCAAGCGTGATAGACACATTCACCGTCCCGCCAGTGTTGCCTGAGAAGTCACCCTGGGTGCTGACTTCAATGGTGGGAGAACCGTTATGATCGGTGAAGCGGATATAGCGGCTAAGGTCGGCCCCTTTATCCAGATCGCCGATCAGATCGTGCAAATTGATCTTGTCACCCTCACCCGGGTTGAAATCTTTGATGACATCAAAGCCGGTATCGCCTTTTTGCCACATAAAGGTATCCGCCCCTGAGCCACCAATCAGCGTGTCATTGCCCTTACCGCCAATCAAGATATCGTCACCGCTGCCGCCGTACAGGATGTCGTTACCTTCACCCCCGTTAAGCAGGTCATTACCGCCCTGACCAAACAGAATATCGTTACCCGCATCACCGTACAGTTTATCATCACCGTCGTTGCTGGAAGAGAGATCAAACGCCTGATGATGATCGGCAATGTAATGATGCATATCCTGCACCGTGACACTGGAGACTTTCATCTGCTGCGCGATATAGGTTTGCAGCGCCGACAAGCCGTTACCTTCAATGCCTTCAAAACGCACCACGTCACCAAACAGGATGTCATTGCCAATTCCCCCGTGCAACGTGTCGTCCCCACCGGGCAACGGTTTGTTGCTGCCCAGGATCGCTTCACTCAGCTTGGTTGGATCGATCTTGCTTTGCACGATCCCATCGGAGTCGTAACGCGTCAGACTGCTGGCATCGAGCGATTTGCCCACGCCAATCGCCTCAATCGTGTTGTGCGATATCGACTGCAACAGCTTAAAGGCAGCGTCTGCATTTTGCTGACTTGCAGCAAGGTTGGATGGGCCGTAATACCAGTCATCATTATTACCTATTCCTCCTCGGGTAGAGATCTCATAGGTACCGTCACCCTGATCACGCACATGGCCAACAATTTCACGAGAGTAATCGCGATTGTATTTATAAACATCACCACTTGCACTGATCACTTCACGATAACCGTCCCGTGCAGACATCCAATAAGCTTGACCCGGGGTGTATTGAATATTATCAATATTCAGTACTTCATTCTTGTACCCCACCTGCACCTGGCTAGATTCATCCTTCTGATAATAGGTCGGCTCACCGTCGGTAATAAAATAGGTCAGGTTAGTACCAACGTTATTTTTCACTGCCGCGCTTTGGAACCAGTTGGCCGTGGTTTTAAACACGTCCTCATAGTTGGTGCCACCGCCGTTTTCACCGCCAACCATCGAGTTCAGCACGCTGGTGAGCTTGGTCAGCGCCGTCGGATCTTTGAGATCTACCGACACCGTACGACCAACCTGCGTATCGAAGTCTGCCAGGAATACATTCACCTTACCGGCATGAGAACCGTTAGCGCTGTTAATCAGGCTGTTAAACACGTTTTTCAGAGAAGCAACAGTATTGGCGATATCGGTATCGCTCATACTGCCCGAGCTATCGACCATAAACGCGATGTTGTAGTTGGTGCCTTCCACCAGTTGCAGACCGGAGACATCGGCTATCATCACATCGTTACTGTTGGTGCCCTGAACGGTGTCATCACCAGTACTCCCAATCGCAGCCCCGTATTGTTCAACGCCTTCCGTCGAATACCCGGTCGCGGTGTCATGGTTGAGTTTTTCGGTTGACGTTGCCTGCGCGACTACCTCGAACTTGCCTGCGGCTACCGGCACGTACAACGTGACTGTGCCAGACAGTGAGCTGGCGTTATGCGCGTTGGCAATGGTGTAAGTGCCCTCTTTGCCCACGGTATAAGTCGCATCGTTGTTGATATGGTCAACCACTTTGGTGCCTTCCGGCAGGCCAGTCAGCGTAATGCCCGATAGCGTTTCACTGCCGTCGAGATCGGTCAGTGCGGCAGAGACATCCAGCGAGTGTTCCTGCGTGCCGGGATCACTCGACGTCGTTGTTGTCGTACGGCCATTGTTTGCCGCAACAAACGATCCATCGCCATAAATAATGCCATCAAGATGGTTACTTCCCTGAACCAACGTACTTCCTTTATAGGTTACTGATACGTCATCAAAGGTATTCACGTTAGTATTGGCATTATTATTGGTACCGTAAGACCCCTTATACCCATCAGTGACTGTACCTTCAATGAAGACATAATCAGATTTAGTACCAGAAGATACGCTATCTGAATCACCAGTAAATGCATTCAAAGGACGCCAGTTGCCATCTTGCCAATAACCACTACCGTCATGGATCACAAATATATCGGCATGCGTTTTATCAGTCTGTGGATTACCATTGGTATAGTATTTTATTTGTTCAGCAGGGTTCGCGGATTCTGGTACTGTGTCGTCGGGGCTCAACCACACACGGACATCAGAACCGATTTTAACTATCTTGCCATCCTGAACATCGAACCCATTAGCATTTTCACTGCCCCCATTGACCTTGATTATTGTTGATGCCGGAGTTGTATCTCCTGGCGTTACAGCCAGCGTCACCGCCGGTGCATCCGCCACTGGCGTAATATCAATATTGAGCGACGTCTCGACACCAACGTTACCGGCGTTATCCACCGGCGTATAATTCACAATGCTGTAAGGAGAACCGGAAGCATTTGCTGCAGGATCAAAGCGCAAATCTGTATTGGTCGAGTTAAACGACTGCCCTTCCGTGACGGGTTTCCAGGTGCCATTATCGTTGTAATACAGCGTACCCGCGCTGGCCGGTGGCAATGAGGAAATCACCACGCTGGACGTATCGCCAGAAACGCCCAGACTGTCCCAACCGATGTGTACCGGCGTATCTTCCAGTCCAGTCACCGTCTCGTCGTGCGCGACAGGCGGAGTGGTGTCCAATACAGCTTGATCGTTATCGTGAGCCTGATTACCCGCAAGATCCGTTGCTGTTGCAACCACCTTAATCTTGCCTTCTGCCAATGTGCTCAGATCGGCTGAAGTACTCCATTTACCATCAATAACAGGCACATTAGTCAGCGTGACCTCTTTACCCTTACTGTCTGTGAAGACCAATGTTACGAGGTCTTCCGTACTGGTACCCTGAATAAATTGTCCGGCTAATTCATGAGCATTGATATAACCATCATTGCCGGCAAAATTCGTAATATCAATTTCCGGTAGGGTCTTGTCCATCGTGGCGCTGGCACTGTCCTGAGCTTGGTTGCCTGCGGCATCCGTCGCCGTTGCCACTACGGTGATTTTGCCTTCTGCCAGCGAAGCCAGATTCACCGTGTTATGCCATTTACCATCAAAGACCGGCACACTGCTGACAGTGACCGATTTGCCATTGATATCCGTAAAGGTGAGGTTGACGAAACGCTCGTTACTCGTCCCCTCAATAAAGGTCCCACCCAACTCTTGCTGATTGATATAGCCGTCGTTGCCCGCAAATCCGGTGATATCTATCTCAGGAGCGGTGACATCCAGCGTCGAGGATGCGGTGTCATGCGCCTGATTGCCCGCCGGGTCAGTAGCGGTGGCCTTCACGTCCACCCTGCCTTCCGCCAGAGCGCTCAGGTCGGCGGTGGTGCTCCACTTGCCGTCCACTACGGTGACACCCGTTACCGTGACAACCTTGCCGTTCACATCCGTGAACGTCAG